>CABYFG010000003.1 GCA_902518185.1 uncultured Pelagibacteraceae bacterium | reverse complement strand
AATAGATTTAAAAAATTAACCATGCTTTCCAATAAAGAAATTGTTTGCCCTGTTAACTTACTAAATGCAGCTCATAAAAAGAAAGGTGTCAAAGCGGGAATAGTTAATGCAGGGAAACCTCTTCCTATGCAGTCGGTGCAGGATGCAGTAAAAGAAAATTTAATTGATCCAATTTTTATTGGAGATAAAAAAGAAATTGTTAAATGTGCACAAGATCTGAAATGGGATGTTTCAAAATATGAAGTAATTCATGAGCCTGTTGAAAATAACACAGCAAAAATTGCTGCAAAACTTGCAAGTGAAAAAAAGATTAGAATAATTGTAAAAGGTCACATTCATACTGATGTTCTAATGAAAGAGGTTTTGAAAAGAGAATATAATTTACTAGGTAAAACAAGATTAAGTCATATTTGGCACATGACTTTAGGAAAAGAGGATAAACCTTTAATAATTACGGATGGTGCATTAAACGTTTTACCTAATGTAAAAACAAAATTACATATTCTTAAAAATGTAATTAATTTTTCTAATAGAATTGGAATTAAAAAGCCAAAAATAGCAATTTTATCTGCTACAGAGGAAGTTTTAGATAGTGTGCCAAGTTCTAAAGAGGCTGAGGAATTAACAAAAATTGCCAAAAAAGAAAATTTAGATGCTGATGTTTTTGGTCCACTTGCATTTGATAACTGTATCTCAAAAAAATCTGCTGCTATTAAAGGAATACAAAATAGTGTAGCTGGTATGGCTGATGTATTATTAGTTCCAAGTGTCGAAACAGGTAACGGACTAGTCAAAATGCTCATATACTTTAATGGAGCGTGTGCAGCAGGTGTTGTTGTTGGAGGAAAAGTGCCAGTAGTAATAACAAGTCGTTCTGACGAGGCCTCGGCTAGATTAGCTTCAATTGCAGCAGCTGTTGTTGCATTAGATTAATTGTTTCATTGAAAAAAATCTAATATGCTTTAAACAATTCAACTAAAATATTATGGCAATTAAATACCTTAAAAAATCACCAAAAACTCCTTTTACTGACGATAATCAAACAACTGCGATAGTAAAGGAATTACTAAAAGAAATAGAAATTTCAAAAGAGGAAGCCTGCATCAATCTTACGAAAAAATTTGATAAGTATGATGGAGAAATTGTAGTTTCAAAAGAAAGAATTGAACAAGTCAACAAAAAATTAGATCAAAAAACAAAAGATGACATACAGTTTTCTCATGAAAGAGTAAAAAAATTTGCAGAAGCTCAATTAAAAAATTATGGTCAAGATTTTGAGGTAGAACTATCACCAGGCCTTTATGCAGGTCAAAAGTTAATTCCTGTTAATACAGCTGGATGTTATATTCCAGGAGGCAGATATGCTCACATAGCATCAGCTGTGATGAGTGTTACAACTGCAAAAGTAGCAGGAGTAAAAAATATTATCGCATGTAGCCCTCCAAAAGAAGGTGTGGGTGCGCATCCAGCAATTATTTATACAGCTAATTTATGTGGTGCAGATGTAATTTTAAATTTAGGTGGAGTTCCAGGAATCGCTGCTATGACAAACGGTTTATTCAAAAATCCTCCAGCAGATATTTTAGTTGGTCCGGGAAATCAATTTGTAGCAGAAGCAAAAAGAATTTTATTTGGTAAAGTTGGGATTGATTTATTTGCGGGACCAACTGAAATAGCTGTAATAGCTGATGATGAGGCTGATGCAGAAATGGTATCAGTTGATCTAGTAGGACAAGCTGAACATGGTTACAATTCTCCTGCTTGGTTATATACCACAAGCAAAAGATTAGCTGATGAAGTCATGAAAAGAGTTCCTGAGTTAATTGCTGAATTGCCAGAGTTACCAAAAAAGAGTGCAGAAGCTGCTTGGAGAGATTATGGTGAGGTAATTCTTTGCGATACAGACGAGGAGATGGCTTCGATTAGTGATGAGTATGCACCAGAGCACCTTGAGGTACAAACCAAAAATCTTGAATGGTTTCATAAAAGATTAAAAAATTATGGTTCATTATTCATAGGTGAAGAGACAACTGTCGCTTATGGAGACAAATGTTCAGGCACTAATCATATTTTGCCAACCAAAGGTGCAGGAAGATATACAGGGGGGTTATTTGTTGGGAAATTCATTAAAACTTTGAGTTTTCAAAGAATGACAAAAGACTCAACAAAATCTGTCGGTGCTGCATGTGCTAGAATTTCAAGATATGAAGGAATGGAAGCTCATGCTAGAACTGGTGATGCAAGATTAAAAAAATATGGATTTTCTAATTAAAATCTGACGCGATTACCATTTTCATCAAAAACCAAAATATCTTTTAAGTTAAAACCAATATCCTCTTTTATAGTATCTGAAGTAGGAAATTTTAAAGTTATATTTAAAGTGTCAAATTTTAAATATGCTATTTTTTCATTTCCTAAATTTTCAATTAAATCTACTTGTGGTTTAAATGTATAATCCATTTTATCAGTCACACTAAAATGCTCAGGTCTTAAACCAAAAAAATAATTTTCTTTTTCTAGAACAGGTTTTTTAAAATCAATTTCATTATCTAAAAATTTTACTTTATCACTTGAAATAATGTTTTGACTGTTTACTTTTATAATATTCATTTTAGGTGTCCCAATAAACTGAGCAACAAATATGTTTTCTGGATCATGGTAAATTTTTTCTGGAGTACCAACTTGCTCAATATTGCCGTTATTAAGCACAACAATTCTATCAGCTAAAGTCATTGCCTCAACTTGATCATGAGTTACATAAATCATATTAGTATTAATTTGTTTGTGTAATTTTGATATCTCTACCCTCATTTCGGAACGTAATGCAGCATCGAGATTTGAAAGTGGTTCGTCAAATAAAAATATTTTTGGATTTCTAGTAATGGCTCTACCTATTGCAACTCTCTGTCTTTGTCCTCCGGATAGTTCTTTTGGTTTCCTTTTTAATAAGTTTTCGATTTTTAAAATCCTGGCAGCTAATGCTACTTTTTCATTAATTTCATCTTTAGTTTTTTTTTCAATTTTTAATCCAAATGACATATTTTCGAAAACATTCATATGAGGGTATAAAGCGTAAGATTGAAACACCATAGCTATTTGTCTCTTAGAAGGATGAAGATTATTAATAATATCATCATTAATATAAATTTCACCTTCATCAATTTTTTCTAAACCAGCTATCATTCTTAGCAGAGTTGATTTTCCACATCCAGACGGACCAACTAAAACTAAAAATTCATTATCTCTGCCTTCAAAATTAAAATTATTAATAATCTTGTTTGGACCAAACGATTTATGAATGTTAAAAAACTTGATATTTGCCATATGTTTTTAAAATAATACCGATACATATTTTTAAAACAATATAATTTTTTTTTTAAACTAAATCTTAAGTCTTTTTTTTTTAATAATTGTATTAAATAAACTCATCATCAAAGGAATTTTTTTTTTATCAATTTTTTTTTGGACGAATGGTGCAATTTCTCTTAATAATTGCTCACCTTCAACTGTATCTTTAGGCATAAATTTTTGTTTTGCTTCTTTAAAGGAATATCCTTTACCTAAATAATTTCCCATTTTACTGTTCCTTCCTCCCAAAGCACTTACGTAAAGGTCACCTACTCCAGCTAAACTTAAAACAGTTTCCTCTTTCCCATTAAAAAATTTAATTAAGTATTTCATCTCAATCAAAGATTTTTGGAATAATTGTGATGAAATATTTAAACCTTGACCAGAGCCAATTACCATTGAATAAATATTCTTTAGTGCTGAACAAAATTCTATTCCGATTATGTCTTTTGAAAATTCTATCTGATAATATTTTGTTGAAATAAATTTTCCAATTTTTTTTGCAACATTAATATTAGTATTTGCGATAATAACGTTAGTTTTCTTCTTTCTTGCAAGTTCTTTTGCTAAACATGGGCCCTTAAGAACAGAAATATTTTGAATATTGTAATTTTTTTTTAATTGTTCTGAAATTGTGAGTATTTTTTTTTCTTTTCTGTCATATTTTAAACCTTTTGTTAAAACTAATATAGGGGTTTTTATCTTTAATTTATCTAATTCTTTTCCTATAAAATCTATACCAGATAAACTTAACGCAATAACAATCAAGTCAAATTTTTGATAAAATAAATTTTTTGAATATTCCTCAAATTTAACACTTTGTGGTAATCGTATTTTTAAAGAAGAATGAAATTTTTTTTTACTTGATAAATCTCTGATAAATATTTTATTATATGGCTCAGTTAATGTGACAGAAATTTTATTATCTATACAAGGCACCGTAAATGCTGAGCCCATCGCTCCTCCACCAATTACCAAGATTTTTTTCATTTTATTCTTTTTAATTATTCATCCGTATATTATATAAATATTAAGTTGTTTACTATCCAATACTAATAAAAATACTATTATGAATTTAGGACTTTAAAACATGATTATGAAACAAAAATCATCAAAAATTATAATTGCTCTTATAGTCATAATTATGTCGTTATCATTTTTCTTACTTTCAAATAAAAATTTATCCTTAAGAAAAAATTCAATTAAAAATGATACTATTAAAATACCTTTACACAATTGGTCGAGCCAAATTGTGATGGCTCATATAATTGGTGAAATTTTTAAATCAACAGGTAATAAAATTGAATATATTCCTATTAAACCTGAGCTGGTTTATGAAGCAATTAGAGATGGAAATATATCACTATCTCATGAGGTATGGGAAACATCTCTTGGGGAAAAATACTATAATATAAAAAAAGAAGGTGGATTTTTGGAATGGGGAAATCATCAAGCAAAGGTAATTCAAGAACTAGGCTATCCAAATTGGGTAAATAAATATTGTCCAGGTTTGCCTAAGTGGGAAGCGCTAAAGAATAAAGATTGTATTAAAAACTTTGTCACTAATAATAAAACTGGGAAAGGAATAATTTTAGAAGCTCCAATCAGTTGGCGAGGGGATCTAATCCCTCAAAGGATTGAAGCTTTAGGATTAAGTGATCTTTGGTCTGTTAAATTTGTAATTGATCCAAGGCAACTTTGGAATAATGCAGAGCGAGCTAAAAATAAAGATAAAGGAATTATAATATTTAATTGGTCACCAAATTTCACTGATCAAGAAGGATTTACGTTTATAGATTTTCCTCCCTACTATGAAGGTTGCCATCCTATAGAAGGTGGTGATGGAAAATGTGGTTCTCCTGTCAGTGATTTAAAAAAAATTGTTAATAAAAATTTTCCAAAAAATCATTCACAAGCAGCAAAAATATTTAAAAAAATATCATTTAATAACTATCAAATTGGTACGATGGCATTTATGGTTGATAAAGAAAATATGACTTATGAGGAAGCTGCTAAAAAGTGGTTAGAAAATAATAAAAATCTTTGGATGTCTTGGACGAAATGATTTATTAAAAAATGATTAATTTTTCTAATATACGTGCATGGAAATTTAAAGAATTATTTAAAAATAGTCATCATAGTTTCAAAAGAAGTTATGTCTTCAAACATGTTCCTTCGCCATTAATTACTCATGCATATAAATCAATTTCTAAGTGGAAAAACTATAAATTAACTCCTCTGTTATCGCTTGATAAATTGAGTAAAAATTTGAGATTAAATAATATTTTTTATAAAGATGAGTCTAAAAGATTTCATTTAAAGTCTTTTAAAGCTTTAGGAGGAGCATATGCTGTAGATAGAATAGCTGAAGGAAAAAAAAATATAGTCATATCATCGGCAACAGCTGGTAATCATGGTAGATCTGTCGCTTGGGGTGCTAAAAGATTAAACCTAAAGTGTAAAATTTTTGTAAGTCAATATGTAAGCCAAACAAGAGTTCGTGAAATAGAAAAATTTGGTGCTGAGGTAATAAGAGTTAAAGGAAATTATGAGAATTCATTAGAGGAATGCAAAAGACTCTCAAAAAAAAATAATTGGCAAATTGTACAAGACGTATCTACCAAAAACTATAAGTATATTCCCCAACTTACGATGGCTGGATATTCTATCATGATAAAAGAAATATCTAAACAAACAAATCATTACATAACACACATATTTGTTCAGGCTGGTGTTGGAGGATTGGCAGCAGGTGTAGTTGCCGGTGTAGCAAAATATTTTAAAAGAATTCCAAAAATAATTGTTGTTGAGCCTGAGAGAGCAGATTGTGTTCTTCAGAGTGTAAAAGCAAATAAACTAAAAAAAATAAGAATTAAAAAAGAGAGTATTATGGGTGGGATGTCATGTAATGAGATGTCACTTGTTCCATGGCAAATATTAAAAAAAACTTCTAACTATTGTGTATCTGTTGCTGACAGTAATGTTGCCAAAACGATAGCGATGTTAAAAGATAGAAAGTTAAGTAAAGGTTCAATTATAGGAGGTGAATGTGCTACTCCTGGCATTATTGCACTGATAGGTTTAACCAACAATCTTAAAGCAAAAAAATCATTAAATTTGAGTGAAAATTCCAATATTCTTGTCATTGGATGCGAAGGAAATGCAGATGTTAAACTTTACAAACAGCTGCTATCAAAAGGTAGAAAATAATATTTTAATGACAAAAAATGCTATAGCTTGGATCAGGGAAGACTTTAGGATTGATCACAACCCTGCTCTTTCATATGCCACACAAAATCATGAAAATGTAATTGCATTATATATTTATAATAAAAATGATTTTGATAATAAGAGAGAAGCACAAAAGTGGTGGTTGTTTAAATCTTTGGAAATATTTAAATCAGAATTATCTAAATACAAAATTAATCTTCAAATATTAGCAGGTGATGAAATAGATATATTTTCCAAAATAAAAAAAAAAGATGAAGTTACAATATATTGGAACAAGATCTATGAGCCTGACGTAATTGCAAAAGGAAAAAAAATTAGAGATGTTTTCTTAAAAAATGAAATTAAATTTAAATATTTTAAAGGAAATATACTTAATGAATTTCAAGAAGTAACTAAAAATGATGGAACCCCATTTAAAGTATTTACCCCTTTCTGGAGAAATGCTGAGCAAAAATATTTGGGTTTACCACCAAGTAAAAATTATATTGTTAAAAAAAAAACAAAAATAATATCTTTTTTTAAAAACTGTGTTGAACCTAAAAGTATTTTACCAAAAAAAAATTGGTATAAAAAATTTGAGAATTATTGGAAAGTTTCAGAAAATGAGTCAAAAAAAGTTCTTAACAATTTAATTAACAATAAAATTAAAGAATATGGTACAGCAAGAGATTATCCTTCTGTAGAAGGTACATCTAGATTATCTCCATATATTAAACATGGACAAATACATGTGAACACTATTTGGAAAAAATGTAGCGAAATTAAATCTAAAGGTATTGGTTACAGAAAATATATTAATGAATTAGGTTGGCGCGAGTTTTCTCATAGTTTAATTAATTATTTTCCTGAGTTCTTAAAAGGAAATTACAGAAAAGAATTTGATAAATTTCCTTGGGTAAAAAACGAAAAATTTTTGAAAGCATGGAAATCAGGAATGACTGGTTATCCAATTGTTGATGCTGGGATGAGAGAATTATACGAAACTGGTTGGATGCATAACCGAATAAGAATGGTTGTTGGTTCTTTTTTAGTGAAACATTTAAGAATTAATTGGGCCGAAGGTGAAAAACATTTTAGAAATTGTTTACTTGATTTTAATAAAGCCAATAATGTAGCTCAGTGGCAATGGGTTGCGGGTTGTGGTGCAGATGCAGCCCCTTATTTTAGAATTTTTAATCCTATTCTTCAGGGTGAAAAGTTTGATAAGGAGGGAAAATATGTAAAAAAATGGATTCCTGAACTAAGCAAAGTCCCGCAAAAATTTATACATAAACCTTGGGAAATGGAAATGAAATATCAACAAGCCATAAATACAATTGTTGGAAAAGATTATCCAAAACCAATTGTAATACATGAAGAAGCAAGAGCTTCTGCATTAAAAGCTTTTCAAAGTTTAAAAAAAAATTAATCTTCTCCTAAAAAATGATGAATTATAGTTCTCGTCTGTGGATTTAATCTGTGCTCAAATAAATAAATGCCTTGCCAGGTTCCAAGTAACAATTTCCCATTTTCAACACTAAGAGAAATTTGATTGTTGGTCAAACTGGATTTTATATGTGCAGGCATATCGTCTTTGCCTTCTGTTGTATGAATATATAACTTGTTATCCATTGGTGCTAATTTATTAAAATAATTAATCAAATCAGTTTGAACATCTGGATCTGCATTTTCTTGAATAATTAAAGAAGCACTGGTGTGTTGAATGCTAAGATTAAGTATACCATTTTTAAATTTATTTTTTTTAATCCAATCAATTGTTTGATCAGTGAATTCATATAATTTTTGTCCATTAGTACTGATTTTAAAGTTATTAAATTTTTGTATCATAAATTAAAATTTGAAGATGTTAATTCATATAAACGACTAATCGTACGTTTAAATGGTTCTTTTAATGATTTAGATGATGTCAATTCATCTAGACTATTTTCTACGGTGACAGCAATTGGTATTTTTTTATCATAAACTATATCAATCAAAGTTATAAAACGGTGTTGTTGATTAGAATTAATTTCATCAAACTTTGGTATTTGGTCAATTACCATAAATTTAGAAACTTTGACTATTTGAAGATAATCTTCAGCGCCTAGATTTTCGTCACATAATTCATTAAATGTAAATCTTACAACCCCCTCATAAAATTCTTTAATTAGAAATTCTCTTCCTTTAATATCAAGACTTTGAGTAGTTTTTTTTTTATCCTTTGAAATAATTCTAAAAAATTTATTCATTTTAAAATTACTTTCTTGGTTTAGTGGGAAGAAGTACCTATCATTTTGATTTTCTTTTGATTTTCGGTAATCATCTTCAATAATAAGCTCGTGTTCGACTGTCTTTTTTTTCATAATCTCAATAAAAGGTTTGAATTGATCTCGTTGTAGACCATCTTTATATAATTCTGAGATTGTAATATTAGAGGTAATAATTATCTTTATATTCTCACTAAATATTTTATCAAATAATTTTCCCAATATCATAGCATCTACTATATTTGTGACTTGAAATTCATCAAAAAATATTAACGAAGCTTTTGATTTAAGATCTTTAACAAATAAATTAATAATATTTTCATCCTCTTTAGTCTTATTTTCATGGACAAAATCATGAAAGTTTAACATAAATTCATTAAAGTGAAGTCTAAGTTTTCTTTTAGAAATAAGATCATAAAAAAAATCCATGATCATCGTTTTTCCAACACCAACACCTCCGTGAAGGTAAAATCCTTTTTTATGATTTTTTTTTTTTAAAAATTCAAAGATTGATGAATGAAAATTTTTACTATAAAAATCCTCAAGTTTTTGAATAGTTATAATTTGATTTTGATTAATTTCTAAATTTTTTGAATTACAAAATAATCTAAATTTGTCCTCAAGATTTTTTGGCATCATTTTTTTTAGATTTAAAATCAATACCATATTCTGATCTAGGACCCTTCCTCAAGCCAAATGGACCAGAAATAAAAATAGTCATCGGTTTAGTTCCAGGCTCTAAATCAACCCTGTGATATGCATTGGCAGATCTAAATCCTATGTAACCTGGCTGTCTCCAAAACCTCCCTTTTTTAGTAGTCTCCCAGTAACCACCTCTTATAACAATAGTAATGTAGGGAAAAAGATGATTATGTATGCCATCACCATGGTCATCAGCTAGCATTTCATGAATCAAAATATTAAAAGGAAACCATTTAGGTCTGTGTCTGAAAATTAGGTAATATCTGTTCATCCATGGTTTTGCTAAATCAAATCTTGGATGTGATGGTCCTCTATCAAGGACTATTTTTTTTCTACCTATTTTTTCAAGAAATTTAAGAAACATTAATTCAATTTTATTATGGAATTATCTTTTATTAAATACATTTTTTTATTTTGAACAAATGGTCTTGAAATTATATCATTACTAATTTTTAAAATATTTTGTACTTTACCGGTTTTTATATTTACAATGATTAATTTTCCTTCAGATGTAGAAATAAAAAGATTTTTGTGATTAAAAATAAAACCTGTTGGTTGAATAATTTCATTTTTATTTATCTTTAATTGTTTGAAAACATCAGTAATTCTCAAGATATTTCCAGTGTCCTTTTCAATTATAAAAAAATAACCATCAAGTGAAATTGTGAATATAAATTTTCCGATAACAGCTGGCTTAATATTTGAATTAATATCCTGTATCCAATTTATAATTCCAGTATTTAAATCAAGAGAATAAAACTGATTTTTGTTATTAGAAAAATAAATTGATCCATTGTCTTCAATCAAATTTGAAGTTTTTAAAGTCATAATATCCTCATAAATCTTTGAGTTTTGTGTAAATTTTTGCCAAACTAGAGATCCGTTATTTGCATTAACTGCTGTTATGTCTCCTAAAGAATTCGAAAAAATTACAAGTTTATCTTTAATTAAAATAGAGAGTTTTTTTGATGAATTGATAAAGGATTTTTCAGTCGTATGTTTCCATAAAAGATTTCCATTAAGTGCTGAAAAACAATTTAAGTCATTATTTGTATCAACTATATAAATCTTATCCTCATAAAATTTAATCTTGGAATTAAAAGGTATTTCATTTTTCTTAGACCAAACTATTTTCTTATCTTTAATATCTACTTTATAAAATTTTGAAAGATTATCTGAGACATATAGCTGACCTTTATTTTCAATCATCGATATCAAGGGACCTATTTTTTTCTCGGATTTAGAGTAATTATTTATTTTCCAAGTAAGTTTACTATTTTTATCAAAACTTAAAATTGATCCACTGTCATCAAAAAAAATTATATTATCATTTAAAAATATTAAACTGGGCTCTTGAGAATAAAAATTTTTGATTTTAGAAAAATTATACTTTTGTATTTTTTGCAACACACCATCAAACAAAACATAGCCATCATTGTTATTGATTTCTGAATTGTTATTTAATTTAATATCCTTTTTACTTAGTGAAAAAACAAAATTAGTATTAAATTCTTGTGAAGAAAATTTATCTTTTTCAAATAAAGGTTTAAATTCAAGTCTTTCGTTTTTCAAATCCTTTTCCTTTGTCCAAAATCCACCCACATCTCCTAAAGAACATGAAAATAAAAAAACAAAAACCAACAACTTTAGATAATTAATCACTTAAATCTCTATTAAGTCTTTTTTGTGCTTCTCGAACTATGTCTTGGTTTGCATTAATTGTATTGATAATCTTACTAAAAAATTCCTTAGATTTTTGTTTCTCATTTTTTGCATAAAAATATTCTGCTAAAATATATAATGCATGAGATTTCCATATACTTTCAGAGTTAATTAAGGGGTTTAACATTTCAAGTAAGTTATTTTCATCAATTTGATCAGCGTTATATAAAGCTTTTTTGTAGATTATTAAATTTTTTATTTCACTTTCTAATTTTGTTTCATCAATCAACACTTGAAATAATTCATTAATTTTTGGTTTATCATCAATTAATTGGTTATCTATAATAAAATACAGTGAAAGTGGTGAATAAGTTGGATCTTTTTTATAAACTATCTCTATTAATTTATTTGTAGTTTTCTCTTTGTTTTGATCAGAATAATAAATAATCGTTGAATTATAAAAATCCGAAATTTCAATCTTTTTTTTTTTTACATATTCACCATAACCAAAAAAACCAATCAACAAAAAAACTGCTAATGAAATAAAAAAAAATAGAATTTTTTTATTTTTGATAAAAAAAATTTTAATTTTCTCTTTTCGAGTGTTAGTCTCTATTATCGCTATGTCCTCATCCATGATTAAATCATATTACGTAAAACGTATTGAAGAATTCCTCCATTTTTGTAATACTCAAGTTCGTTCTTAGTATCTATTCGACACAATGTTTCAATCTTTTTTAATTCACCTGATGAATATTTTATTTCAATTTTTACAATATCAGAGGGATTAATTCCATTTTCAATATCTACTACAGTTATCAATTCAGATCCATTAAGCTTTAAATTTTTTCTATTCATTTTACTTATAAATTGGAGAGGCAAAATTCCCATACCAATTAAATTTGATCTATGAATTCTCTCAAAACTTTCAGCTATTACAGCTTTAACTCCCAATAATTTTGTACCTTTGGCGGCCCAGTCTCTTGAGGATCCGGTTCCATATTCTTTTCCACCGATTACTACTAAGTCTGTGCCTCTTTTTTTATATTCAATAACAGCGTCATAAATTGGCATTACTTTCTCCTCAGGGTACAACTTTGTGAACCCTCCCTCAGTCCCTGGAGCCATTTCATTTCTAATTCTAATATTTGCAAAAGTTCCCCTCATCATAACTTCATGATTACCTCGCCTAGAACCATAAGAGTTATAGTCTTTAGGTAAAATCTGATGTTTCATAAAATACTCACCTGTTGGGCTATTTTTTTGAATATTTCCTGCGGGAGAAATATGATCAGTAGTGACCATGTCTCCTAAAATCAATAATGGTCTTGCATCTTTTATTTTTTTAAATCCCTCTGGTTTTTCAGATAAATTATCAAAGAAAGGAGGTTTTTTCACATAAGTTGAATTTTCTTCCCAATTATAAATACTACTTTTTTCAGTCTTAATTTTTTGCCACTGTTTAGGGCCTTCTGCAATATTTGAATATCTCTTAACAAACATTTCAGGGTTCAGTGCTGATTTCAATGTCTCTTCAATTTCTTTATTTGATGGCCAAATATCCTTCAAGTATATTTTTCTACCATTTTTATCTTTCCCTAAAGAATCTTTATATAAATCAAAAGCCATATGACCAGCCAAAGCATAAGCTACAACCAATGGCGGTGAAGCTAAGTAATTTGCCTTAATGTGAGGTGAAATTCGTCCCTCGAAGTTTCTATTTCCAGACAAAACAGAGACAGCATAAATATTTTCTTTTTTAATAGCTTCGACAATATTATCAGGTAAAGGTCCTGAATTTCCAATGCAAGTAGTACAACCGTACCCAACTAAATTAAATCCTAATTTATCTAAATAAATGTTTAAACCTGCTTTTTCTAGATAGTCAGTTACCACTTGGGATCCTGGTGCCAATGAGGTTTTAACCCATGGTTTAACCGTAAGACCTAACTCAACAGCTTTTTTAGCTAATAAACCAGCACCTATTAACACGTTTGGGTTTGAAGTATTTGTGCAAGAAGTTATTGCAGCGATTAAAATTGAGCCATCTTTAATATCATATTGTGTATCTTTTACTTTTGAAATCGAAAAATTTTTTTTATTTGTAATATCAGTGAAACTTTTTTTAAAATTATCTGATGCATCATTTAACAATACTTTATCTTGGGGTCTTCTTGGGCCTGAGATAGTAGGTACAATAGTTGACATATCTAAAGATAAAGTATCTGTAAAAACCATGTCATTACTCGCCCATAGTCCTTGAGCTTTTGCATACTCCTCAACTATTTTTATGGTCAATTGATCTCTTCCAGAAAACTTTAAATATTTTAATGTTTCATTATCAATAGGAAAAAAACCACATGTAGCTCCATATTCTGGAGCCATATTGGCAATAGTTGCCCGATCAGCTAAAGTTAAATTTTTTAATCCCTCACCAAAAAATTCCACAAATTTACCGACAACACCTTTGTCTCTAAGCATTTTGACTACTGTTAAAACCAAATCTGTTGCCGTTGTTCCCTCAGGCATTTTATTTTTAATTTCAAAACCAATTACCTCCGGGATAAGCATTGAAATTGGTTGGCCTAACATGCCTGCCTCTGCCTCAATACCTCCTACACCCCAACCTAAAACTGAAAGACCATTAACCATTGTAGTATGACTGTCAGTGCCAACTAATGTATCAGGAAATAAATAGCTTTCATTATTATGGTCCTCACTCCAAACCACTTTAGACAAATATTCTAAATTTACCTGGTGACAAATTCCAGTTCCAGGTGGTACTATTCTAAAATTGTTAAATGCTTGTTGCCCCCATTTTAAAAAAGAATATCTCTCACCATTTCTATTAAATTCTATTTCAACATTTTTATCAAAAGAATCTTCCCTAGCGGATTGATCAACTTGCACTGAGTGGTCAATCACTAAATCTACCGCTGAGAGAGGATTTATAGTATTTGGGTCTTTGTTTTTTTCTTTAACAGCTTCACGCATAGCAGCTAAATCAGCCACAGCTGGAATTCCAGTATAATCTTGTAATAAAACCCTAGCTGGTCTGTATGCTATTTCAGTTTTTGATTTTTTATTTTTTAACCAACTTTTAATAGCTTCAATTTGATTTTTGTTTACAGTTAATTCATCTTCAAATCTCAAGAGATTTTCAAGAAGCACTTTTATCGATTTTGGTAACTTCGATATACCTGTTAACCCATTTTTTTCAGCTTCAACAAGTGAAAAAAATTTAAAATTCTTTCCATTTATATTTATATCTTTTAAAGATTTATATGAGTTTTTATTTCCTGGTTTCATACTTTATATATAAAATGTAATTATGCTCAAAAGAAGAAGGCTTGACATAACATAATTAAAGTTCTTTATAAATTTATCATTTGTCGCAAATTTTCTTAAAAATTTACCCATAAATGTCCATAATGTAATGCTTGTTGACGAAAATAAGAAAGCAAGTAGGATTATTTGAGTCGCATAATT
Organism: uncultured Pelagibacteraceae bacterium; assembly: GCA_902518185.1. Lineage (GTDB taxonomy): Bacteria > Pseudomonadota > Alphaproteobacteria > Pelagibacterales > Pelagibacteraceae > Pelagibacter. The sequence goes on along the minus strand of CABYFG010000003.1, from coordinate 120,098 downwards.
TATATAATTTTCACCCAATTCTACATAGGTCGAAACGACAATTATTGCTACAGTCACACCCTTAGGATTAAGATATTGAAAGAGAAAAGTCTCGATAAATTTTACAGGATTTTCCTTCTTAGTTTTATCTGATGCGCTTGATGCTGCAATCTTGTAGGCTAAATAAATTAAAAAAATTGTTCCAAGATATTTAATAATAGTTTGTATAATTGGAAAAAGCTTGAATACATTAATCAGTCCAATAGTCAGAAAAATTACCAGTGAGGTAAATCCTAATGTTACTCCAAGAATATGTGGAATAGTTTTGGTAATACCAAAATTAAAACCAGAGTAAGATGCTAAAACATTATTTGGACCTGGTGTATAAGCTGTGACAAACCAAAACAAAGCGATTGATAAAATTTCTGGATGCATTATTAAGCGACAGGTAAACCATTCTCAGATTTTTGGGAAGGATGAACTAAAATTACCTTACCTTCTTTATCAATAGATCCTAAAATGAGAACTTGTGAAACAACTCCAGCAATATTTTTTTCTGCAAAATTACAAACTCCTATGACCTGTTTTCCAATTAAATTTTCTTCACTATAATAATGGGTAATCTGAGCCGATGATTGTTTGATTCCAATTTCATCTCCAAAATCTACTTCAACTACTAGTGAGGGTTTTCTAGCTTTTTCATTTTTTTTAACAGAAATTACTGTGCCCACTCGTATGTCAACTTTATCAAAAATATTATATGTTATTTGTTCTTTCATAAATGCAGTATTTATAATAATTATTAGCTATGAGTACAGAAATTAATTTGAAGGAAATATATACAAATTCAATTAAAATTTTAACTGATCTAATAGGATTCAGAACTATTTCAGGTGAGGATAATTCAAATTTAATAAATTATTGTGAAGAAATTCTTAATAAGCATGGAGCGTCATCTTTTAAAACCTATGATGATGAAAAAAAAAGAGTTAACCTTTTTGCAACAATAAAAGCAAAAAAATCCAATGGGATTAAGCCAATAATTTTATCTGGACATACTGATACTGTTCCAGTCTCAAAAAGTTGGAGTACAAATCCTTTTATTGCAACTATTAAAGACAATAAACTTTTCGGACGAGGTGCATGTGATATGAAAGGATTTATTGCTTGTGCATTAGCTTTTGCACCAGTTTATTCAAAACAAAGTTTACAAAGAGATATACATTACTCATTAACTTTTGATGAAGAAACTGCATGTATAGGTGCTCCTATTCTGATTAAGGAATTGAAAAAAAGAAAAATTCAAGATGGAATTTGTATTGTTGGTGAACCCACAAAAATGAAAATTATAGATGCCCACAAAGGGTGTTATGAATATACAACTTACTTTGAGGGCTTGGCAGGTCATAGTTCTCAGCCACAAAAAGGTGTTAGTGCAGTTGAGTATGCTGCTAAATATGCGAATAAATTAATAGAACTAAGAGAAGAGCTTAAAAAACGTGCACCTACAGATTCAATTTTTGATCCTCCTTTTTCAACGTTGCAAGTTGGAGGGATATTTGGAGGAATAGCCCATAATGTTATTGCTGACAAATGTCATATTAATTGGGAGACGAGACCTGTTATAAAAGAAGATGGAATATTTCTTAATCAGAAGATTGACGAATTTGCAGAGAAAGTTCTTCTACCTGAAATGAGAAAAGTGTTTCCTAAGTCAAATATTAGAAAACAGATTATTGGAGAAATAATTGGATTTAATCGTGTTAAGAACTCCGAGGCTTGTGAATTCGTTTCAAGTTTAACTGGAGATAATTCACGTAATGTTGTTTCGTTTGGGACTGAAGCAGGTTTATTTCAGGAAATTGGCATGAGCACAGTAGTATGTGGACCAGGATCAATTGAGCAAGCTCATAAGGTTGATGAGTTTATTGAATTAAGTGAAATTGAAAAATGTATTAAATTTCTAGATGGTATTAAACAAAAGTCCTCAATTAATTAACTCCATCCGCCTACTGATTTTACCTCCAAAAATTCTTGAAGACCGTGTTCACCAGCTTCTCTTCCTATTCCAGAATGTTTAAATCCACCAAAAGGAGTATCGATTGCTATTCCAGCACCATTGACATCAACCATTCCTGATCTAAGTTTTTTTGCAACTCTTCGAGCTTTTTCTTTATCTTTTGATTGAATATAATTTGTAAGACCATAAGCGGTATCGTTAGCTATTTTTATTGCCTCATCCTCAGTTTCAAATGGTATTACAGATAAAACTGGTCCAAAAATTTCTGTTCTTGCAATTTCCATACTGTTATTAACATCAGCAAAGACTGTGGGTTTTACAAAATATCCTTTTTCATAACCCTCTGGTTTACCAAGCCCTCCAGCAATTAATTTTGCACCCTCATCGATACCCTTTTTAATTAAAGACTGAATTTTGTTATATTGTATCTCAGAGACTACAGGACCAATGTGTTCCCCCTCTTTTTTTGGATCTCCAACTTCAATTTTATCTGTATATTTTTTTAATCTCTCTAAAGACACATCATAATGTGATTTTTCAATTAACATTCTAGTTGGAGCATTACAAGACTGACCTGAGTTTTTGAAACATCGTAAAGCACCCCATTCAATTGCTTTGGGATCTGCATCCTCAAATATTATATTGGCACCTTTGCCACCTAATTCTAAACTTACGCGTTTGAAATCATTAGCTGCATTTTGTGAAATTAACGCACCAGCCCTTGTGGAGCCAGTGAAAGAAATCATATTTATGTCAGGATGTCGAGTTAAAGCGTCTCCAGTTATAGTTCCATCACCATTAATTAAGTTAAATACTCCTGGAGGAAATTTTGTTTCGTCAATTATTTCTGTTAAAATTATTGAGGATAATGGAGCAAGCTCAGATGGCTTTAAAACCATTGTGCAACCTGAAGCTAAAGCGGGTATGACTTTTAGACAAACCTGATTCATAGGCCAATTCCAAGGTGTGATTAATGCACATACACCTTTTGGTTCGTATATAATTCTTTGATTTGGAGCATGATTTCCTAATGGTTTTTCAAATTCAAAATTCTTTAGATGTCTTATGAAAGATTTTATATGTGCAGCCCCAGTACCAACCTGAAGTTTGGTCGCAAAATCTCTTGGAGCACCCATTTCTGTAGTAATTGCTTCAGAAATATCTGCCCACCTTTTTTTATAATTTTCATAGAGTTTTTCTAAAAGTTTTATTCTTTCCTCTTTGGTTGAAAAAGCCCAAGAGTTATAAGCTTCTTTAGCAGAACTTACTGCAATATCAACATCTTCCTTATTGCCAAGAGTTATAATCGCACATTTTTCTTCGGTAGAGGGATTAACAACTTCTATTTGTTGTTTGCTTTTTGGAGCCTGCCATTTTCCATTTATATAAAAGTTTTTTTTATCTTTCATAACTTTTTACTAACTTTTTATTATTTTTTTGCAAATAAATTAGTTAACTCATAAACAATTGTAGCAGCAGCAAGTGATGTGACCTCAGCATGGTCATACGCTGGTGAAACTTCAACTACGTCTGCTGAAATAAGATTTAAGCCCGATAAGCCTCTTAAAACATTCACCATTTCCCTTGAGGTCATCCCAGCAATTTCTGGAGTTCCAGTTCCAGGTGCGAAAGCAGGGTCTAATACGTCTATATCTATAGATAAGTATAAAGGATTGTTGCCTACTCTTTTTTTAATTCTCTCAGCGATTTTATCTGTGCCTTCTGATTGAAATTCATCACAATGAATTATCTTAAATCCAAAACTCTCATCATTTTTAATATCATCTCTGCTATATAAAGGACCTCTAATTCCAACATGCATTGATGCATCATCTAAAAATAAATTTTCTTCCCTCGCTCTTCTAAAAGGAGTTCCATGAGTGTAGGGAGCTCCAAAATATGTATCCCAAGTATCAAGATGAGCATCAAAGTGTACTAACGCGACTGGTCCATTATTAATTTTATTCACTGCTTTTAAGAGAGGAAAAGCAATTGTATGATCTCCACCTAAGCAAATAATACCTCCAACCTTTTTTAATAACTCCTCAGCTCCTATCTCTATCTGTTTTATTGCTTCATTAATATTAAATGGATTGCAGGTAATATCCCCAGCATCAGCTACTTGTTGAATTTTAAACGGTTCAACATCATAATTTGGATGATAATTGGTTCTTAAATGCCTTGAGGCCTGTCTTATACTTTGAGGTCCAAATCTTGCTCCAGGTCTATAACTCGTGCCAGCATCGAATGGAACTCCAACGATTGCAACGTCACAACTTTCTACATCTCTTAGCTCTGGTAATCTAGCAAATGTTGAAGGCCCTGCAAACCTGGGAACTTTTGTTCCACTAACCGGTTGAATTGGATCTTTATTGGTTTTTTTTTTCACACTAAAAACTGTATCACATTCTTTTAATTTGGAATATCTTCTATATTGAGATTTATGATTTATTTTAGATATATAATATTAATTTTTATTGTTTTTAATTCAGCGCAAGCAGATACTATTTATAATCTTATCAAGATTCCAAATTTAGAAATATATAATATTAAAACATCAAATAAGTTAAGATACTTATACGCTAAACAACCTTTCACAATAGGAGTTGATAATAATATAAATTGTTATAACTCTAAAAAAAAAACTTTAGATAAAAAGTATGAAATTATTCAGAAAAATTTGAATAAGTATAATCAAGCATTTTTAAAAAGAATAAATTTAAAATATGTGGTTTTGTGTGAAGATTTATCAATCTCAAATATCAATACAGCAGGTATTCCAGATAATGTAATGAAAACATTAATTCTTGATATAAAGTTTAATGAAAAATATTTTGAACGAGTAATTCATCATGAAGTTTTTCATATAATAAACGATAGTTTTAAGGATATATTTAATGAAAACATCTGGTCAAGCTTCAATTTAACAAATTTTAAGTATGCAAAATGTTCTACCTGCACCGATAAATTAGGTTTAGAAACCTATAGTAATACTAAGGGATTTTTCTCAGAATACTCGCAATCCACTGCGTCTGAGGATATGGCAGAGGTTTTTTCTCATTTGATGATTGGAACAAATTTAAAGAATAAAGACCCAATTTTAGAAAAAAAAATAAATTTTATTAAAAAAAATTTATTAAGAATTGATCCAAATTTTATCCTATGATCAAAAAAATTAAGGCAACAAGATCAGAAAAAATAATTCTAATATTTTTACTATCCTTGGCGATATTTTCCTTTGGTTCTTTTTTTTTAATAAAGAATAAATGTTTATTTGTAAAAAATTATGATCCAACAAAAATTACTTTTGAAAATCCTTCAAATATCGTAATTTTAAATGTTCCTTGTGGGAATGTTATAATTGAACTTTATCCTCAAATTTCTCCAAATGCTGTTCAAAGATTTAAGAAATTAGTTGAGTCTAAAGCCTATGACAATTCTGCCTTTCACAGAGTAATAAAAAATACACTTGTACAAGCGGGTGATTTAGAATTTGGTAAAAAAGGAAGCTTGAATTATGCAAAGATTGGCACTGGCAAGTCTGGTTTGGGAACAATAAATTCAGAGATAGACACTCCATTTGATTTCAAAAAAGGGAGTGTGGGATTAGCAAGATCAAAAAGTTACAATACGGAAGATAGTCAGTTTTTTATAATTTTAAGAGATGAACCGTTATATGAATCTGAATACACTCCTATTGGTAAAGTAATTTACGGGTTAGAGGCGTTAAAAAAAATTAAGTACCTTGATAAATCTCAGTATGTATTAAGACCCGATTTTATTAATTCTATTAGAATGCTAATTAACTAATGGCTTACTAGTAGCTAAGGTGTGTTTTATTCTGTCTTGTGTTTTTTTTGTTTCAATTAATCTCATAAATGCCTCTAGCTCTAACTTAAACAAATCATCTTCGGTTAATGTTTTTTCTATTGTCGTATCCCCACCACTTAAAACATTTGCCAATTCTTTTGCAACTTCTACACCATGTTCTAAGATAACTTTTTCATTGTAGAGTTTTTCTATAATCTTGTTCATTTCGCCTCTGACACTTTCTCCGGGAAGTTTAAATACAAGCTCCTCAGGCACTTTAAAATTTTTATTTTCATTAAGGATTTTTTTTGAGACTTCTAATAGACTGTTTCTATTCATAATTTTTTTGTCTTCTGGTCTTAGATATTTCATCGGTTCTGCCTCCACAGGTGAGGTAGCTGTCTTCCCATAGCCAATAATATCAAAAACTTTAAGTGGGGCAAAATTTGGATCTTTTTTTGCTTGTTCTGTATCTAACCATCTTCCTAACATCTCCTTACATCCTCCACCTGCAGGAATTAATCCTACAATGGTCTCAACAAGTCCAACAACAATATTTGTATGAGATGCTACAAAATTACTTTGAACCATAACCTCAAAGCCACCGCCAAGAGTTAAACCCGATGGAGCAGAAATCACAGGATATTTTGAGTATTTTAAATGCTTGCACGTCTCTTGAAAATATTTAATAAATTTTTCTATTGATTTAAAATCATTTTTGTCTGCAAATTGCATAGTGTAAGTTAAGTTTACGCCAGCAGAGAATTGCATACTCTCATTTATAATTATCAACGGTTTATCTGTAGCTTTTTTAAGAGCATCCATTGAGTCGTAATCTAAAGCATTGGCTTTAGTGGTAAACTCAACAATATTATAATCTTGAAACCTATAAATCTTTGCAGAGTCATTGCCATCTGAACTTATTGCTGTTTTTTTAACTTTACCTAATGTTTCAATATTGGTGTATTTCTGTCTTTCTCCATAGAAATCTTCATTTTTATTTTTATTTAATTCCTCTAAAAAATTATTCCCACTAAAACCATCGACTTTGTTAAAAAAGTTTTGAACACCAATTTCCTCAAGCATTTCAAATGGTCCTTTGGCCCAATTAAAACCTAACCGCATTGCCTCATCAATATCATTAAATTGATTAGTAATCCCTGGAACTAGTGATGATGCATATTTTATTATTTTTGAAATGACGGACCATGCATACTCACCATATTTATCTTTTCTGTTAATTAATCCGTTAAGATCTACCTTATCAGACTTAATATCAATTTTTTTGCTTGGTGAATAATCACCCGTTTCAAGATTAATTGCCTCCATAACTTTAGTAGTTCCAGATTTATTCATTCTATAAAAACCACCTTTACCTTTTCTTCCCGTATAACCCGTCTCAATTAACTTTTTTACCAACGGAATTTCTTTAGCAACTTCATGAAATTCATCCGTTTCTGGCAGCTCTTTAATGAAACTTTTTAACACATCAGCCATTAAATCAATCCCAATTAGATCATAGAGACCAAAAACACCTGTTTTTGGAATTCCCATAGGCCTTCCAAAAATAGCGTCCGCCTCCTCGACTGATAACTTCATTTTAAAAGCTTCTGTCATTGCTATTTGCATGGCATAAACACCCACTCTATTTCCTAAAAATCCTGGTGTATCGTTACAAACAATTGCGCCTTTACCTAGCTCAGTTTCACAAAATTCTTTTAATTGATTAATTTTATTTAGATCGTTATTCTCGTTTTTAACAATTTCTAATAGCCCCATATATCTAACAGGATTAAAAAAATGAGTTATACAAAAATCTTTTTTTTCTTTATCTGTTAAGTGTTGAGATAAAACTTTTATAGGTATCGAAGAAGTATTAGATGAAACAATTGCACCTGCTTTTCTTGATTTAAATATTTTTTCGTAAATTTGGTGTTTTACATCTATTCTTTCAACTACCGCCTCAACAATCCAATCAGCATTTTTTACAACATCAAAATTATCAGATATATTTCCAACTTTAATATTATTTATTCTGGATTTATCGATTAATAACGGAGGTCTAGATTTATGAATTCTTTCTCTAGCCTTTTCGCTAATTTCAGTTTTTAAATCTAATAATGTAACTGGAATATTTGCATTACATAGATGGGCTGCTATACCACTTCCCATCGTCCCAGAACCAATCACCACAACATTTTTTATATTCATGTAATGAAATTTTTATCGATTTATACCTCTGAGTCTTTCAGATCTTCTTCTTAAAAGTTCAGCAGTAACTAATATTAATGTTGATAAAATAATCAGACAAGTTGCAACAGCAAGAATTGTTGGACTTAGTTGTTCCCTCAAACCTGTCCACATTTGAATTGGTATAGTTGTATTTTCTAATCCTGCTAAAAATAGAACTACTACGACTTCATCAAATGATGTTACGAAAGCAAATAGCCCTCCAGATATCACTCCTGGTAAAATAAGTGGTAAAGTGATTTTCATAAATGTATTTACTGGGTCACTACCTAAACTGGCTGCAGCTCTTGTGACACTATGATCGAACCCTGATAGAGTTGCGGTTACTGTAATAACAACAAACGGTGTTCCTAAAATTATATGTGCAAGAACTATTCCTGTATGGGTGGCTGCTAATCCAACTTTAGCCATGAAGAAAAATATCGCTACGCCTGAAATAATTAGAGGAACTATCATAGGTGAAATTAATACTGCCATAATTAAACCTTTGTACGGCATATGCCTGCTACTCAAACCCAAAGCCGCAACTGTTCCAAGTATTACCGAGCCTATTGTTGCAAAGATAGCAATGATAAAACTATTTTTTGCAGCTAATCCCCAAGGATTTTTAGTCCCATAAATCATATCTTGATACCATCTTAAAGAAAACGCATCAGGATCTAAACGTTTCATCCCATCAGAAAAAACTAAAAATTCCTCAGCATTAAAAGATAATGGAAAAATAACAAACAATGGCGCAACAAGAAAAAAAAACACTGCTGCACAGATTGTCAAATAAACGTAGTGCCAAATTCTATAATGTAGTTCTGTATATTTGGGTAAAGCCATTTTCCTTATCCTAATTTAATGTTATCTATTCCAACTAATTTATTGTACAGCCAATAAATAACTAATACTCCACTTAACAACATAAGTCCCATTGCTGAAGCAAAACTCCAGTCGAGAGTACTTTTCATATGAAATGCTATCTGGTTACTTATTAACGTACCAGAAGCTCCACCAACTAAAGCTGGGGTAATGTAATAACCTATTGCTAAAATAAAAACTAATAAGCATCCCGCTCCAATGCCTGGGATAGTTAAAGGGAAATAGACCTTCCAAAAAGCCACAAAAGGTGTTCCACCTAATGACTTACCGGCTCTCATTAAACTTGGAGAGATTGTTTTCATCACGCTGTAAAGTGGAAGAACCATAAAAGGCAGTAAAATTTGTGTCATTGCAACATAACTACCTGTTTTATTAAACATCATTTCTAGCCTGTTATCATCACTAACCAGTCCTATCATAACAAAGAAATCATTTACTATTCCTTGCTGTTGAAGGAGAATCATCCAACTAGCAGTTCTAACTAATAATGAAGTCCAAAAAGGAAGTAAGACACAGATCATCAAGAGGTTACTGTACTTCATCGGTAATGTTGCCAGTAAGTGTGCAATTGGATATGCCATTAAAAAACAAAACACTGTAACAAAGAATGCAATCTCCAAAGTCCTCATCCATAAAATTCTATGAACTCTTCTATCTTCAGGAACATTAATTATTTCTCCTTTTTCATTTTCATACATATCAATCCCCTTTAAATATTTTTGATAAGTATATGAAGGAGCTCTTCTTTTAATTGCTCTCCAATATTCAACATCAGCCCATCTTCGATGAACAGACATAATTTGCTCTTTATAATTACCCTCTTCAAAAGATTTGGACTTTCTTCTTAATTTTTTGATAATACTTTTGAAACCATTTTTTGTATAATTTAGTTGTGTTGAAAGTTTTCCTTCTCGCTCCTCTTCAATCAATTTTTGAAAATCAAAATAGAAAGCTTCGAATACCTCTTCAGGAGGAAGATCCTGTCCGTCCCATTTTTCCATGGATTTAAAAGTTTTAGGAAGCATCTCAGTAACCATTTTATCGTCAACACTTCTCATAAGCATATCGCCTATTGGAAACACGTATGTAATAATTATGAACAACAATAATGGAGCAACAAGTAAAAAAGCTTTAATCTTATTTTTCTTTTCTGCTTTTTTAAGACTAACTTCTAAAGGGATTCCGTCAGTTGTTAAAATTTGTTTTGTTTCTGAGCTCATAAATAAAAAGGGCGGTTAGTAATAACCGCCCTCTCAATATAATATAAAATTTTAATCTTTAAAACTTAAAATTAAAATCCTGCTTTCATTGCTTCCCATTTTTCACCAAGTTCTGTTCCGTTATCAGCCCAGTAAAGTGGATCTACTAAGAAGTAATTTTTAGTGTTTGCTGGTGCAGTTGGCATATTAGGTACCATGTTTGTCTTACCATCTTTGTACCATGGCTCACCTTTTTCCATTACAGCAATAGATGATTTTCTCCAAGGTGCATATGCAATATATTTCGCACTGCCTGCTAGACCTTCTGTACTTGTCATCTCAGCTAAAGCTTTTTTAGCATCAGCTTCATTTGGTGAACCTTTAACTAATACGAAATACTCGTAGTCTAAACCCTGAGCATCCCATACTTGTACGATTGGAGCACCTTCTCCAACAGCAGCGTTAAAGAATCTACCATTCCAGCCAGTTGCCATAACAACTTCACCACTCATTAATAGTTCTGGTGGTTGAGCACCTGCAGACCAAAATACACATCCACCTTGTGGGTCTGTGCAAAGTTTTTTGATCTTATCCATAGCTCTTTGAACACCTTTGTCAGTGTTTAAAGCTTTATAGATTTTTGCTCCACCTTTACCTGGTTTGATACCATCTGCAGCTAAAGCAATCTCTAAGTTTGTTAGAGCGCCTTTGTAGATAGCTCTTTTTCCAGGGAATTTTTTAGTGTTAAAGAAATCTTTGATAGTCTTTGGAGTACCTTTAACGTTATCTGAGTTATAAGCGTAGTTCCAAGAGTATAAAATATTTCCTACAGCACATTCACTTGGCATGCTAGTGAAAAAGTCTTTACTTGCAGGAGTTCCATCTGGAGCTGCTGGGAAGTCTTTATCAAAATCAAATTTAACAAATAAACCTTCATCACAGCCATTGATAGTATCCATAGCAAACACGTCCATTATATCCCACGTAATTTTGCCAGCTTCTTTCTGTGCTTTAATTTCTGATAATCCACCTGAGTAGTCGACCCAATTGATCGGAATACCTAGTTTTTTAGCGGTAGGATCACCATAACCTAACTTTTGACTTTCCGTGTAAGCTCCACCCCAAGACGCAACAGTAACTGCGTATGCTGATGTAGTTAAAGAAAATATAAAAGAAAGGGCTAGTAATAATTTACTAATTTTTTTCATTTTTCCTCCGTTTAAACGTTTTTTATAAAATCTCATTACAACAAGATCGATAATGAGAGTCAACAGGCCTTTTATGTAACAATATTAAGAGTAAATGGGTGCTTATTTTGGGTCTAAGGCTCTAGCATCCTCACTTTTCCATCCAATATTAATTTCGTTTCCTAATTTAATATCAAGATTAGATGAACTGTTCGGTACTTTAAGAATAAATTCTGAATTTCCTAATATATTAATTCTCACTCTTGTATGATCTCCGTGATAAATTACTTCCTCAATTTTACCTTTATGAATATTATCCATTTTATCACTTGGATTAATAAGTGCTCTTTCAGGTCTTAATGATACCGTTGTTCTTTCTCCTTTTCCTTTAACTGAAATAGGATTTGCTAAAATTTCCGCATTAGATAATTTAACTTTACATTTGCCGCCAGAAATATCAGTAACTTCACCAGCAAATGTATTATTTTCTCCGATAAATTCTGCAACAAATGAGTTTACTGGTTTTTCATATAGCTCATCTGGACTTGAAAGTTGTTGAACTTTACCGTCGTTAAATACTGCTATTCGATTAGACATAGTTAAAGCCTCACTTTGATCATGGGTAACGTAAACAACTGTTACACCAATGCTTTCGTGAATATGTTTTATTTCATACTGCATACTTTCTCGCAAATTTTTATCTAAAGCCCCTAAGGGTTCGTCCATCAATACTAATTGTGGATCAAATACTAATGATCTAGCAACCGCTACTCTTTGTTGTTGTCCTCCTGATAATTGCCCTGGCATTCTTTGGGCAAAACCTTGTAAAGAAACCATTGATAATGCTTTATCAATTTTTTTATCGGCTTCATCCTTGGGGATTTTCCTAACTCTTAGAGGAAAAGCTAGATTCTCATAAACGGTCATGTGTGGAAACAAAGCATAATTTTGAAATACCATTCCAATTCCTCTTTTGTGAGGAGGAATACTTGATATAGCATTGCCGTCCAAATATATTTCTCCATTTGTTGGAGTCTCAAAACCTGCTAACATCATTAAACAAGTTGTTTTTCCTGAGCCAGAAGGTCCTAACATTGTGATAAATTCACCTTCAGCAATATCTAATTGAAGATCTTTGACAACTAATACTTTACCATCGTAACTTTTGTCAACTTTATCAAATTTAACAAATTCTTTATTTACTGACATAAGACAGATAACTTTAAAACATTTGTTCCGATAAATATCAACTATTAAAAATTAGCCTTTAACGTGAAGTTCTTTTGAAAAACTACAAAATAATTCAGAACCTTTGTTTGTAACCCTTACTGCTTCAGAGGCCTCAACACCCCAATCTCCAAATTGCATAACTGCAATCATATGAAAACAAATGTTAGGTTCCAAAACAGTCATATCCCCTTTATAAATGTTAAGGGTGTGTTCTCCCCAATCAGGAGGATAACCTATTCCAATTGAATAACCTGTTCTCGATTTTTTTTCTATTCCGTATTTGTCTAACACCTTCCAAAAAGCTTGGGCAACATCATTTGCCGTGTTACCAGGTTTCGTAGCATCTATACCAGCTTGAAGGGCTTCAATTGTTTTTTTCATTGTATCAATTTTTAATTGATCAGATTTTCCAAGTAAAAGCGTACGAGCCATTGGAGCATGGTATCTTTTATATACACCAGAAAGCTCTATAATCGTTGCTTCGCCCTCAACAAATTTGTCTTGGGTTGCAGTCAAGTGAGATGCAGATGTTCCTTTTCCTGTTGGTAGTAAAGTTGCTATACTAGAGTACTCTCCACCATATTCTGGTGAACCATAAAATAAAGCTTTTTGAATTTCTCCAACAGCATCGCATTGTCTAACGCCAGGATTAATAACATCGAAAGCAGTTTTCATTCCTAATTCAGAAATTTTTGCTGCAGACTTCATAAAGTTTATTTCTGCATCAGATTTAATGAGTCTTGCCCAGTTCACTAATCTTTCAGAGTCTTTTAAATTAGCGTTTGGTAAACCTCGTTTAATTTTTTCATAACAAAATGCAGTAAAGTAATGAGCATCCATTTCTAATCCAATAGAAAGTTTATCCCATTTTTTATCTTTGATTATCTGGACTAAATAATCATAAGGATGCTTGGGCCACGCATGAATATAATGCTCATCGTAAACAATTATATTCTCTTTTTTTAAATAAGTTTTGATGTATGCCCCACCAGCATCTTGTTCTCTCACAAAGCATACGGGTTCATCTGCATTAACGTGCACTATGGCACACTGCGCATAATAAAAAGACCAAGCATCATAACCTGTTAAGTAATTAATATTATTTGTGTCATGTGAAATTAAAAGCTCAATGCCTTTATCTTGCATCATCTCTTGAACTTTTTTTAATCTCTGTTTGTACTCTTCTATCTTAAAAAGCATATCTAATTTATTTCAAATAATTTTCCAAACCCTCTTACTTCTTCATTTCTCCTGATAGCCTCTAGAGAGTCCCAAATTAAAGCTTGATTGCTTGAAAGCACAGGTTTTTTAATTTTTTTTTCTAATCTATCAATTATGTTTAAAACTGGTAAAGCTGTGCACGATATAAACAATGCATCTGCTTCTTTCATTTCAATTTTTGACAAAACATCGTATAAAAATTTTTGCTCTACTTTTCCTATATCAATATCTGAAGATATATCTAAATAACTATTAGAATTAATTATAAATCCTTCGCCTGAAAAATATTTTAAGATTTCATCATTTAATGTTTTTGAATATGGGGTAAAAATTGCTAATTTTTTAATTTTCAACTTTTTTAATGCTTTAATTACTGCTGAACTTGGAGTAGTTAACTTCGTGTTAGGTTTTGCGGCTAGAACTTTTTTCTCAATTACATCATAGCCAGCGGCTATTGTACCTGAAGTGCAGCCATAAACCACACAATCAATATCCTCATCAGGTAAAATATTTTTTGTGACTTCAGTAACTTTATCTGACATTTTTATCAGATTTTCTTTTGTTAATGGATTGTATGACTGAATTCTATTTACAAAAAAATCTATTTTTTTATCTTTTATTATCTGAATAAAATCCTTCTCGATCATAAAGTCTGTAGCCAGTGCAATTAATCCAATTCTAGGATTTTGTTCTTTGTTAAACCTTGGTTTGATTTTTTTTGATTTCATAGCAAATTTGATAAATATCTTTAATTAATAGTCTAAATTAATTAAAGATATTGTAAAATAAGATAATTTGTTTGTTGAAAATCTTTACGAAATTATATTTAATTTGTTCTTTTATAAATTGTTAACAAATAGAGGAAATATAATGAGAAAAATAGTTATCGCCCTTTTTATGTTTGTTTCAAGTTTTGGATCAAATGTAATGGCAGATGGGCATGGAATTAAAATGGGGATTATTTTAGGATTTACGGGTCCTATCGAGTCTCTAACACCTGCAATGGCTGCATCAGCAGAACTTGCTTTTAAAGAAGCCTCCGACTCTGGTTCTCTTTTAGGTGGAAAGAAAATTACAGCGATAAGAGCAGACTCAACTTGTGTAGACTCTGCAGCAGCTACAGCAGCTGCCGAGGGTGTAATTTCACAAGGGGTTGCAGCAATTATGGGAGCAGATTGTTCAGGTGTAACAGGGGCTATTGCTTCAAATGTTGCTGTCCCAAATGGTGTAGTAATGATTTCACCTTCTGCAACATCTCCAGGATTAACAACTCTTGATGATAAAGGATATTTTTTTAGAACAGCTCCATCAGATGCTAGAGGTGGTCAAATTTTAGCTGATATTACTAAAGACAGAAAAGTGAAGAGTGTTGCAATCACTTACACAAATAATGATTATGGAAAAGGTTTAGCTGATGTTTACAAAGCAGCTGTTGAGGCTCATGGTATAAAGGTAACAACAGTTAATGCTCACGAAGATGGAAAAGCAGACTACTCTTCTGAAGTAGCAACACTAGCTTCAGCAGGTGGTGATGCAGTAGCTGTTATTGGATATCTTGACCAAGGTGGAAAAGGTATTATTCAAGCTTCTTTAGATTCTGGTGCATTTGACAGATTTATTTTGTCAGATGGTATGATTGGTCAATCATTAGTTGATGCATTTGGAAAAGATCTAAGAAAATCTTTTGGTTCTATGCCAGGTTCAACTGGAAAAGGTGCTGGTGTGTTTGCTGGTGTAGCAAAAGCTGCTGGTATTGACAGCTCAGGTCCTTACACAGGAGAGTCTTATGATGCTGCTGCTTTAATTGTTTTAGCAATGCAAGCAGGTAATTCAGCTGACAGAGCATCGATTGCAAAAAATGTAATGGCTGTTGCTAACGGCCCTGGAACAAAAATTTACCCAGGTGAACTTAAAAAAGGTTTAGATTTATTAGCTAAAGGTAAAAAAGTTGACTACGAAGGTGCAACTGGAGTTACTTTTACTAGCGTCGGTGAAGCTGAAGGTTCTTTCTTGGAACAAGAAGTTAAAGGCGGAAAATTTAAAACTAAAAAACAAAGATAATTTATCTTAAATTAAAACCCCTGACATTTTTATGTTAGGGGTTTTTTTTAAAAAAATAAATATTTATCAGCCATATATAAAGCCCAAGCAAAAGCTGCACCTAAAATTATATATTTCATATTTTTATTTTATTTCTATTTTTTCTGGAAGTATACCTTTTGGTCTATATCTCATTATCAATAACAGGCCTATTCCCATCATTAAAAATCTAAAATATGGGACACTTTCAATTAAATGAACTTTTAAAAAGTGAGTGTCAGCTAGACCAGCTGTTGTTAAATTAACTAAATATAATCCGATAGGTGCTGACTCAATCCATAAAAACCAAACCACAAAACCTCCTAAAATTGCACCAAAATTATTACCACTTCCACCTACAATGACCATTACCCAAATTAAAAAAGTATATCTCATAGGTCTATAGCTGCCTGGAGTAAATAATCCATCTTGGGTTACTAACATAGCACCAGCAATTCCAACTATAGCTGAACCTAAAACAAAAATTAGTAAATGTTGTTTAACCACATTTTTACCCATTGCATTCGCTGCTTCTTCATTATCTCTAATAGCTCTCATCATTCTACCCCATGGAGAATAAAGAGCTTTTTGAGTTAGAATTAATAGAATGATAACAACAATTAAAAACATACCTGAATAACAAAGTTTTACAAAAATTGATGATCCTTCAATGACAAATTGATTTAGAGCAGCTTGTCTCTCAGTTAAATCTGTTATTAAATTCAATTTACTTGAGTTAAATCTTTCAACTAAATTTATAAACCAATCTGTTTGTTGTAAATTAACCTCATAAGGTGCAGGACGCTTTAATCCAATAACATTTTTTACACCTCTGGTCAGCCAATCTTCATGCTTTATAATTGCTATAACAATTTCAGATATTAACAAAGTAGCTATTGCCAAATAGTCTGCCCTTAAACCTAATGCAACCTTGCCAATTACAAATGCTAACCCACCCGCAAACAGAGCGCCAACGATCCAAGAAAAAATAATTGGAAGACCAAATCCACCAAGAAATCCTGTTTTTGCAGGATCTACCTCTTCTATTGCTTCAATCCCTGGTTCAGATACAAATCTAATGATTATTATTCCTGCAATTATAATAGTTGCAATGATATAGGTTCTAACTTTTGATTTTTCATATTTCTTTAAGACGTATCTAACAGCTAATACCATCCCTATTATTAGTAAAAGACTTATTATAATATTAGATCCCCCTGCACTCCATGCCTCATGAACGGGATCAACTGATATTAAAACTGCTGCTAAACCACCAAGAGCAGTATATCCCATTATACCAAAGTTAATAAGACCAGCATAACCCCATTGAATATTAGCTCCCATTGTCATAACTGCTGAGATCAAACAAAGGTTAAAAATTGATAAAGCTATATTCCAAGATTGAAAAATTCCAACAATAATAATCAATCCCATCATTATAGTATAAGCTGCAATTACATTTAAATTTTTTCTCACAATATTTTCCCTTTGAATATTCCAGATGGTCGATAAAGCAGCACAATGACAAGAATTGAAAATGATACTGCAAATTTATAATCTGTTGATAGCAATTGTAATAAAGTATTTGGCTCTAAACTTTCTGGCAATAGATACATGAAAAATTTCTTATATGCATAAGTTAAAAGAATTTCAGAAAATGCAATTACATATCCGCCTAAAAATGCACCAAAAGGATTTCCTATACCACCAACAATTGCTGCAGCAAAAATTGGAAGCATATTATTGAAATAAGTAAATGGTTTAAAACTTTTATCTAAACCATATAGTGCTCCACCAATTGTAGCTAAAACTCCAGCTATTATCCAAGTAATCATAACAATCTTTTTTGGGTCAATCCCAGACAACAGAGCAAGATCTTCATTATCAGAATAAGCTCTCATACTTTTTCCTGTTTTTGTTTTATTTAGAAACCAAAAAAGAGCTGAAACTAAAATTAATGTTACAACAATTGTAATTACTTGGGTTGATTTGATTGCAAGGCCTTCGTTAAGACCTGTCATTTCTTTAAACTCACCAGCTTTAATCAAGAATTTTTCACCATCAAAAAATCTTCTATCAGAGGGGCCAATAATTATTCGAACAACTGCTTGGGTGACGAACATTACTCCAATACTCACCATTGCTAATTGAACAGGGGGGCTTTTACTTACTCTATAATATTTAAAAACAAATTTATCTATCAAAAGCATATAACCAACCATGAATATAATAGCAAAAGGGATCGCTATAAGAGCAGTTGGTAAAATGCCCAAACTTATTCCTAAAGATTGAAAATACCATGTAAACAAAATTGTAATCATGGTTCCAAAAGACATCATATCTCCTGTAGCAAAGTTTGCGAACCTTAAGATCCCATATATCAACGTTACAAAGATTGCACCTAAAGCTAATTGAGATCCATAGGCTAACGCTGGTACAAAAATATAATTTAATAAAAGTACAATCGCGTTTATATAATCCATATCAACCGCCTAAAAACGAACTTCTTACTCTTGGATCATTTAGTAATTCTTTTCCTGATCCTGAATAACGATTTTCTCCTGTAACCAACACATAACCTCTGTCTGAAATACTTAAAGCTTGTTTGGCATTTTGTTCCACCATCAGTATTGCAACATTTGTGCGTTTAACTTTTACAATATGATCAAACAATTCATCCATCACAATTGGTGAAACTCCTGCAGTTGGTTCATCTAACATTAAAACCGATGGCTTAATCATAAGTGCCCTACCAAGCGCAACTTGTTGCCTTTGCCCTCCAGATAATTCACCAACTAATTGATTTCTTTTTTCACTTAATATTGGAAACAATTCATAGATTTCATTGATTACTGAATTGTAACTATCATTGATTAAGAAGGCTCCCATTTCTAAATTTTCCTCAACAGTCATTCCAGCAAAAACATTTTTTGTTTGAGGAACGAATGAAATTCCTGACTTAACTCTATCTTGAGGAGATAATTTTGTAATATCTTTACCATCAATTATTACTGAGCCAGATTTCAAATTTAATAAACCTAGCATTGCTCTCATTGCCGTTGATTTTCCAGCGCCGTTAGGACCTAAGATTGAAACAATTTCTCCTTTGTCTACATTCACTGAACACGAATTAATAATATCTGGACCGTTTCCATATCCGCCAGTCATCTTATTTCCCTCAAAAAATGCCATTGTCAATTATCCTTAATTTTTGATCCCCTGCCTAAATAACTTTCAATTACTTTTTCGTCTTTTTTCGCATCTTGCACTGAACCTTCAAATAATACTGATCCTTCAGCCATGACAATCACAGGATCACATAATCTTCCTATGAAATCCATATCGTGTTCAATCATACAAAATGTATATCCCTTTTCTTTATTTAGTTTTTCAATCGCTGTGCCAAGATCTTTCAGTAGTGTTCTATTCACACCTGCGCCCACTTCGTCTAATAAAACTAGCTTTGCATCTACCATCATTGTTCGACCAAGCTCTAATAATTTTTTTTGACCACCAGATAAATTTCCTGCTAACTCATTTCTTAAATGCCCTAAATTTAAAAACTCTATAACCTCAATAGCTTTTTGCTTAATAATATTTTCTTCTTTAAAGATTAATGAAGGTTTAAATATAGCATTTATCAATTGTTCACCTGACTGATTACCAGGAACCATCATTAAATTTTCTAAAACTGATAAATTTGTAAATTCATGTGCAATTTGAAAGGTTCTAAGTAAACCTTTTGAAAATAATTCATACGCAGGCACATCAGTTATATTTTCGTTGTTAAACATGACGCTACCAGCTGAACATTTTAGATTTCCAGCAATCAAATTAAATAAGGTAGTTTTTCCCGATCCATTAGGACCGATTATTCCTGTGATAGTCCCCTTCTTAACTTTGAGTGAACAATCTGATACCGCTGCTAATCCACCAAAATATTTTGATAGATTGTTTATTTCTAAGATATTTTCTGACATCAATTATTTGTTAAGTCTTTTGTAAATTCTATTTAGTGCATTTACTACAGATTTATAAGCCCCTCTCTTACTCATTTCTTTTAAACCTTGTTCATTTAAACCTTTTGGAGTTTGAGACTCTTTAACCAAATGTCTTAAATCTTTTTTTGAATTTACAACTGCATCTTCAGATAGGGCCAAAAATAAAGTAGTTATATATTTCTGTGCATCAGATCTTTTAATACCTTTTTTTATCAACCAAGTACTCATCACATTTAATATTTCATAATAAGATGCCATCATCCCTGAGGTTGACCAAAAATTAATTGACAATTTTTCATTTTTTATTTCAATAGTTGATCCAATTTTATTGAAAAAATTCTTAACCTTTTTATTTGGTGGGCAAATAGGCACTGGTCCTTTTTTAAGAGAAATCGGTGGAAGAGGGATAGCTCTTACTAAGTCTGCTTTTACTTTTATCATTTTTCCAAGTTCTGAAAGATTTATAGTTGATATGAAACTTATTATTGTTTGACTGGATCTAAACCTTAAATTTTTAATAATTTTCTCACCAACAGTTGGCGTGACTGCTAAAAAAATCCAATCACAATTATCAACAATTTTTTGATTATCCCTTTCAATAAGTATCTTTTTAAACTTTTTTTTTAGTCCTTTTGCAATAAGACTGTTTCTTGATGAAATAAATATCTTTTTATAATTAATCTTTGAAGAACATATTCCAGATATAACTGATGATGTTATTTTTCCAGTTCCTATAAAACCTAATTTCATAAATATTTTATAGTTATTAATTTATATTAATTAATAAAAAAAGAACCTCTAATTCGCAACAACTCTCTACTTAAATCTTTATGTTCTTTAAAGGCTTTTCTGCCATGAAGCCAAAAATAATTATTTGCTACTACAGATGATCCCACTGGAAGTTTAGTTATAATCTTCTTATTGCTTTCCTCTAAACTATCAGATAATTTTTGGAGAAAAGTACCTTGTTTCATATTTTTAGGTTCAGGAAATTGATCAATATATGAGATTTGAGCCCTTCCATCTTTATCAGATGAAAAGACTGGATGTTCAACTTTATAATCAATATTTTTACTTTTAGGAGAACCCCAAAGAAAATCCTCTTTTCCAATAGGATCATTAAATAATTCATCACAATGTTCCCAATCATCGAGATGAAGCATTGCAGTTTCTCCACCCTCAACATTTTTTTCCTCTATTTTTGACATTAATAACCAGTCAGTTTTTTCTTTTACATATGTTCCGTCAGTATGTAGATCCATATTTTTATAAGCCTTTCTAAGGTAAGAGTCACTTTTGTCCTCATGCTTAACATGAAATCTAGCATAGTATTTTCCAGCCATTGCATCATGATTAGGATTCCCAATAAGATGTGCAACAGCAGTGGAAAGTTTTACTAAAAAACTATCATCAATTTTAGGTATTAAATTTTTAGGTTTAATAATAAAGCAACCAGTATTTCGATCTCTAATAATTTTATTAATTAATTTAGACAATTTATTATTACTTAAATCATCTAAACTTTTTGCAATAGTAAATCTGGTAAACGGTTTGTATTCTAATGCAGTAATATCAAACTTATTAAAAGGAAAGATAAGTTTATTTAAAATTTCATCTCCTATATCTATGTTAATTATCCTTGGAGATTGATTATTTTTATTAATTTCAAATCCGTCAATTTTTTCAATCATAAGTAACTGCTAAAAAGTGTAAGTATGATAGCAGAGAAAATTGTCGGGTAAACTAAATTTTTTTTGGTTATAAAGAATAACCCGATTGATAAAATAATTACAATAAGTCTTACTAAATAATCTATCTCAGATAACAATCCTGATGGGAAAATTACAATCCTAGCAATTAATGCTGCCAACGTCGAGTATGCCAAGCAATTAAACCATCTAAATATTTTGGAAGTTTCTTTAATATTTTCTGAACTTACAACACCTAAAAATCTAGACAAAAATGTTGCTAAAGAAGTTATTAAGATGACTAAAAATGTATTACTTGTCATTAATTTCTCCAATAAAAAATGCGATTGTTCCAGCCACAAAACCACCAAATAGAATACACCACTCCGGAGATATAAAATAAAAAGCTGGACCTAAAATTGCACCAAGGATAATTGATAAACTAATTTTAATAGTTTTCATCGACCCCACCATCATACAAGTAAAATAAATAGGGTTTATTATTGCTAATCCAATTAACATATCTCTATTCAAAAAATCTGAAGCGATATATCCAATAAATGTTGAAAAAATTGCTACTGACCAGGTTGCTGTACCAATGCCAATCCAAAAATCTATCCTTGCTTCTTTTTTTATTTCTTCATAATTATCCTTCATAATTAACCACGATGAGACTGCAATGAAGTGACATGATAAATAATATTTCCATTTAGGTTGTGTTTGGTGCATTAACAAAGGCATTAAAGAAACTGTCATTGGATAAAGTCTTGCATTTACTAACCATACAGCAATGAAAATGTTTATTAATGATGAACCAATAATTAATGACTCTGCCATTACCAATGAACCAGGTAAAGCATAAGTTAAAAAAGTTGAAAAAAGACTTTCTTGTATTGTAAAACCAATATTTTTTAAAAGAGCCCCAATTGCTATAAAGCTAGCTCCCAAGGCTATCGCTGGACTTCCAACACCTTTGATAGATGCAAATCCTCTCAAAAAATATTTTGAATCAATCATTAACCGCCTAGAAATAGGCGTCCAACATCAGGATTATTTAATAGTTCATCCCCTTTACCTGCTATTGCAGTCTGACCTGATACTAAAACATAACCAATGTCAGCAAACTCTAAACCTTTTTTTGCATTTTGCTCAACAAGGATAATTGTTTTTTTTTCATTTTGTTGGAGATCCCTTAAAATTTCAAATACCATTTCAATATATCTTGGTTCTAAGCCAATCGAAGGTTCATCAACAAGTAAGACTGAAGGCTTCATAACAAGTGCTCTTGAAATTTCTAGTAACCTTCTTTCACCTCCAGACAAAACTTTTGCTGGTTGATTTCTTCTATTTCTTAATCTTTCATACTTCTCAAGAATCCTCTCAGCTTCCTGAAATGACTCCTCAGTTTTATCTTTTATAAATCCACCCATTAAAAGATTTTCCTCAACTGTCATATCGGGAAAAACAGAATTATCTTGAAGAATATATGCAATACCGACTGATTTTAATTTTTCAGCTGGTGATAATTTGGTTATCTCTTTTCCATCAATTTCTATTTTGCCAGAAAAAATATTAGTAAATCCATAAATTGAATGAAGAATAGTTGATTTACCAGCACCATTTGGTCCTATTAAACAAAGTGATTGAGCCTTGCTAACATAAAGATCAAAATTATGTAAAATTTCCATTTTACCATAACCAGCATTCATATTTTTAATCGTAAGATGAATGTCATTAGGTGAAAGTTTTTTTAAATCATCTGCTTGAGGAGCTTTTCCTAATACTTCATATTGGTTAGACATTATTGTGCCCCCAGATATGCATCTATTACTCTTTTATCATTTTTAATCTCATCTGGTGTTCCATTGGCAAGCATTTTGCCATGAGCTAAACAATAAATACTTTCTGCTAATTGCATGATAACTCTCATATTATGTTCGATAACTAAAAGAGTTATTCCAAAATCTTGGTTTACTTTAATTAACCTGTCTATAATTCCATTAATTAATGTTGGGTTAATACCTGCAGTTGGTTCATCTAATAAAAGCATTTCTGGTTCATTCATCAAGGCCATTGCCAACTCAAGTAATTTTTGCTGACCAAAAGATAAATCACCAGCCCTTAATTTTCTTTTTTGATAAAGTCCTACAAAATTTAAAAGATTTTCTGCCTTTTCGGTTAAATCTTGAGGAATTTTTGAGAATATCTTTAATATGCTTTCATCACTACCCTTGTGACTAATTAACATGTTATCTACACAGTTTAATTTACCGTAAATTCTTGTTTGTTGAAAAGTTCTTAATAAACCAAGTTTAGCAATTACGGGGACAGGTAATTCTGATACTTCTTTACCATTAAATTTAATTGAACCTTGATCAATTGGATAAGTTCCAACTATTGAATTAAATAAAGTTGTTTTTCCTGAACCATTTGGACCAATTAGTCCAAATATTTTTCCCTTCTCTACTGACATTGAAATTTCAACATTGGCTTTGACACCACCGAAAGATTTACTTACATTATTTACTTCTAAAATACTCACTTCAATTCTACCTGTGCTTTTCGATCTGCCTCATCAACAACTTCTCCAAATCGTTCTGGGTATTTTTCTCTTAACCATCCCATAATTCCCTCTGGGAAATAAATAACAATGACGACTATCAAAACTCCTAAGGCCACATATTGCCAACCTAAAAAGAATGTCCAAAATCCCTCTTTAAAAATATGAAATACAGTTGCTCCAATCACAGGACCCCACAAAGTTCCTTTACCACCTAAAATTGCCATCAAGACCATAAATACTCCCATCTCTCTTCCGTCAAAAGCAACATCGGTAGAATCTATGTAACCAACAAGTCCGCCCATAATACCGCCTGCTAAACCACAAAAAAATGCTGATACCATCCAACCAATTATTTTATATTTCATCGTTTCAATTCCCATCGCCTCAGCTTTATCTTCATTATCCCTGATCGCGTTAAGAATTAATCTAAATCTTGTTGAGTAAATCGCTCTCACTGCTATGAAAGTAAGGACAAGTGCACCAAAACTTAAAAAATAAAAGAATTCTCCTCTTGCCTCTAAACCACCAACGTTTGGAAAAGGTGGCGTGGTAAAACCTTGTCCTGCTCCAATAATCTCTATTCCTCCAGAAATTTCTCCCGCAGCAACCCCTAAACCTAAAGTGCAAATTGCAAAGTAATGTCCTCTTAATCCTAGGATCGCATAACCAATGAGTCCAGCAACAATTGTTGGAACAACGGCAGCGACTACAAGTCCAGCTGCCATTCCTTGAAAAAATTGAGCTGGAGTATGTACAAAAGTTTTTTCTCCACCACTTTCGGTCCATTCTGCTAGTGGAAAAAACATCCCAACTTGTACAGAGGCACATAAATACATTCCTAAACCATAGAATAAAATATTTCCAAACGTATTGTATCCCATTTCACCACCCTGAATATTCCAAGTGGTAGCTAAAACAATTAGTACACAAAGAATTGATAATTGAACTTTAAATGCTGGGAAAATAAATGGAGCAGCCAATCCAAATATTAAAATTGCAGCGTATAATATTATATTTTTATTCATTATTTTCTAGATACCAGTTTTGTAAATCCTTTATTTGGACAGTAAGTGTAATCATTATCATCTATTATTTTTCCTGATCTTTTTCCACCTATAACAGTAAGTTGCCATCTAAAAGTAAGACATTCTTTTTCATCACCTAATTTCTTAATAGTAAGTGTTTTTTTCATCCCAGTTCTTTTGCTGGTAGAGCTGCCGCCTGATTTTTTTTTGGGCCAGTTATAAGCTGAAAAAAAGTCACGAGTTTCTCCCTCTTTCCAGTTTCCTAGAGGGAATTTACAGCCATTATCTATTGCAACAACAACTCCTCTTTTTCTTTTTCTGCTATCCCATACTCTTCCCAAACATTGACCATTATTGGTTATTGTAAAAAGCTGTACTTTAGAACCTCTTTTTCTTTCATAAACTTTTATTGTCTTTCCTGTTACTTTATTCTTCCAATCAATAGGTCCTGAAACCTTTAATTTACCACCATGTTGTTTGTTATTTACCTCATAAAATTTAAGCTCATTTGATCCTGTTGATGGTATTCCAAGCCATAATTCAATAGGAATAAATCTCTCTTTAGCATATGAAGAATTAGTAAAAGTAAATATGAATATTAAAAAGAATATTTTTTTCATTTTAAATACTCTCTTTTTCTTGAAAGTTTAAATCTTCTATAAACAAGAATTAAAACCAATAATAAAAATACTGAACCTATTCTAAATTCTGTACCTAATATGTAATCAGCAAACTCCTCAAATACACCTAGACCCATCCCTGACATTGCAACCCCGGGTAAATTGCCAAGTCCCGCAACAATAACAATCATGAATGATCTTATTGTGTATGGTAATCCCATATAAGGATGAATTGTAAAAGTAATTGAAATAAGAGCACCCGCAACACCACAAAGAGCAGCATTTAATCCGAAAGTAGCTGCATAAACTTTTTCAGTATCTACACCTAAAATCTTTGCAGCTCTTGCATTTTGAGCTGTTGCTCTAATTGCTCGACCAAGCTTAGATTTTTTCATGTAAATTACCAGACAAATTGCAAATAAAATACTTATAAATGCAGAAAATATTTTTGAATTTGGTAAAACTACTGCGCTATCAAACAAAAATGTTGTTCCATAACCTGAGTTAGCTAAAACAACGTCTGCTCCAAATGCAAAATTCATCAACTGCATAAAAAGAATACTTATGCCAAATGTAGCAAGAATTGAGATAAATAAATCTCTATCAACAACTTTGTTAATTACTAATTTATAAAGACCAACGCCAACAAAATACATTATGATCGGCGCAACAATTACACCCCAAGCTGGGTGGATTCCGTAAAGATACATAAAGTAAGCAATGTACCCTCCGAGAATAACTAAATCACCCTGTGCAATATTTATGATATTCATGACACCCCATTGCAAAGCCATACCATAAGCAATAAGTGCAAATAAAATTCCAAGTAGTATTCCGTCCAAACAAGCTTGAACTGTTATCATTGGATACTGAAAAACCATGAAATCCATAATTTGCCTCTAAAAAAAATACCCCCTAGAATTTAGGGGGTATTTAAAGATTTGTTATTATCTGTCAGACCACTTAGGAATTGGGTGAATCAATTTAGCTGAAGCCCACTTCAGTGGAGCTACAACTTTATTTTCACATTTCCCAGCGCCATCACACATTACTTGGAAAAGTACCATCGGCTTGTCAACGTTTTGACCACCCGGTGCGAACTTAATATTTCCATAGAATGTTTGCATGTTGGTAGCAGCAAGAGCATCTCTTACTTTCTTTTGATCGAAAGAATTAGCTCTTTCAAATGCATCTTTGAACACTAACAACGCTGCAGAAGATTCTGCTGATTGATATGGTGGATCATATCCAAACTCTTTTTGGAAATCTGCCGCATATGTCATACCATCTTTAAAGAAATTATCTTTATATGTCAGTGTTTTATGCCATTGAGAAGCACATAAAGCATACTGAGAATTTTTTCCATGTTGTTTTGATAATTTCGCAGCATCACAATGTGTCATTGCTAACATTGGAACATCAACCTTCATTTCAGCAATTTGTCTAATTGCAGTTAATGCACCTTTTGTGTGTCCTGATACTACAAGAACATCTGGCTTCATTTGTTTTACTTTAACTAATGTTGCAGCCATATCATTAAGCTCTTTTGGCAGCTTATCGTCAATTATAATTTCAGATCCAGTCTCTTTTGCTGCATCTAAAATACCTAATCTTACGTCTTGTGAAAAAGCATCTTGTTCAAATGCTTGTGCAATTCTTACACCTTTTCCACCATTTAACTCAACTGCTGTTCTAATAGCTACATCAAGATATAAGTTAGCTGGAGCTAAAACTGCAAATAGATATTTGTAACCTTTAGTAAACAAAGATCTAGATGCACCATTTGCTTCCACCATTGGCACACCATATTTTTCTGTAACGGGTGCGATTGCTTTTGTTAAACCTGAACTATAAGGCCCAAGCATAAACTCAACACCATCTTGTGAGATTAATCTTTCTGCTAATTGAGCTGCTCTTTTTGGGTTTGACTCATCGTCATAATAAATGATTTCAAACTTATAAGTTTTACCACCAACTTTAACACCACCCATGCTATTAATTCTGTCAACAGCCATGTTATAACCGTTTTGTGTATGAACACCATTAGATGAATATTTTCCAGTCAATGAAATAGCAGCACCTAAAACAATCTTATCACCAACTACTTTTGCAAATGAAACAACCGAAGTTGAAAGTAAAATTGCTACTGCAGAAATAAAACTCAAGATTATTTTGTTTATTTTCATTTTATTTCCTTCTGTTATTAATTAATTAATTCTTAATTAAATAAATAATTTTGTTTTAATGCAAGTGGCAAAAACAACTTTGGACATGTTTAATATTGTTGTGTAACAATAATAATTAAGGCAATAATTACTAAAACACTCGCTGAGATTGTATTAATTGTTTTTGGATTTGCTTTGATCCATGTAATTAATTTTTGTGCTAACAATGCATAACCAATCAAAGAAACAAAATCTAAAACAATATAAGTTGTTATTAAAATCAAGAATTGAACAATATAATTGTTATTAAAGTCAATAAACTGGGGAAATATAAAAGGAAAGAACAACCATGCCTTAGGGCTTGTTCCAGCAACTAAAAAACCATCTTTATAAAAAGAAAAAGTACTTTTAGTAGTAATTATTTTTGAATTTACATTTTTTGGTGAAGATTTGTATACATCATAAGCTAAATACATTAAATAAACTACACCAATCCACTTAAAAAAGTTTAAAAATTTTGGATTATCAGACAAAAAAGTTCCTATAACAAAAATTACCAAAGTTGCTTGAAATAAATTTGCGGTAACATCCCCTAAAGCTGTCCAAATACAATTTTTAACACCATAATTCATCGAATAAGAAATAATAACTATCCGAGGAGTACCCGGTGTGATGAATAGAAAAATTATGATCTGTAAAAAAAGGATAAAATCTAGGGGGAGCATAAAAAAAAAGATAGTCCTAAAAAACCGGGAGCTAAAGATGGCTAAGTAGGACTACCAAATCACAATATATCAGATCCTAAAAAAAATGCATTATTGATTTTTTTCAAATATAAAGGATTTATGAAAAAAAAAGGTCACAGGCCAGTTACCCGTGTCAAAAATCCACAGCCAAATATTGAGGATCCAGATTGGGTCATCTGGGCAGCATGGGCTGATAGGGTTACTTTTGAGGAAATTCAAAAAAAAACAGGATACCGAGAGTCTGATGTTATAAAAATTATGAGAAGGTCATTAAAACCATCTTCTTTTAGACTTTGGAGAAAAAGAGTACATGAAAAAAGTATTAAACATAGAAAAAAGTTTGAATATTCAAGAAAACAGATATCTAGTAAAATAAAAAAAAATGATTATTTGTAGTTCATGAAAAAAATAACAATTTATACTGGTCCATTCTGTAATTATTGTGATGCTGCTAAAAGATTATTAACTAGAAATGACGCACAATATATTGAAATCGATATTGCAAAAATAGACGGAGCAAAAGATGCTATGATCAAAAAAACAAATGGAAAAAAAACAATTCCACAAATATTTTTCGGTGACCAACATATTGGTGGATATGATGAGGTCAGGGCTTTAGAAAAAGAAAACAAATTAAAAGATCTTTTAAAATAAAAAGTAATAAGCAATCCAAAAAATTAAAGAATATTCAAAAAAACTTTTGAATAATCTAATTTGTTTTTCCTCAAACCTTTGATGAATAAATTTTTTTGATAGATGAAATCCAATATTTACGAAAAGAATAGCAATAATAATACCAATTATAGTAGGTTTAATAGAAAAGTTTTTATAACCAAAGTAACAAGCTGCAATTAAAGTAAACCAAGAAACTTTTGTAATAAAAATTTTAAAAATTAATCCAGCTTTTTTACTGAAAATTGATTGAGTTTTTATAATAGAATATGACCAAATAACTCCAATTAAAAAACTACAATACTTAATTATCATTTTAAGTAATATTATTTAATGGTAATTGTAACTATTGGCTCTTCAGCCCAAATTTGACATAATTCATTTACTTCTTGTGCACTAACTGCAGCCGAAGTTCCAAAAGAAATATCTATTTGTGGTGCAATCAATGCTACAGTATATGGAGATGTGAGCTCATATATCATTACGTGATCATCATCGGTACTACCATCTGCGTGTTGTGACTGATGTTTTGAAGATCCTGTTCCTTGAGCATAAGAAATGCTTTGATCATCTGTTGTTCCTCCAACACCTGAACACGCTGCAACGTTGCATCGAGTATACTGATCATTTACTAAATAAATATTCATTTCAGCTGCCGTTTGATTATTTGCTACAACAGGTTTATGTGTGTATTTATTTAAAGCCTCTGTCTTTAATCCATACATATCATCTGTTGTTGCAATCGTTCTACAAGCAGTAGCATTTTCTCCTGCTGCTATCGCAGTAGAATTTCTAATTGTAAATTTTCTGTCAATAGTTACTCTCATATGGGTATAAGTTACTCCCAGAGGTAATAAGGCGGGTTCACCATAATTTGCTGCTGATGCTCCAGCATCAACAGATGCTATATCTACCTCTTTGTCTCCTGTTCCTATCACTACTGCATTATCACAGCTTGAAACACCTGTGCTTCCAGTACATAATTCAACTTTTCTCATCGTAACTTTATAAACATCTGCAGCTCCAGTCACAGCATAAGCATAAACTGAGAAAAAAAATAAAATTAAAATATTTGAAATAAAAATCTTTAATAATTTATTCATAGTTAATCAGTTCTTGATATTGTTGCTAGGCCTTTAAACTCAACCACAATCTTATTATTTCGATTTACTTTTGTTAATAATTCTCCTGACATATCTTTCTCTTCTTTCCATGCGCTATCGCTTAAAAAGCCATCTTGCAATGAAGGGCCTGACCTTGGTGGGTGTACAAATGTAATATTTGCATACCATTCATCCTCTAGACCATCTTTATCTTTATCGTCAAATGCCAATTCTAAATTCAAGGTAGGTGACAGCAAGAGTGCTGAACCTATTTTCATACCTTTGATATCGTCTCGATCTCTTCCTTCCCATTCATAACTATTTACAAATAAATCGGCCCAATGCACGTATGGTATTTGTGAAGCTAATCTTAAGTCATACCCATCTAAAACTTTTTCATCCTTTCCATCATCAATTTTGAAATAATAGTTATAACCAAAATCTAAAGTTGCATTTCTAGCCTCTAAGCCCAAACTGGATCTAGCATTACCAATATCATCATAATCAAAAAAGGCGTTAAAACCTGTCATCATAGTTTTATCACTATTTAAAATTCTTTTACCAAAACCAAGATTTCCAATTATTCTCTCATCATTATTCTTATCAGCATTAAATAATGAGAATTGCGTAAAAAGGTTTCCATTATCTGTTTTTGAAATTTCTCTTACAGCTAAAATACTGTAGTCAGGCTCATAATTTTCCCTTAAATCAATACTGACTTCTGTATCACCCTCACCTGGAATTATATTGCTGACATATTCTGAAACTTTTTTTGAAATATCTTCAGCGTTTACTGAAGAAAATAAAAATAAAGTAAAAAAGATTGATAATACTTTTTTCATTAAGTTCTTTTTAAAATAATTAGTATTATATGTATAGGTAAAACTATCCCTATTTTTCCTTAAAAACTAAACAAATTCCATTATTGCAATACCTTTTTCCAGTAGGTTGCGGTCCATCCTCGAAGATATGGCCATGATGACCACCACAATTTTTACAATGATATTCTGTTCTTGGGTAACCAATAATGTGATCAGTTTTTGTTTCAAAGACATCAGGTAACGATTCGTAAAAAGATGGCCAACCTGAACCACTTTCATATTTTGTTTTTGAGTCGAAGAGTTTTATATCGCAATTTGCGCAATGATAACTTCCATCTCTTTTTTCTTTATTTAATTCACTACTACCTGGTCTTTCGGTGCCCTCTTCAAACATTACTAACTTTTGTTCTGCAGAAAGGTTAGGATTCTTTTTTTTCATAAAATTAAATTAGTTTAGCACATGAGCTATGTAAAAAGGAGTGTAATTCAACAAGTTTTTTTGGATCATGATTATAACCGCCACCAAGAACACCACAAAGTGGAACTTTTTTAGAAAAAAAATTTTGAGTAACTATTTCATCTCTTTGCTTTATTCCATCATCAGAAATTTTTAATTTTCCTAATCGATCATCATAATGAATATCAACTCCAGCAATATAAAAGACAAAATCAAAATTTTCATTATTCAATTGATTAAGATTATCTTTTAATAATTCTAAATATTTTTGATCTTCAATATTATCCTCTAATTCTATATCAAGGTCGCTGACAGATTTTTTTGCTGGGTAATTTGACTTAGAATGCATACTAAAAGTAAAGACATTTTTATTATCCCTAAATATATCTGAATTACCATTTCCTTGATGAACATCTAGATCTAAGATTAATATTTTCTTAATTTTTGTTTTATTTAGTAAATATTGTGAGGCAACTGCGACATCATTAAAAACACAATACCCAGCTCCACTATCAAAATTTGCGTGGTGACTTCCTCCAGCAGTATTACATGCTATTCCATAATTTATTGCTAGCTTCGAAGCTAACACCGTTCCACCTGTTGCAACTAAAGATCTTTGAATAACACTATCTACTAGAGGAAACCCTATTTTTTTTATCCCGTTTTTATTTAAAGTTTTATTTTTAATATCATTAATATATTTTTCAGAATGTGCCCTTTTCAATGTTTCATCAGAACAGGGATAAGGTGAATAGAATTTCTTTATAATTTTCTTATCTAATAAAAATTTTGCTAAATCACCAAACTTATATATTGGAAATTTATGATCATCACCAATTTTAGCAAAGTAATCTTTATGATTAACAACTGGTAAATCCATTGCTATTCTATGATACGGATGGGTTTCCCATTAACACAACTCTCCAGTGACTCAATCATTTGATTGTAAAATATATCGTAATTTTCTGCGGTCACATATCCAATGTGAGGTGTTAATAAAGCATTAGGTAAAAATCTTAGTTTATTATTTTCAGGAAGAGGTTCTTTTTCATAAACATCTAAGCCTGCACCAGCGATCTCATTTGTTGAAAGAGCTATAATCAAGTCATCCTCATTTACAATGGGACCTCGAGAAGTATTTATCAGAAAAGCAGTTTTTTTCATTTTATCTAATTCTTTTATTGTAATGCAATCTTTGTATCTTTCACCTCCTTGAACATGAATAGATAGAAAATCTGAATTTTTTATAATATCCTCTTTTGTGCAAGGCAAAACTTCCAACTCTTTACATTTATCAAGATTGAGGTTTTCACTCCAAGCCATAACCTGCATTCCAAAAGCTTTTCCAATTTTAGCAACTTGGCTGCCAACTTTTCCAAGCCCTATCAAACCCAAAATTTTTCCCTTTAACTCTACTCCTATCGTTGTTTGCCAATATCCTTGATACATATTATCTATTTCGGTTTTTAAATTTCTTGCCAATCCTAAAATTAACGACCATGTTAATTCTGGTGTTGGATTCGTATTCATTTCAGTTCCACAAACAATAATTTTTCTTTTTTTGGTAGTCTCAAAATCAATAGATTTGTTTCTTAGCCCACTAGTAATTATGAATTTTAACCTCATTAAATTATCAATTAAATTTTTTGTTAATGGAGTTCTTTCACGCATTACCAAAAGTGCCTCAAAATCAGACAACTGTTCAATTGCGTCAGCTTCGTCTAAAAATGGTTCACTAAAAATTTTAAACTCATATTTTCCTGACAATTTTTCAATATTAACGAATTGTTGAAATATATTTTGATAATCATCTAAAATAGCAACTTTAAGCATTTAATTTCCTATTAGAAAAATAGATACCAGACAATATTAAAATTGCTCCTGCAAAATGATATAATTCAAATTTTTCCCCAAAAAAAACAATTGCCATAATTGCACTAAATAATGGCATTAATTGAATGAACATAGATGCTCGGTTAGGACCAATTATCTCAACACCTTTTTGCCAAAAATAATAAGCAGCAATCGCTGGAAAAATCGCTACATAAATTAGGATTAAAAAAAAATTTTTTTCTAAATTTAACTCTAAACCAATCGATTTCTCATAAAAAAATTGAGGTATTAAAAAAAATATTCCAACGGTAACCATTAGTTGTATTAGAGTAAACTGTGATAGTTTAAATTTATTTTTTTTGAGTAAAGTTGAATAGAGAGACCAAGTGACTACACAAACTAACATCCACAAATCTCCTTTGTTAAAATTTAAAGAAATTATCTTTTGAATGTCACCATTTGATATGATTGATCCAATACCAATAATTGACAATAATAAACCAATAATCTGAAAAGTATTTGTTTTTTCAATATTCATTAATGAGGAAAGAACGATTGTAGCTGCCGGGATAGCAGCAAGCATTAAAACAGCGTTTATCACTTGTGTATAATTTAGTGCAAAATAAACAACCGAATTAAATGTGCTTATTGTAATTACTCCCATAAAACTGATTACAAGCCAGTTACTTTTAATATATGGTAAATTTCTGAAGATTTCTTTGTAAGTAAAGGGTAGTAAAATAAACCATACAGAAATCCATCTAAAAACATTAAGGGTTAAAGGAGGAATTTCAAAAAGTGTTGCGAATTTTCCTACTATAAAATTGCCTGACCAGCATAATGTTGCTAACACTAAAAATAAATAAGCTGAATAATTTTTATTTGACACAAAATTAAGAAAATCTTATGGAGCTATAAGGTTCTAGGTTAAGATTAGTATTTTCTTTAGCAATCATTCCAGAAACAATCTTCCCAGATATTGGTCCCAATGTCCATCCTAAATGATGGTGACCAAAACAATAGAATACATTTTTATGATTTTTTGAAGGACCCATTACTGGTAAGAAATCAGGTAAGGTTGGTCTAAAGCCTAACCATTCGTCTTCATGTTCCGGTAGGTCTCCCATCATATATTTTGCATTTTCTATCAAATTTTTAATTCTCGATTTTGAAAGAGGGTTTTCCAATCCCCCAAATTCTACTGTGCCTACGACTCTTAAACCTTGTTCCATTGGAGTTATGCCGAATCCTCTATTAGAGAAAATAACAGGTCTACTTAATAAATGATCACAGTTTTTAAAATGTATGTGGTATCCTCTTTCTGTATCTAATGGAATTTTTTCCCCTAAATTATCAGTTAATTTTTTTGAGAAAGCACCGCATGCAATCACCATTTTATCAAATATGTGCTCACTTTGATCGGCTAATAAAACTGGTTTTTCATTTTTAAATTTTATATCTTTAATATTTACTTTATTAAACTTTCCACCTTTTTTTAAAAAAAGCTCAAAAAATTTTAATAAAATTTTTTTTGGATTTCTTGCATGTCTAGCGTAGGGATAATATACACCCGCATGGTAAAATGGTTTAATATTAGGTTCTAAATCATGTATCTCACTTTTAGTAACCAATTGTTGTTTTACACCTAATTCATCTCTAACTTTAATTTCTAATTCTCTACT
Organism: uncultured Pelagibacteraceae bacterium; assembly: GCA_902518185.1. Taxonomy (GTDB): domain Bacteria; phylum Pseudomonadota; class Alphaproteobacteria; order Pelagibacterales; family Pelagibacteraceae; genus Pelagibacter. The sequence goes on along the minus strand of CABYFG010000003.1, from coordinate 84,880 downwards.
TTTTAAATCCTTATTGTTCCAAATATATAAGATGCCCTTATTTTCTACTAAACCATCTAAGTTAATTTCATCAAATAGTTCATCATATGCTGGTAATGCTAAATCAAGAATTTGGTGCATATTTTTGGCAGTATGCATCATTTTATTTTTAGATGTGTTTAAAATAAATTTAATAAACCAAGGAATCATTTTAGGAACATAATTCCATTTAAGAGCCAATGGTCCAGTAGAGCTCATTAACATAGCAGGTACATCTGTTAGAATATCAGTTCTGTTTAATGATAGTGATGCATAAGGGGAAAAATGGCCGGCATTTCCATAAGATGCCGCTGGACTACCAGGATTTTCCCTATCAAAAATTGTAACTTCGAAACCTTTTTTTTGAAGAAATAGCGCGTTTGAAATACCCTGGATGCCAGCTCCAACAATACCAACTTTTAAATTATTTTCCATTTAGGAAATTATACATTTATTTTTAAAAATAATTTAAGCGACAAATTATACTTAGGCAATGGATTGTTGATTGTGAACTCTTGAGCTCATTACAATACCAAAACCAGTCATTGTTGCTAACATAGATGATCCTCCATAAGACATGATTGGTAAGGGGGATCCAACAATAGGAAGCAGACCTAAAACCATACTCATATTAATTGTGATATATACGAAAATAGAGGCTCCAAAGCTATAGCAAAAAATCTTTGCAAAGTAACTTCTTGAATTGGCTCCAATTGCTATAATTCTGTAAATTATAATTGCATAAACTAAAAGTAAAATAATTGAACCAACAAAACCGAACTCCTCAGAAAAAAGTGTAAAAATAAAATCGGTGTGCTTTTCCGGCAAAAATTCTAGATAACTTTGAGTACCTTTTAAAAACCCTTTTCCAAATATCCCCCCAGAGCCAACAGCAATTTTTGATTGAATTATTTGATATCCTGCACCTAAGGGATCTCTATCAGGATTTAAAAAACTTAAAACTCTAAGTTTTTGATAAGGCTTTAAAAAAGCTATTATAAAAGGTAGTGAAATAACGAATCCTAACAAAGTATAAATAAAATACTTATAATTAACTCCTGCAAACCATAATACTGCTATACCGCTTATAGCTATCAAGACTGAAGTTCCTAAATCTGGTTGAACAATTACAAGTCCCATTGGTAATAAAATAATAATCAATGATGTTAATATTGTGTAAATTGAATTTACATTTTGTAATTTCATTCTATGAAAATACTTAGCAAGACATAAGATAATAAAAATTTTCATCAGTTCAGATGGTTGCAAATTTATAAAATATAAATTTATCCATCTTTGAGATCCAGATGAGGTAATGCCAAAAAAATAAGTCCAAATTAATAAAGCCGCAACCCCAATGTATGATAGATATCCAACAGAAAACCAATACTTAATATTTACGAAGGAAAATATTATCATCATAATGGTAAATACTGATAATTTAATAAAATGGCTTTTGGTATGAAATAGTATCTGACCTCCATCTGTAGAATACATTGTGGCAAGACTAATAAAACCAAGTAATAGTATGCAAACTAATAATATATAATCAAAGTTTTTAAATTTTTGAAATAAATTTAAGTTATTTTTATTAAGTCTTGAATGTTGGTACATTAAATATCCATATATTTTTTATTCTTGATTGATTCTCTTAATTCATGTCTATCAATTATTAATTTAAATAATTCTTTAGCCATAGGTGCTGCAGTGGTACTTCCATTTCCTCCATGTTCTACTAAAATACTGAGAGCATATCTTGGCTGTTTGTAGGGACCAAATGCTACATACAAAGCATGATCTCTTTCCTCATAAGGTATCTCAAAAGTCTTTAGATCTAGTTCTCTATCTTTTTCTGTAATCTTTTTAACTTGGGCTGTGCCTGTTTTTCCTGCAAATTGATATTTAATATCATCTATTCTTGATCTATAAGAAGTACCCATAACCTCATTTGTAGAACTAAACATTGCATCTTGAATAATTTTGATGTTTTTAGAATTTTCATATAATGGAACATACTTATCTAATTTCTCAGAACTGGCTTCATTTATTACTAGTTTAGGATAAATTTTATATCCTCCATTAGCTATTTGCGCAGTCATTAAACATAGTTGAATTGGTGTTGTTTGAATATAACCTTGTCCAATACCAGTAATCATCGTTTCACCTAGTAACCAACCTTTGCCCAGAGCATTTTTTTTCCATTGAGTGCTAGGCACTAACCCATTTTTTTCTATTTCAAACAAATCTCCAAAAACCTTTTTTCCCAAACCAAATTTTTTTGCAGTATCACTTAACTTATCCACACCAAGTTTTCTTGAAATTTCATAAAAATAAGTATCACAAGATTGTTTCATTGCATTTCTTAAGTTCATATAACCATGACCTTTTTTTTTCCAACAATGATAAGTCTGACCATACATTTCTGACTTACCAGTGCATCTTACGGTAAAATTTGGATTAATAATTCTGTTTTCTAAAGCCGATAAAGCTACAATTGGTTTAATTGTAGATCCTGGTGAATAGTTTCCCTGTAATGTTTTATTTACTAATGGTTTCATGGGATCATTTCTAATCATTTGCCACTCATCTTGACTTATTCCAAAAACAAATAAATTTGGATCAAATGATGGTGATGAATGCATGGCAATTATAGATCCAGTATAAATATCCATAACACAAATTGAACCCGCCTGGTCTTTCAGTAATTTATTTGATAATTGTTGAACTTTTGTATCAATTGTTAATTTTAAAGTTTTCCCTTTTTCACCTTTTTGAAACTCTAATTGACTTATTCTTCTTCCATAAGCATTTACTTCATATCTCTCAATATCATTTGAGCCAATTAATTTTTCCTCAAAAGTTTTTTCTAAACCAATTTTTCCAACTTTTAGACCTGGTACAAAGTTTTTCTTTATAATGTTTGTAGTTTCAATATCTCTTTCATTTGCTTGACTTACATAGCCAATCACATGTGTAAAATTATCTTTGTATGGATAATTTCTTGAAATAGAAATCACTGGCTTTACTCCGTTTAAATCATAAAGGTGATTGTTTATTTTTGAAAATTTTTCCCAACTTAAATTGTCAGAAACAATTAAAGTCTCCCATGGTTTATTTTCTCTCTTTTTTTTTAAAATCTTTTTAAATTGACTATCAGATAAATCTAACAAATCCTTGAGTCTATAAATAACATATCTAAAATCCTCAACTTGTTCAGGAATTACATGCAATTGATAAGCCTCAAAATTACCAGCAATTACACTCCCAAAATAATCTCGAAATTCTCCTCTTACTGGAGCAAGTTTCCACTCGCGAATTCGATTTTTATCTGAAAGGGTTAAGTATTTTTTGTTTTCTTTTACTTGTAAAAAAAATAGCCTACTTACTATCCCAACCATTATAAAGAATTTTAATGATCCAGCGATAAACATTCTTCTGTTTATCGAATTGAGTTTTGTTACATTATCGCTTAAGGAACTAATCATTTAAACTTTTTATATAATATTTAAAAATTGAAACAAAAACTACATACAAAATAAACGTAAAAAAAATATTTACTACAAAATTCATGAGGATAAGATTGTATGAAAAAAATAACGATAGTATCGAATAATTTATTGAATTGATAAGACAGATAATAAAAAGAAAATAAAACCAATCTTTTATGGGGTTTGGTCTAATTGTAATATTTCTAATATAAGACGTTGCAATACAAATTAATGTATAGGACAAGCTACTTATGCCCAAAGGTAAACCAACAACTGTGTCATTAATTAGCCCAGCGATAAACACCAATAAATAATCAAAATGCTTAAAGTCTTTAAGAGTGAAGAAAAAAATGAGAATAAAAGGGAAATTAAATGAGAAATATTTCAGATTTAAATAATTTAGATCAAATTCATTTAATACCGATATAAATAATAAAATAATTGGCATCCAGCCATAAAATTTAAATAAAAAACTTTTTGACTTTAATTCACTCATTATTAATTTCCTTACTTAATACACAGCTTCTATACTCAGGTGTGTTAATTTCAAAACCTTTGTTGTTAAGAAAACCTTTTCTGCATTTATGGCCATGCACTAAATTTAATTTTAAAAAAATTATTTCATCCTTATCAATATCAAATTCATCTATTTTTTTCTTTTGAAAAAAAATTTCACTTTTCATATTTGATATATTCGAGTTTAAATCGTTTATTTCATTTTTTAATTTTTCATTCTCATTTTTAAATTTTGTGTTACTTTCCTCAAAAATTTTTATTTCATCTTCAAGAATTTTTAATTTAGTTTCCATTGTTAAATTTGTGTTTTGATCAATAATCTTATCGGAATCCTCCTCAGTTTTTTTTATTGGAGACCTGGTCTCAATCTCAGCAAAAACATACTTAAGTTGCGAAAAATCTGAAAAAAATTCTACATAATAAGTGTTAAATACATCATCTTTAACTCGCAATTTACCTATTGGAACACCACTTTTGAAGATTGCACCTGTGCCAGAGGTATAAATTATATTTTTATCACCAAATTCTTTATCAATTTTTTCCTTAATATATTTTATCTGACCAAAGTAATCACCAGAGCCAGTTACAATTGCTTGAATATTTTGAGGTGCGATTGTAACTGGAACGTTAGAGTTCAAATCAGACAATAACAACACCCTAGACGTTCTATAATTTACCTCAATCACTCTTCCAACCAAATAGGATTGATCATATATTGGAGTTCCAATTCTTATATTATCTTTGCTCCCCTTATTAATAATAATACTTTTTAAATATGGGCTTTCATGATCGACTATAATTTTTGCAAGTATTTTATCTGAGCTAGAAACGTAATCGTTTATAAGTTCTTTTAATTCTTTATTTTCGAACTGAATAATTTCATTGGAGATAAAATTTGATTTTAATTCAACTAACTCCATTTTTTTTTTTTTATAATCATCAAAAAAAGATGTGTAGCTTTTTATTTCTAAAAAACTATTTTTAGCAAAATTTTCTGGAATAGAAACTATAAATGATGATCGATAAACAAATTCATTAATACCAATTTTTAAATATCTAATAATCTTAAAATCTAAACTAGAAAAGGAAATTATTAATATTGATATTAATGCTAATGTTAATAATGAAAATTTTTGTTTTGTACTTTTCTTTAAAAAAGCAGATCTAATTGCAATTATAAAATCATCTCTGCTTTCAGCCATCTCTCTTAATATTCAGTAAGCATAGTAGAGAATGTTTGTTCTTGGTCTAAAGCCTTTCCCGTTCCTATAGCAACACATGACAAAGGATCATCTGCTATATGAACTGGTAATCCAGTCTCTTTAGAAAATCTTTTATCAATATTTTTTAACAAAGCTCCTCCACCTGTTAGAGTCAAACCCATATCAACTAGGTCAGCAGAAAGTTCTGGCGGTGTGCTCTCTAATGCATCTTTTATTCCATTAACCATTTCTCTCAAGATATCATTCAATGCTTCAGCTGTATCTTCTTCTGTAATATTTACTTCTTTTGGAGTACCTGATCTCAAATCTCGACCTTTAACTGCATAGGTATTATTATTAGTTGGTATTGCAGTTCCTATTTCTTTTTTAATTTTTTCTGCAGTGCTATCGCCGATCATTAAATTATATTCTCTTCTCATGTAGTTGACCATTGCAGCATCCATTGCGTCCCCTGCAACCCTCAAAGATTTTGAGTAAACTAGTCCTCCTAAAGACATAACTGCAATTTCGCTTGTTCCACCACCTATGTCTACAACCATTGATCCAGTTGCTTCAGATATTGGAAGATTAGCACCAATTGCTGCTGCGATTGGCTCCTCAATAAGTTGAACTCTTCTCGCCCCTGCAGCTAAAGCACTATCTTGAATTGCCTTTCTCTCAACTGGGGTTGAACCAGTTGGAACACAAATTAGTATTCTTGGATTGGCAAAATTTCTACCTTTATGGACTTTTTTAATAAAATGTTTAATCATTTCCTCTGTTACTATGAAGTCTGCTATTACTCCGTCTCTTAAAGGCCTTATAGCCTGAATATTTCCAGGTGTTCTACCTAGCATGGTTTTTGCCTCATCGCCAACAGCTAAAACTTGTTTTTTTCCAGCCTGATCAACGATAGCCACTACAGAGGGCTCATTAAGAACAACTCCTTGACCTTTAACAACAACAAGTGTGTTTGCAGTCCCCAAATCTATGGCCATGTCTTGACTCCAAATTTTTTTTAAACTCTCAAATACTCCCATCTCAAACTCCTCCTTTGATTTTTTGTTTTTCAATATCTCTATACAATGATTTCTTTTCTCTTTTTATTAACATCTTATTTAAAGCATTAAGATAGGCGTTAGCTGACGCTACAAGTGTATCGGTGTCAGCTGATTGACCTACTGTAGTTCTATCATTTTCCTCAATTTTAACACTCACAGTTGCTTGTGCATCGGTTCCTTCTGTAACTGCATGAACTTGATAAAGAGACAACTTTACATCGTGAGGATATAATTCTTTTATACATTTAAAAATTGCATCAACAGGGCCATCACCTGTTTGAGATGTATTTTTAATATCACCAAAAACATCTAAAGTCATATCAGCTTTTTGAGGTTCACCTGTTCCAGCAAACACTTTAAGAGATTTAAGGTTTATAGCGTTTATTTTGTTATCAATTATTAAACTATCATCAACTAAAGCTACGATATCCTCATCATATATGTGTTTTTTTTTATCTGCTAATATTTTAAATTTTCCAAATGCAGCTTGCACCACATCATCAGTGACATCAGCATAGCCTAAATCACTTAATTTATCCTTAAATGCGTGTCTCCCAGAGTGTTTGCCCATGACTAGTGATGTTTTTTTAACTCCAACACTTTCGGGTGTCATTATTTCATAGGTCTCTCTATTTTTTAGCATACCATCTTGGTGAATGCCGGATTCATGTGCAAATGCATTTTTTCCAACTATTGCTTTATTAAATTGAACTGGAAAACCAGTTGCATTGGACACAATTTTTGAAGCTTTACTAATTAATTCAGTTTTGATCCCAGTTTCATAGGGTAATAAGTCATCACGAGTTTTGATTGCCATAACTATTTCCTCAAGTGCTGCATTCCCTGCACGTTCACCAATTCCATTAATTGTACACTCTATTTGTCTTACACCTGCTGATAGACCTGATAAAGCATTTGCAACCGCTAAACCCAGATCATTATGGCAATGCGCAGAAATAATTGCTTTATCAATGTTTGGTACATTATTTTTTATTTGGGTAATAGTTTTTGCAAATTCCTCTGGAATTGAATATCCAACTGTATCAGGAATATTGATTGTTTTAGCACCACATTTAATCGCAAGCTCAATCGTTTTATACATAAAATCCAAATCTGTTCTTGTTCCATCCTCACAAGACCACTCAACATCATCTGTGAATTTTCTGGCATAAGTGACACTCTCTTTGATCGCACCTAATACTTGTTCATTTGTCATATTAAGTTTATGTTTCATATGAACTGGACTGGTTGAAATAAAAGTATGAATACGAAATCTTTTTGCAAATTTTAAAGACTCATGGCATGCGTCAATATCTTTTTTTGTTGCTCTCGCTAATCCACACGGGATTGAATTTTTAATACTTTTACTAATTGCAGTTACGGCTTCAAAATCACCTGGTGAAGATATTGGAAAACCCGCTTCGATAATATCAATTCCCATTTCATCAAATACTCTTGAAATTTGAATTTTTTCTTCAACGCTCATTGAGGCTCCAGGTGATTGTTCACCATCCCTCATAGTAGTGTCAAAAATATATACTTTTTCTTTGTTGGGCATAAAAAATTTTCTTAGGAATATACAACCTCTCGTTTAGATTGCAAAATAAAATAACAAATTAAACCCAATTTGGGTCTAAATTACTTCTTGTCGCTATCAACTAATTTCTTTTTACCTATCCAAGGCATCATAGCTCTTAAACTCGCTCCAACTTTTTCAACTGGGTGGTCAGCTAATTTAGCACGGGTAGCTAGGAAATTTTTTTGTCCATTTTTACATTCATTCATCCATTCTTTTGTGAATTTACCTGATTGAATGTCAGCTAAAACTTCTTTCATTCTTTTTTTTGTTTCCTCTTTTTTTATTATTCTTGGACCAGTTTGATATTCGCCATATTCTGCAGTATTTGAAATTGAGTAATTCATATTGGCAATTCCACCTTCATAAATTAAATCTACAATTAGTTTAACCTCATGAACAGTTTCAAAATATGCCATCTCTGGTTCATAGCCTGCTTCAACTAGCGTTTCATAACCATTTTTAATAAGTTCAACTAAACCACCACACAGAACAGTTTGCTCACCGAATAAATCTGTTTCTACTTCATCTTTAAAAGTCGTTTCAATTATTCCAGATCTCCCCCCACCGATAGCTGATGCATATGACATTGCTAAATCTCTTGCTTTGCCAGAGCCATTTTGATGAACCGCAAAAAGGCATGGTACACCTCCGCCCTTTATGAATTCGCTTCGCACTAAGTGACCTGGTCCCTTGGGTGCAACCATAAAAACATCAAGGTCTTCTCTAGCTTTAATTAAATCATAATGAATGTTTAATCCATGAGCGAAAGCGATTGAGGAACCTTTTTTAACTCTTTGCTCAATATGATTTTTGTATATTGTTGCTTGTAGCTCATCGGGAGTAAGAATCATCACAACATCAGCCCACTCAGCGGCATCGGATAAATTCATAACCTTTAATCCTTTAGACTCTGCTTTTGCTTTACTTGAAGATCCATCTCTTAAGGCGACAACTACATCTTTAACACCACTATCTTTTAAATTTAATGCATGGGCATGTCCTTGGCTGCCATAACCAAATATTGCGATTTTTTTATCTTTGATCAAATTTGCATCTGTATTTTTTTCATAAAACATTTTCATTTTAAATCTCCTTTTTAAGTTTATTTAAATATTTCAGATCCACGTGTCATAGCTATAGCCCCAGTTCTTGAGGTGCTTACAAGACCTTGTGATTTAAGTTTTTTGCTCATTTTATCTATTTCTCTTCTTAATGCAGTTATTTGAATTACTACAGACTTATTTGACTTATCTAATATTACTGGGTTAAATAATTTACAAGACTTAAGACAGTAATTGATTTTTTTTTTATTTCCAACTATTTTTAAAAGCGCCATTTCCTTAAAAATTACCTTTTTATCCTCTCTTTTAAAGTCAGCTACTTTATGAACTGGAACTAATTTTTTTAATTGAAGTTTAATTTGATCAATTACTTGAGGTGTTCCTGTTGTAACAATTGTTATTCTTGAAATATTTTTAATTGCATCTATTTCGGCAACAGCCAGGGACTCAATGTTATATCCTCTTCCAGAAAATAATCCAACTACTCTTGCTAATACTCCTGCTTCATTATCAACCCACACAACAATAATATGAGTATCCGATTTACCGGCTTTCGTTGGAATGCTATAAGCTGACTTTGGATTAGGCATTAAACTAAAGTTTTACCTTTTCCAGTAATCTTATTATCTTTCTCATCATTCGGACCTAAAATCATCTGATTATGTGGTTTTCCTGATGGTATCATTGGAAAACAATTTTCATTTGGATCTACCTGACAATCAAATATCACTGGTCCGTTATAATCAATCATCTCTTTTATTTTGGAGTCTAATTCATCTGGTTTATTTACTTTTATCCCTTTACATCCATAAGCCTCAGCTAATTTTACAAAATCAGGCAATGCCTCAGAATAACTTTCAGAATAATTTTTTTCGTGAAGTAACTCTTGCCATTGTCTAACCATTCCCATGTACTGATTGTTTAAAACAAAAATTTTAATCGGCAAATTGTATTGAACAGCTGTTGACATTTCTTGCATAGTCATCAAAACAGATGCCTCACCAGCTATATCAATAACAAGTTTATCTGGGTGAGCAATCTGAACACCTACAGCTGCAGGAAGTCCGTAGCCCATAGTTCCTAGACCTCCCGATGTCATCCATCTGTTTGGTTTATTAAATTTATAATGTTGAGCAGCCCACATTTGGTGTTGACCAACTTCTGTGGTGATATAAGTATCTTGATTTTTTGTTAATTCATATAATCTTTGCACAGCGTGTTGAGGTTTGATTGTTTCTTCACTATTTATAAATCCTAATGAATTTTTAGATCTCCATTTTTCAATCTGTTCCCACCATTTTGAAATATTTTGTTTGTTTGAGGTCTTTAATCCATTCTTTCTTTTATTAATCCTTTTAATTACTGATTTTAAAACTTCATTAACATCACCCACTATTGCTAAATCAACTTTTATAATCTTATTTATTGAGGATGGGTCAATATCTATATGAACTTTTTTTGATTTAGGTGAAAATTCATCAATTTTACCTGTTATCCTATCATCAAATCTTGCGCCTACGTTTATAAGTAAATCACAATCGTGCATCGCATTATTTGCCTCATATGTCCCGTGCATACCAAGCATTCCAATAAACTGATTGTCATCTCCAGGAAAAGCGCCTAACCCTTGTAATGTTGAAGTAATTGGAAAACCAATTAATCTTACAAATTCTTTAAGTGTATCACTAGCTTTAGGACCGGAATTGATTACGCCACCACCTGTATAAACTACTGGTTTTTTAGCTTTAGAAATTAATTTAATTAATTGATCTATTTCATTATGAGAAAATTTATTCATTGCTTTCCCATTAAGTTTTTTTTCTATTTTTGGTTTAGAATAATTACTTTTTGCAAACTGAATATCTTTTGGGATATCAACTAACACTGGCCCAGGTCTTCCTGTTGTTGCAACTCTAAAAGCCTCATGCATGACTTTTGATAAATCTTTAATGTCTTTAACTAACCAATTATGTTTAGTGCATGGTCTTGTAATACCGGTAGTATCACACTCCTGAAACGCATCGGTTCCAATTAAATGAGTTGGTACTTGACCTGAAATACAAACTAAGGGGACCGAGTCCATGTAAGCGTCAGTTAAAGCAGTAACCACGTTTGTAGCACCCGGTCCAGAAGTTACTAAAACTACGCCTGGTTTACCACTAGATCTTGCATAGCCCTCAGCAGCGTGTCCAGCACCTTGTTCATGTCTAACTAAAATATGTTTGATAGAGGAATGATTTTTTAATTCATCATAAATCGGTAATACTGCGCCACCAGGATACCCAAAAATAAATTCAACACTTTGATCTTCTAGGCATTTAAAAACAATTTCTGCACCAGTAAATAATTTTGACATATAACCAATCTAGCTGAAGTTGTGCTAATTGGTCAAGGATTACTGAGAGCTATCTAAATTTTTCTAAAAATTTACTAGAATTTTTCGGGCTAATCCTAGTCCAGTCTGACATCTTTCCGCGCCCCCAAGTAGTCTGTCTTTTAGCATATTGCCTTGTCTTTACTGCTATTCTCTCAATTACAACACTAATACTTATTTTTTTCTCTAAAAATTCTTTTATCTCTGTAATGCCAATAGCTTTATTTGCTGTCTTCTTTTTTGAGACTTTTAATTTAAGAAAGTTTTTAACTTCCTTTATAGCTCCATTTTTTATCATTTGATGAGTTCTGAGGTAAATTTTTTTAATTATCTTATCTCTTGGTGAATCTAAATAAATTTTATAGAAAACATCATCATTAAAATATGGTTTTGTGTCTTTGAACCAATTTATCATAGATTTTTTTGTAAATGTTTTTATTTCATATGCTCGAATAGATCTTTGAGTATCAAATTTATTGATATTATTTTTAATTAATGGGTCAATATTGATCAATTTAGAAAAAAACTTTTCTTGTCCAATTTTTTTATGTAAGGACCTAATTTTATTTCTAAATTTAATTGGAATTTTTGGAATTTTAACAAGTCCATCAGTAAGAGCTTTAAAATAAAGACCTGTTCCACCAACTAAAATTGGAATTTTTTTCTTTCTTTTTATTAGTAAAATATTTTGATTTGCCAATTTTAACCAATCTCCAGCAGAAAAATCTTTTTTTACACTTTGAAACCCATATAGATAATGTTTTATTTTTTGACAATCCTTTTTAAGAGGCCTTGCTGATAGAATTTTTAATTCTTTATAGACTTGCATACTGTCAGCATTTATTATTTCACCATTAATTTTTTCTGCTAACTTTAATGCAAATTTTGATTTACCTGAAGCTGTGGGTCCATAAATTAAAATAATTTTGGATTTCAAATCCATATATTAATCTAATTTAATACCAATATATCTTCTTTGATTTTGACTGTTGTAAATTACCAATAAAATAGTTTTTTCATTGCTATTCATAACTTGTTTTATAGCTTGATTAAGATCGTTAATATCCCTTATCTTTTTCTTTTGGGCTTCTAGAATTATACTATTTAACTCAATCGAATTTATTAAAGGACTATCTTTATCAATTTTTGTTATTACAAGACCTGATGTTTGATTTGGTAAATTTCTATTTTTTATATCTTCATTAGTAAGTTTTCTTACGGTAATTTTAAGATCGTTTACTATAAACTCCTCAGGAGCTTTTTTACTTTCAGCAACTTTAAAATCCTCGGATGTTTCAAGTCTACCGAGCGTGATTATTTTTAAAATTTCCTTTTTATTTCTCCAAATTTTTACATTTACTTTTTTTCCAACTTTAGTTCTGGCAACAATTATAGGAAGTTCCTTCATTTCTTGAATTCTTTGACCATCAAACTCTAGGATAATATCTCCAGCTTTAACTCCAGCTTTATCAGAGGGACTATTTTGTGCAACACTTGCAACTAAAGCGCCTCTTGGTTCATCTAGTTTTTCTACATCAGCAATTTCTTTTGTCACATCTTGAATTCGAACACCCAACCATCCTCTTTTTGTTTCACCAAACTCAATTAATTGATCAATAACTATTTTTGCACTATTGGATGGTATTGAAAAACCAATCCCAATTGAACCACTCCTGCCTAAAATTGCAGTGTTAATTCCAATCACATCTCCATTCATATCAAATAATGGACCACCTGAATTCCCCGAATTAATGGAAGCATCAGTTTGAATGTAATCCTCATATCTTGTAAGTCCAATAGATCTGTTCCTAGCAGATATGATTCCAGAGGTTACAGTGCCACCCAGACCAAAAGGGTTTCCTATTGCAATAACCCAATCTCCGATTCTAGCTTTATCGGAGTCTCCAAATTTTACTGGTTTGAACTTTTCTTCTGTATCAAGTTGCAAAACAGCAATATCAGATAAAGGATCTGATCCTATTACTTTTGCTTTGTACTCTTTGTTGCCATTAACTCTTATAATTATATCCTCTGCATCTTTTATTACATGATTATTTGTGACAACTATTCCTTTCTCATCAATTATAAATCCTGAGCCTAAAGCTGATGATTTTCTTTCTTGAGGTGTCCCGAATTCTTTAAACATATCTTCGAATGGCGACCCTGGCGGGAATTGAAAAGGAAATGGATTAGTTTGAGTTGTTACAATGGTAGTAGTTGAGATGTTAACTACAGAAGGCATCAATTTTTCGGCTAAATCTGCAAACGATGCTGGAGCATTTTTTGATAATGATACTGTCTCAAAGCTCAACAAAACTATTAGGCTTAATACATAGGTTCTTAATTTTTTCATATTAGTTTTTAATAAAATAAATAATTGCAAATCCAATTATTGCAAAAATTAAGCCTCCAGTTCTTAATTGACTTTCTTTAATAATTTCAAGTTTTTTTAGCATATTTTTCATTTTTGATGGAAATATGGCATACAATAGCCCCTCAATAAACAAGAACAGACCAAAAGCTATGATCAATTCTCTCATTTAATGCTTATTCTGTTCTTGGTTTGATATTTCCAAAAAATTTGAAGAACTCACTATCAGGAGATAAAATCAAAGATGTCTCTCCGCCAATTAATGCTTTTTCATATGCTTGCATTGCTCTATAAAATGCAAAAAATTCTGGATCTTGTCCAAAAGCATTAGCAAAAATCTTGTTTCTCTCACCATCTCCCTCACCTTTCATGATTTCTGATTGTTTTTGGGCATCAGCTAAAATTACAGTCACTTCTTTATCTGCTGTCGAGGTGATTGTGACCGCCATCTCTGCACCCTTCGCTCTAAATTCTTTTGCCTCTCGTTCCCTCTCAGTTTGCATTCTTCTAAAAATTGCATCACTGTTTGCTTGAGGGAGGTCGGCTCTTTTGATTCTTACATCGACAATTTTTATCCCAAAATTTTTTGCTTCATTATTCACACCCTCTTGAATTAAAGCCATTTGTTTAGTTCTATCTTCAGAGAGAAGAGTTTGTAACTCTTGTTGACCAAGAACATTTCTTATTCTTGAATTAATAATTGTTGCCAATCTTGATCTTGCAACTCTCTCATTCCCAACAGAAATATAAAATTTGAGCGGATCGATTATTTGAAATCTTGCAAATGCATCAACGATTAATCTTTTTTGGTCAGATGCAATAACCTCTTCTGGTGGTGTATCTAGATTTAAAATTCTTTTGTCTAAATAAACTACATTTTGAATAAAAGGTATTTTAACATTTAATCCTGGTTTCGAAATTATTCTTTTTGGATCACCAAATTGAAGAACTATCGCTTGATTTACCTCTTTAACAATGAAAATTGAAAAAAAAGCAATAATCGCTAGTGTAATAATTATTCCTGCAGTGATTTTTCCAGCTTTCATGATTAATTTATCGCTTTCTTTTTGAGCTCTGGCAGAGGTAAATATGGAACTACTCCCGAGCCAGCGTTTTTTTCAATTATAACTTTGTCTATGTCTGCAAGAACTTTTTCCATTGTTTCTAAATACATTCTTTCTTGTGTAACCGATTTAGCTTTTCTATATTCATTATAAATTGCTAGGAACCTGCTTGCTTCACCTTCCGCCTTTGCAACAACCTCTTTTTTATAAGCTTCTGCAGCTTGTAAAATTTTCGCAGCTTCACCTCGTGCCCTTGGTATTACATCGTTAGCATATGCCTCAGCCTCATTTTTAGATCTTTCCATGTCAGCTCTTGCTGCTTGAACATCCCTAAATGCATCAATTACTTGATCAGGTGGATCAGCTTTTTGTGTTTGCACTTGTGTTATTTGAATACCACTTGTGTACTCATCTAAAATTTTTTGTATAATTTCTTGGGTGTCTGTCTCTATCACAGATCTTCCCTCTGTTAAAATTGGCTGAATATTTGATCTTGCAATTACCTCTCTCATAGCAGTTTCTGCAGCTGCTTTGACTGTTCCTTCTGGGTCTTGGATTTTAAATAAAAAATTCCCTGCATCTTTGATTACCCAGAAAACTGAAAAATCTATGTTAACAATATTTTCATCACCTGTTAGCATCAAGCTCTCTTGAGGGACATCAGCAACCCCTCCTGAAGAGGTAAACCCACTATCTCTCTCTGATCTAAAACCAATATCAATTCTATTAACTTTAGTTACCTTTGGAGTAAGAACTGACTCAACTGGGAAAGGGATATGATAATTTAAACCTGGTTGGGTTGTTTTTATAAATTTCCCGAATCTTAAAACAACTCCTTGTTCATCAGGTAAAACCCTGTAAAGACCACTAGCTAACCAAACAAAAGCTAGAACAACTAGAACCAATATTGCTTGTTTACCGCCTGAAGAGCTGCCACCTGGCAAAAATTTTTTTATTTTTTCTTGGAATTCTTTTATAATTTTATCTAAGTCAGGGGGTGTAGGGCCTCTGCCAGAACCGTTTCCACTACCTCCACCTCCACCACCTGGAGGGGTTCCCCACGGACTGCCACCACTTTGTTTAAAATTGTCTGACATATGGCAATCTATATAATGTCTTTATAAGGAAAAACAAGTTAAGATCCATTTATGCCAAAGGAAAAACCCGAATTAAGTGACGCAATGCGAAAAAAAATGAGCGGAAAACGACCAGAAAAAAATGCAATTCAAGGCACTAAGTTCACTATAGCGATCTCTAGTGCTAAAGGTGGTGTCGGAAAGTCAACCTTTGCAACAAACATTGCATTAGCCTTAAAGCAAATAAATTTAAAAGTTGGAATTTTAGATGCAGATATTTATGGCCCTTCAATTCCTAAAATGTTGGGTATAAATGAAAAGCCGAAAAGTGATGGTCAAAAACTAGAGCCAGTTACAAAATTCGATATTCAATGTATGTCAATTGGTTTCTTAACAGATCAAGAAACACCGATGATCTGGAGGGGGCCTATGGTAACTAGTGCTATCAAATCTTTTACTCAAAAAGTTAATTGGAGAGATTTAGATATCATAATTGTAGATATGCCACCCGGCACAGGTGATACCCAATTGACCTTTGCACAAGAAATTAAAATTGATGGTGTAATTATTATTTCAACCCCTCAAGAGGTAGCGCTTCTTGATGTCAAAAGAGGTATAAAAATGTTTGAAAAACTTAACGTAAAAATTTTAGGTCTTATAGATAACATGTGTCATTTTATAGGAGATGATGGAAAAAAATATCCTATATTCGGTGAGGGTGGTGTTAAAAAAACCGCCGAGGAATTTAGTAAAGAATTTTTAGGTGAAATTCCTATCAATCCTGAAGTTGGAAAAACTGGAGATCAAGGAAAACCTATAGTTGAAAATAACCCTGAAAATGAGATATCGAAAATATATTTGAACTTTGCAAAAAAAATTAAAGCCACTTTTTTCTAAAATTAATTTATAAAAGAACTTAAATTTTCTAATTTTTTTATTTAATGAGAAATTTAACTTTAATCATTCCTGCAAAAAATGAGTCTGACTCTTTACCTGCAGTTCTTAATGAAATTAAAGATTATGAATGTAAAATTATAATTATAGTTGAACCTAATGATATCAAAACAATAGAATCTTGCAAAAATTTTAATTGCAAAATAATTCATCAATCTAAAACAGGTTATGGAAATGCAATAATTGAGGGTATGAAAAAAGTTGATACAGAATTTTTATGTATTTTTAATGCTGATGGCTCATTTGATCCAAAGGACTTGAATAAAATGTTAAGAGAATGTGAAAAAAATTTAGACTTTATATTTGCTTCGAGATATATGAAAAGTGGAGGAAGTGATGACGATACTTGGATAACAACATTGGGTAACTTTATTTTCACAAAAATTGGTAATATTTTTTTTTCAATTCAATTAACTGATATACTTTACACTTTTTTACTAGGTAAAACAAAATCTTTTGAAAGTTTAGATTTAAAGTGTAATGATTTCAGTCTTTGTGTTGAAATACCGATTAAAGCTAAGAGGGCAGGTATGAATTTAATCGATATACCAAGTCACGAAAGAAAACGAATTGCGGGTGAGAAGAAAGTAAATGAATTTATGGATGGATTAAAAATTCTTTTATATATGATCAAAAGTTTTTTTAGATTAATAAATTAAATTATTTCTTTACATATCTTTTTCAAAAACCGATTATCAAATTTTTTGTGATAATATTGGATATATTCAATATTTTCGTAAGTATTTGGTTTAATACCATGCTGCAATTCTTTACAAATATTGATAAAACCAACATCTCGGGAAAATATTTTTTTAAAATTATAATTGTGATCTTTGATAAAAAAAAAATTAATACTATTAATAAAAAAAATAAGCACAGCAAAATTAACAATTTTGAGAGATAAATTAAATTTCAACATTTTTAAGAGAATAGAAAAAAATATTAAATAAATAAAAATATAATATAAGTGATAGGTTGGTAGATATCTAAAATTCATCACAAACGTATTAATGACAAATATAAAGAAAATCATAAAAAAATAGTTTTTACTTTTAATATTGATTGCAAATAAAGATAAAATTAAAAAAAGTTCAATCAAATTGAAATTATATTCTGAAAAAAATTTTATAAATGATTGTATTAAAAAATTTATATCAACAGGCCCGTTTGCCATATCCCCAGTAAACTCTGTCATATAATGGAAGGGGTTTGTGAGCCTTAAAAGAATAAAGTGATTTAGTTCTAAGATATCAAATTTGTCTAAAAACAATAAAACTATTACAACAAATGCAAAACCGTTGATTAATGATGATAAATAAATAATATTTTTTTTGAATTTACCTTTGTAATTAAAAAATATTAAAATTCCAATTAAACCAATAAAAAAAATTATAGGATCTAAATATTGATTTTGCTCAAATCTCGGGAAATTTTGAATATAAAATTGAAAAATAAAAAAAGTTAAAATAATTAATACAAATGATAGTATAAAATAGTCATCTAATAAATTCTTTTTATCAATACTCTCTTTTTTAAATGATAAGTGAGGAATAAGTAATATTATGTAAGTAGCCAAAAAAATTATTTGAATTTTAGCTAACATTGCAAATGATAATGAGATACCAGACAAAAAAAAATTTAGATTTTTTTTGTTTGTTCCTGATAATATTAGGTAAATTGATAGACTTAAAAATAATAAGCTTACATTTTCAGATCTTAAAAGAAACAGAGAGGAAATGAAGCCTATTGAAATTATAAAAATTAAACAAATTAAATATCGCAGGTATCTCTCTATTTTCAAACTTTTTATAATTTTGCTAAATAAAAAAACTAATAAAATATTTAGAGAAAAATTTACTATTCTTGAAATAATAAAATAAATTTGAAAAGAATTATTTATATTTTCTGATTTCAATAGAAGGTCAAGATCATTTGAATAATTGAATAAAAAATTGAAAATTCTATAAAATAAACTATTTATTAAAAAAGTTGTAAAGGCAGGGTGGTCTCTATATTCCTGCTCATACCCAGAGTTGATTAATAATGAATTATAAATAATCATAAGGTCCTGATCTAAAAATCCAGACCAATGTTGATTAGATAATTGATAAAAATGAATCGTTGAAAAAAATAAAAATAATAAAAAAAATAATAGTTTAAATTGTTTTTGATTAATCATTTAATAACGATTTAATTAATCACAAAATTTTATCCCTCAGGTCAAATGCCTCCATCAACTCATTCCATTCTCTTTTGGATAAACCTGAATTCTCCAATAAAACTTCCTCATTTTTAATTAATTTTTGTATAACTAGTTTGCCTTTAGATGAAACTTCTGTACCACCAATCCTGTAGTCCATAAAAGCCTCATAAGTGATTGGAACCCATTTTTTTAAAGTTTCTAACATTAGTTCAGCATAAACACGGATTTCATATTGGGCATGGCGGTCAGCTCTAAGTCTAAGAAAATTCATCAAATTTAATAAATCAGTTTTCCAATACCATTGAGTATAAGTATTGAGTGTTAAGTTCATTCTAGCTAACTCTCTTGCTAGACCCCTTTTATTTTCATTAATTGTAGATCCATCGTATCTTTCATTGAGCATTGTCTCGTAATTATTGTATGTTCTTTCTGCATCGTTTTTCAATAACTGCAAAACTTCTTTGGCCTGATCTCCCTCAATGAGATCGCCTCTCCCTTGTCTATTACTTGTAGATTGTGCTGCAAGATTTTCTGTGGCTGGCAGATAAAATTCTTTATCTAAAATTGAATACCTTGCAGAATATTCATTTACATTAGCTGTTCTATGTCTTATCCATTGTCGAGCGATAAATATTGGAAGCTTGATATGATATTTTATCTCGCACATTTCAAAAGGAGTGCTATGCCAATGACGCATTAAATATTTGATTAAGCCCGCATCTGTTGAAACTTGTTTAGTACCTTTTCCATAGGAAACTCTAGCTGACTGAACTATTGAAGTATCGTCTCCCATATAGTCAACAACCCTAACAAAACCGTGGTCAAGAGCTGGCATTGCTTCGTAAAGAATTTTTTCTAATTCAGGTGCCGTTACTCTTTTTGTAGAATTATTTATTGATTGTTGAGACTTAATTTCGCTAGTTTGATCTTTGGTTAATTTCATGAATGTTATTGAATCTATAATAAATACTTTTATATTAATAACGTTGGTTTTCCAACTATGGCGATAAACGAATTTCGTAATAACCATTGCGGACGTGGGGGCAGTACCCACCACCTCCACCATTTACAACTTATGGGGGTGAACTAGATTCGACGAGTGACTAAATGTTGTTCTTTCGCTCGGAATTGTTCCTCCGAAAAGGACTAAATTATAATTGCTAACGAAAGTTACGCACTTGCTGCTTAATTACTAGTTAATTAAGTAAACGGGGTTTGGGGCACCTGGCAACAGAACGCCCCTTTTAAAATAATATAGTAAATTTAAAAAATGCTACTTTTCCCAAAAAAAAAGAAAATTATTTTACATTCACCTAAAACAGGTGGGACATTTATTAAATCTTTATTTAATAATACGAATGAATGTAAAATTTATAGTGGGAAAATATCATATGCTAAAAATGAATATGAGTTAAGTCATTTAACTTTAAACGAAATTAAAAAATTTGGAATTAAGACAACTGTAAAAAAAGATTTCAAAATTTATTGCTTTGTAAGAAACGTTAAAGATCGAGTTAACAGCTCTATACATGAGTGTCTAAGACAAAATTTATTAGATATAAATGTTAAAGGATTTTATAATTCTGATGATATTACAAATGCTCTAAACAAACTAATTAATTTATTGGAAAAACAAAATCAAAATAATTGGGAAAATTATGACCACAAATTAATACATTTTAAACCTCAGATATTTTATATTAAAGGGTCACACAAGATCTTAAATTATAATCTGATTAAAGATACTGAGAGTTTGTCAAAATTATTTCAAGAAAATTTCGAAGTGGAAATAACAAAAAAAATGTTAAAACAAAAGAAAATTTATCCATCAAAGATTCCATACACGAGTAACAATTTACTCAATTTTGTATTTCGTAAAAATTCAAAAAAAAATTATCTAACCTATAGAATTTTAAATTATTCGTTAAAAAAGAAAATAGATTTTTCAATTCTTTTTAAAAAAGAATTTGATAAGATTTACTCTTTTTATAAAGAAGATAGAAAATTATTATTTGAGCTAAAAGATTAATGTAATATTAGAAATTAAGATGAAATTTAATAACTACAATAAAAATGAGCCAAGTTCTTTTACTTATCTAAAAAAAAAATTAGATGTATCTATTGATGAATTTTGGAAAAGTTTAACAGAAGAAAATATTGATGCTCATTCTCAAATAAAAATAGCAAAATTATATGCACATAGATTAGATACCTTCATCAAAGATCATTTAAATAGAAAAAATGAGCGTATCTTAGATTGTGGATGTGGCCTTGGTTTCATAGCAAGAGAGTTAAATAAATTTGGGGGATTTAACATCGATTATTGCGATCCATCGGATTCTGTAAGTGATATTCATAGAAAGGCTTTCCCTAGTGAAAATTTTTTTCAATCAGATATAGAAAGTTTGGACAAGTTTAAAAAAAAATACGACATAATCTATTTACGAGAAGTTTACCCATTTACCAGAGATGCAAATTTCAGTAATCAAAAGAAATTAATAGATATTCTAATTAATAAACTAAGGACAAATGGTTTGTTGATATTTGAACAGATTGAAAATAAAGAAGACTTGTTTGTCAACCTAAGAAAGTTAAATTATAAATTTGAGATTTTATCATTATTACCAATTCGATTTGCAAAAAAAAAATTTTTAAATAAGATAATTTTTAAAAGTAATAAAATACAACTATTATTGAGAATGGTTTATAAGTTGATGAAAAAAAATATTAACCACTTTATTTTAATCTATCAAAAATAAAATTTATCAGATTTTCTTTAATTCTGCCTGAGCAGCTGCCAATCTTGCAATAGGAACTCTATACGGAGAGCAGGATACATAATTTAGACCAATTTTTGAGCAAAAGTTAATACTCATTGGGTCGCCCCCATGTTCACCACAAATTCCTAATTTTAGTTTTCTGTTTATTTTTTTTCCTTTTTCAACAGCTATCTCCACTAAATCTTTTACACCGTCATCTATTGATATAAATGGATCTATTGTAAAAATCTTATTATCTATATAATCATTTAAAAATTTCCCACTATCATCTCTACTTATGCCAAAAGTAGTTTGAGTTAAATCGTTAGTTCCAAAACTAAAAAATTCAGCATGTTTAGCAATATCATTTGCTTTTATTGCAGCCCGAGGTAACTCAATCATTGTACCAACTAAAAAATTAATCTTTATTTTATTTTTATTTTGAACTTTTCTAGCCGTATTTATTACAAGATCTTTTATAATTTTTATTTCTGCCTCAGTTGAAACAAGTGGTATCATTATCTCAGGAAATGCAGATTTTCGTCTATTTTTTTTTAGCTCTGATAATGCCTCAAAAATTGCTCTACATTGCATTTCATAAATTTCAGGAAAAGAAATTCCTAGTCTACAACCCCTGTGCCCTAACATAGGATTTTGTTCAAAAAGCTCTTCTATTCTAGTCTCTAATTCACTCTTATCTATGTTCATTACACTTGCTATTTCAAGAATCTCTTTTTTGGATTTTGGCAAAAATTCATGAAGTGGTGGGTCTAACAACCTCACAGTTACTGGAAGACCATGCATAATAGTAAAAATTTTCATAAAATCTTTTTTTTGAAAAGGTAAAAGCTTTTCTAGAGCTTTAGCCCTGTCATCTTGAGTTTTAGATAAGATCATTTCTCTTACATATAAAATTCTTTTTTCATCAAAAAACATATGCTCGGTTCTACAAAGGCCTATACCCTCAGCACCAAAATCTCTCGCTGTTTTAGTGTCCACAGGAGTTTCTGAATTTGTTCTAATCTTTAATCTTCTTATATTATCAGCCCATTTCATTAATTTTGAAAAATCTCCTGAAATTTCTGGCTTTACTGTTGGTACGGTACCTAAAATTATCCTACCAGAGGAGCCATCAATTGTAATTGTGTCTCCCTCTTTTATTTCAATTGTAGATGTTTTAAATGTTTTTTTATCATAATTGATATCAATCTCACTTGAGCCTGACACACAAGGTCTACCCATTCCCCTTGCAACTACTGCAGCGTGACTTGTCATCCCGCCTCTTGCAGTCAAAATTCCTTTTGCTGCATGCATTCCCTGTATATCCTCTGGAGAAGTTTCTACTCTAACTAAAATTGTATCCTGCATCATACCATTTAGCCTTTCAGCCTCTTCAGATGTGAACACAACTTTACCACTTACAGCGCCAGGAGATGCAGGCAAGCCATGAGCAATTACTTTAATTGAACTTTTCTCGTCTAGAGTTGGGTGTAGCAATGTATCTAAAGAATTTGGATCAATTCTTAGTAATGCTTCATTTTTAGTAATCAGTTTTTCCTTCACCATGTCAACAGCAATTTTTACTGCAGATTTTGATGTTCTTTTTCCTGAACGAGTTTGGAGTATCCAAAGTTTACCATTTTCAACCGTAAACTCCACGTCTTGCATATCTTTATAGTGTTTTTCTAATTTTTTTAAAATTTTATATAATTGTTTAAAAACTAAAGGCATAGACTCTTCCATAGATAAATCATTTACATTCGCCTCTTTTTTTTTAATTTTAGTAATGTGTTGTGGTGTTCTAGTCCCTGCAACAACATCTTCACCCTGAGCGTTGATTAAATACTCACCATAAATATTGTTTGATCCATCTGATGGATTTCTTGTAAACACTACTCCAGTAGCACAATCATTTCCCATATTTCCAAAAACCATGGACTGAACATTTACTGCAGTTCCCCATTCAGATGGGATCTGATTTAATTTTCTATAAACTTTTGCACGATTACTTTCCCAGGATAAAAATACAGCATTTATAGCTCCAAATAATTGTTGATAAACCTCTTGAGGAAAATCTTTTTTTGTTTGTTCTTTTACAATATTTTTAAAGTCTTTTATTAAACCGTCCCAATCCTCTTCATTTAAATCAGTATCTAAAAGAACACCTTTAGTTAACTTATAGTTTTCAATCAATTCTTCAAAGTGGTAGCTTTCAACACCCATAACAACATTTGCGTACATTTGAATAAATCTTCTATAACTATCTTTAGCAAATCTTCCATTCAGGGTTTTTTTAGCTAGTGCAATTACTGTTTTATCATTTAAGCCAAGATTCAAAATTGTGTCCATCATACCTGGCATTGAAACTCTAGCTCCAGATCTGACTGACAAAAGAAGAGGGTTTTTTAAATCACCAAACTTTTTTGAAACATCTTTTTCTATTACTTTTACTTCATTCTTTATTTGACTAATTAATTTTAAATTTAACTTTTTTTTATATTTATAAAATATCTCACAAACTTTTGTTGATATTGTAAATCCGGGTGGTACAGGTAATCCCATTCTACCCATTTCTGCTAAATTTGCTCCTTTCCCACCTAAAAAATTTTTTGGATTTTTAATTTTTTTAACATCTTTAGATTTAAAATTTAAAATTAATCTATTCATTGCCAGCTCTTAATAATTGAAAATTTGTAAAATTTTGAAACGTTTTACATAACAAATTAATAAGTTCCAATCGATTTTTTCTTAGAGCCTCGTTTTCCTCATTTACCTTTACGTTATCAAAAAATTCGAAAATCTCTTTTTTGGCTTCAGCTAAAATTGATAATGATTTTTCATAATTTTCATCATCATTGATGGTTGAATAGTATTTTTGAATTTCTTTTACTTTTTTAAGTAAATTTTTTTCAAACTCACTTTTGAAAATTCCAGGATCTGTAGCATTATCAATTTCAATATTTTTATTTTTTAACTCATTTTCTAAAATATTTGAAGCTCTTTTAAAGCTCGAGGTAATATCTATACCAATTTGATTATTAATGATTTTGTTAAGACATCTTGCTTTTTCAAAAGATGAAAATATCTTATTTAAAGAAAATGAAAAAATTACAGCTTCAATAATATCCTGACGAATTTCTTTTTCTCTTAAATAATATTTAAATCGATCTTTTAAAAAGTTATGCAAATTATTTTGAAAATTTTTATCAATAAATTTGAAACCTTGATCTTCATATAGACTTGCAGAATAACTGATCAAATCATTTATTTTTAGATTTTTTTTATTTTCTATTAAAATTCTAATTAAACCAAGTGCAGTCCTTCTAAGCGCCAAGGGATCTTTTGAACTAGTTGGTTTTTCATCAATACCAAAAAAACCAACCAAAGTATCTATCTTATCAATAACAGATAATGAAATACTAAATGGTTTTCTGGGAACTTTAGAATTTAATCCAACAGGCAAATATTGCTCAGTTAATGCTAAGGAAATCTCTTTGTCAAATCCTTGATAAGCTGAAAAATATCCACCCATTACACCTTGAAGTTCAGGGAACTCACCAACCAACTCCGATGTTAAGTCTGTTTTGCTGATTGAAGCTGACAACTCTAGTTTTTCCTTACTAATTAATAATTCATCTGAAATCATGCTACCGAGTTTTCTCATTCTTTGAACTTTATCAAAATAATTTCCCAATCCCTTGAAAAAATTCATAAACTTTAATTTGGATACTTTCTTAACTAAATTGTGAGATTTATCTTTATTCCAAAAAAATTCTGCATCATTTAATCTTGCTTCAACAACTCTTTCATTTCCTATTTTGATAAGTCCACTATTATCTTTTTTATTTGAAACAAT
Organism: uncultured Pelagibacteraceae bacterium; assembly: GCA_902518185.1. Taxonomy (GTDB): domain Bacteria; phylum Pseudomonadota; class Alphaproteobacteria; order Pelagibacterales; family Pelagibacteraceae; genus Pelagibacter. Next base: position 59,298 of record CABYFG010000003.1, on the reverse strand, counting down.
TAAAAATTGATTAGTAATTTCATTTTTATCATTAAAAGTTGGAAAATATTTCTGATGTGTCTCCATTGTCAAAGTTAAAATCTCTTTAGGCATTGATAAAAACCTTTTATCAAAATTACAAAATAAAACATTCGGACTATCTACCAAGTTCACAACCTCATCGATAAGTTTGGGATTATCATTAATTTTTAGTTTATTTGTGTTCAAAATTTTTGAAAAATTTCTATTTATACATTTAAATCTTTTATTTTGATCAACATAGACTCCCTTTTTTTCAAAAAACTTCTCATAGGTTTTAAAATTATTAAATATCTTTTTTTTTATCTCTAGATCTTTATCTACGAAAGTTGAGTTTGAAGAGACAAGATGATGAAAATTGAAACTAACTATTTTTTTGTCAAAAATAGATAATATTGATTTTAACGGTCTTCCCCAACTCAAGTCGAACCCACCCCATTTCATTGACTTTTTCCATTGATATTCTCCTAAAATTTTTGGAATAGAATTTATTAAAACATCATGAGTTTTTAACAATTTTGAATTTGTTTTATAAAAGTAAAAATAACCTTTATCTGTTTTTTTTTTATATAAATTATTTCTATTTATCTTATTAGATTTTATAAAACCCTCAATAGCTTGTTCGGGTGCCTCAATTTTTGGTCCCCTGATTTCCTCGGAACTAATTTTAATTGATTTATCCAAACCTTCAAAAACAACTACTACTCTGTTTGGTGAAGATAATGAAAAACTTTTTTTTGATTTAATTAGTTTTTTATTAAAAAGACTCTTAAAATCTGCTAAAATTTTTTCTCTTAAGTTCTTCTGAAGATTGGCTGGAATTTCTTCACTAAAAAGTTCTAAAAAAAATTCTGACATTTATTTTTGTGTACCGATCCAAATCGTTGCTGCTGATTTAACTATTTCTCTTATTCTACCAATATACTCAGCTCTCTGTGCAACACTTATTGCACCTCTGGCATCTAACACATTAAATATATGACTTGCTTTTAAACACTGATCATATGCTGGTAAAGAAATCTTTTTTTCAACTAATAACTTTGCTTCGCTTTCAAACATATCGAAAACTTTGAAAAGATTTTCTGTATTTGCATGTTCAAAATTATATGCTGAAAACTCTTTTTCGGCCTGATGAAATACTTCTCTATATTCTACATTTTCCTTGTTCCAAATTAGATCATACACATTTTTTTTTTGTTGAGTGAACATACAAATTCTTTCCAAACCATAAGTTATTTCAACTGAAACAGGTTTGCATTCAAAACCAGCCATTTGTTGAAAATATGTGAATTGAGTAATTTCCATTCCATCACACCATACTTCCCATCCAAGCCCTGCAGCACCGAGAGTTGGGCTTTCCCAGTCATCTTCAACAAATCTAATATCGTGATCTTTATGGTCAATACCTATAACTGACAAACTATTTAAATAAAGTTTTTTAATATTTAATGGAGACGGCTTAATTATTACTTGAAATTGATAATAATGTTGAAGTCTATTTGGATTGTTTCCATACCTGCCATCTGTTGGTCTTCTTGAAGGTTGAACATAAGCTGCTTTCCATGGCTTAGGTCCGAGAGACCTTAAAGTAGTAGCAGGATGAAATGTTCCAGCTCCAACTTCCATATCATAAGGTTGTAAAATAATGCAACCAATTTTGCTCCAAAACTTTTGCAAATTTAAAATTGTATCTTGAAAAGTTTGAAATTTTAGTTTTTTTTTATTTTTTTTAGAAACCATATTTTTGCCAAACGGATTTTTCCTCTAAAATATTTGCAAATTGGTCTACATGATTATTGGTTGATGTTGATAACTTTTTACTCAACCAACTTTTGGTCTTTTCAAATTTTTTGATAATTACATCTTCTCCAAATTTTTCTTTTAAAATATGATTAGCGTCACCAATTTCATCTATTAATCCTAGATCTTTAGCCTTTCTACCTGACCAAAATTCTCCAGAAAATAATTCTATTTCAGATTTTTTTAATTTATTACCTCGACTTTCCTCCACCACATTTATAAAATTTTTATGTAGATCTAATTGTATATTTTTTAATCTTTCAATATCCTCTCTCTTTTCCTCTAAAAAGGGATCCAAAGTGCTTTTATTTTTTCCAGCAGTATAAACTCTTCTCTCAACTCCTATCTTTTTTATTAAATCCGTAAATCCAAAAGATGAATAAATAACACCTATTGAACCTATAATTGAACTTGAATTTGCATATATTTCATCACCAGCACAAGCGATAAGGTAGCCACCCGATGCCGCAACATCCTCTGCAAATACAATAACTTTTTTTTTATTTTTTTTTGCTTGCTGTTTAATAAAATTATAAATTAGATGCGATTGAACAGGCGATCCTCCTGGAGAATTAATAGTAATTGCCACACAAGGAGCCTTTTTAACAGAAAAAGCTTTTAGAATGATCTCTTCTTGACCAGAAAAATCTATACCCTGCTTGAATTTTCCAACATTGCCAATGACCCCTGATAATCTTATATGTGGAATAATTTTTTTTTTTTTAAAAAAAGGTAGCATTTTAAATCTTTATAGAATTTTTTTAAGAATATAAAGACACCTTATAATTGAAGATTCGGGTGCGTCAATTGATAAGTATCTTATAAAACTTATTGTACTAACTTCAACTATCAATGGGAAATGTAATTCAATTAAAAAATGAAGTTAATAATTCTTATCATCAATTAAGACTTTCAGTTGAAGAAAAGCTGATGATGGTAGAAGAAAAAATTAAATCCAAATTAATTAGTGAAGTACAATTAGTAGAAAAAATGACTAATTATCATTTAAATACAGGTGGCAAAAGACTTAGAGCTTTGCTAACACTAAGCGCTGCAAAACTTTGTGGTTATTCTAAAGGTACAAGAGATGTGAATTTGGCTGCGTGTGTTGAACTAATTCATTCGGCAACATTAATGCATGATGATGTAATTGATGATGGTATTGTTAGAAGAGGTAAAAAAACATTAAATAAAAAATGGGGGAACCACTCATCTGTATTAGTTGGCGATTATTTACTAAGCAGATGTTTTGAGATGATGGTAGAAGATGGAAATATTGAAGTTTTGAAATTATTATCCTCAACATCATCCAAAATTGCTCAAGGTGAAGTACTGCAGCTTCAACACAAAGGTGAAGTTGATATGTTAGAGGATACATATTTAAAAATAATATCATCAAAAACTGCAGAGCTATTTGCTGCTGCAACTAAGGTCGGTGCCATTTTATCTGAGACTATAGATAAAAAAAAAGAAGCACTTGAATTTTACGGAAGAAATTTAGGTCTTACTTTTCAAATTGCTGATGACACCTTAGATTATAATTCAGAAACAAAACTCTTCGGAAAAAAAATTGGCCAAGATTTTTTTGAAGGAAAAATAACACTTCCAATAATTTTACTATTTCAAAAGGCAAATTTAATGGAAAAAAAAAATCTTAAAAAAGTTTTTTCAAAAAAAGTTAGAAATGAAAATGATTTTAGTAATATTTTATTTTTAATCAAAAAATATAACATAATAAAATCTTGCTATCAAAAAGCTTGTCACTACATTAACTTGGCATCTAACTCTCTATCAGTTTTTGATGATTGTGAAGAAAAAATTATTCTTGGAAACTTAACTTCTTTTAGTTTATCTAGAGATTTTTAAGGACTTAGAAGACTTTTCATCCATTTGCCATCAATAAAAGAATATTTCAACCTCTCATGAATTCTATTGTCACCATCTAACCAAAACTCGATACTATTGGGTTTTAAATTCCAGCCCGACCAATGACTGGGTCTTGGAACATTATTTTTATCTGCAAATTTTTTTCTATAATCTTTCAGTGTCTCTAAAAGTTCATCTCTATTTTTTAATATACTACTTTGTTTAGATGCCCATGCTCCTATCCTGCTTTCATATGCTCTTGAATTATAATATTCGTCTGCCGTCTGATCAGAAACTGAGCTAAGAGTTCCCGCAATTCTAATTTGTCTAAGTAAACTTTTCCAATGAAAGCACATTGTTGCATTAGGATTTTCTTTTATTTCGTTACCTTTTTGACTATTTAAATTTGTGTAAAAAACAAATCCATCTTTATTGTAATCCTTAAGTAAAACCATTCTTACTGATGGAACACCTTTTTTGGTTGCGGTTCCTAAAGCCAAAGCATTTGGATCGTTAATTTCTCTTTTTTTTGCCTCTGCAAACCAACTTTCAAATAATTTAAAGGGATCATCTGAATCTAAGAAGCATTTATTGAGCCCTAATGAGTTTTTTTCATTCATAATTTTAACAAAATAATTTATACAATATAAATAATGTCATTTAATACTTTTGGAAAGGTTTTTCGTTTCACAACATGGGGAGAATCTCATGGTCCCGCTATTGGCTGTGTAATTGATGGGTGTCCCCCACTTATAAACCTTAATGAACAAGATATTCAGCTAGAACTTAATAAAAGAAAGCCTGGTCAATCCAAATTTACTACTCAAAGAAAAGAGGGTGACAAAGTAGAGATTCTGTCGGGCGTGTTTGAGGGAAAAACAACTGGAACACCAATATCTTTAATTATTTATAACGAAGATATACGTTCAAAAGATTATAATGATATTAAAGACAAATTTAGACCAGGTCATGCCGATTATACCTACTTTAAAAAATATGGGATTAGGGATTATCGGGGTGGCGGAAGATCTTCTGCAAGAGAAACTGCATCAAGAGTTGCAGCGGGAGCTATAGCAAAAAAAGTTTTGAAAAAAAAATTAGGTAGAAGATTTAAAATATCAGGTGCAGTTACACAACTTGGGATTCTTGGATGTGACACAAATAATTGGAACGATAAAATAATCTATAAAAATCCATTTTTCTGTCCTGATAAATCAATGCTTAAAATATGGGAAAAATATCTTTTAAGCATTAGAAAAGCAGGTTCATCTTGTGGAGCTATAATTGAAATTAGAGCTAGTGGTATTCCAGCAGGATTGGGGGCGCCAATTTATTCAAAGCTAGACTCTGATATTGCCTCTGCAATGATGAGCATTAATGCTGTCAAAGGTGTTAATATTGGTTCTGGAATGAATTCTGCTCAATTATCTGGAGAAGAAAATTCAGATGAAATTTCACAATCACGAAATAAATTAAAGTTTAATTCAAATAATGCGGGTGGAATTCTGGGTGGCATATCTTCTGGTCAGCAAATAATTGTTTCATTTGCTGTTAAGCCCACTTCATCAATTCTAAAAAGTAGAAAAACAATTAACAAATTTGGAAAAAATACAAGTATATCCGTTAAAGGACGACATGATCCATGTGTTGGAATTAGAGCAGTTCCAGTAGGTGAGGCCATGCTATCATGCGTTTTACTTGATCATTATTTATTAAATCAAGCTCAATGCGGATAAATATTTCATTTTTGTTTTTGGAAAACAATATTTGAATTTAATACATCTAAAATTTGTTCTTCAATAGAAATACTGTCTAGATTAGCCAGCTTATACATATTGTCAGGTTTGTCTTGATCAATGAAAATATCTGGAAGTTTCATTGATCTAAACTTCAAATTTGAGTCCATCAATCCTTTTTTTGTTAAAAAATCAATTACATGAGAACCAAATCCACCAATGGATCCCTCCTCAATAGTTACAATCGCTTCATGAGTTGTTGCTAATTGCCATATCAAATTTTCATCCAATGGCTTAGCAAATCTTGCATCTACTATTGTAATATTGATACCTTTTTTTTTTAAATTTTCTGATGCCTTAAGGCTTTCTCTTAGTCTGGCTCCAAAATTTATTAAAGCTAACTTTTTTCCCTCTTTAATAATTCTTGATTTACCAATCTCTAGTTTTTCATTGATTGAAGGTAATATTGATCCAATTCCAGTTCCTCTGGGATACCTGAATGCACATGGTCTATCGTTAATTTCTGTAGAAGTATTAATCATCTTTACCAACTCAGCCTCATCACTTGCGGCCATCACAATAAAATTTGGGAGTGTTGCTAAATATGTAGTGTCAAAACTTCCAGCATGTGTTGGTCCATCAGCTCCGACCAATCCTGCTCTATCTATCGCAAATCGTACAGGTAAACTCTGTATCGCAACATCATGAACAACTTGATCATATGCTCTCTGAAGAAATGTTGAGTAAATTGCTGCGTAAGGTTTATAATTTTCAGTTGCTAGACCAGCAGCAAAAGTGACAGCGTGCTGTTCAGCTATACCAACATCATAAGTTCTATCTGGAAATTGTTTTCGAAAGCTACTTAATCCAGTTCCATCAGGCATTGCTGCTGTTATTGCAACAATTTTACTGTCATTTTTTGCATGTTGTATCAGGGTATCTGCAAAAACTTTAGTGTAAGAAGGTATTTTGCTCGAACTTTTTTCCTGTTCTCCTGTTTTTACATTGAATTTTGATACTCCGTGATAATGATCTTTTGCTTCTTCAGCAAAAGAATAACCTTTTCCCTTTTTTGTTTTTATGTGAATTAAAATAGGACCTTGATGTTTTGAGTGCCTAGCATTTCTTAAAATCGGGATTAATGAAGATAGGTCATGGCCATCTATAGGACCAATATAATAAAAACCTAAGGAACTAAATAAAGTACCACCTGTTACAGCTGATCTTAATAAATCCTCAGCCTTACCAGCTTTCGCACTAAATCTTTTTGAAAATGCTGATGTTATCAATTTTAAAGTTTCTCTTAAACTAAAATAAATTTTACCAGAAAAAATTTTAGCTAAATATGTTCCCATTGCTCCAACAGGTCTTGCAATTGACATGTCGTTATCATTTAGTATTACAATTATTTTAGTCTTTGACGCACCTGCATTATTCATGGCTTCATAAGCCATACCTGCACTTATAGCACCATCACCAATCACCGCTATAACATTTTCGGATTTTTTAGATAATTTATTTGCTTCTGCGATTCCTAAAGCTGATGAAATTGAGGTGGAACTATGCGCAGCTCCAAAGGGATCATACTCACTTTCTAAACGCTTCGTAAATCCTGAGAGACCTCCTCCCTGTCGAAGAGTTCTTATCTTATCTTTTCTTCCCGTTAAAATTTTGTGTGGATAACACTGGTGTCCTACATCCCAAATTAATTTATCACTTGGTGTATTAAAAATATAATGTAGTGCAACGCTTAATTCTACAACACCTAAACTAGCCCCCAAATGTCCTCCAGTAACTGATACTGCATCAATCATTTCTTCTCTTAATTCATCAGCGACCTTTTGTAATTTTGATTCAGGAACCTTTTTTAAATCTGATGGAAAATTAATTTGATCTAAAAATTCGTATTTTTTTTTCATTTATTTCTACTCAAAATATAATTTAATGTTTCTGATAAATCTCTTGATTTAGATCCATATTTTTTTAATTTATTATTTATTTTTAAAATTAAATTATTAGCATATTTGATAGTATTTTTGTATCCTAGTAAACCAATTAAAGTTGCCTTTCCTTTTTTTTTATCCTTACCAGTTTTTTTTCCTGCAAAAAGCAAACTCCCTTTATAATCAATCAAATCATCTGCGACCTGAAATAATAAACCTATGTCAGCACCAATATTTTCAAATTTTTTAATGTCATTCTTGTTTTTTTTATTAATTATCAATGGTGCTGCACAACAAAAACTAAAAAGTTTTCCAGTTTTTTTTATTTCCATCTCTTCAATCTTTTTTTTGGAAATTTTCCTACGTTCATAATTTAAATCTAAATATTGTCCTCCTGCTATTCCAAGATGACCTGAGCTTTCAGAAATTTTGTTAATTAAATCAATCTTGGTTTTTTCACTAATTCTTAAGTCTTTATGGCTTAAAATTTCAAAAGCCATTGTTAAAAGTGAATTCCCAGCTAAAACTGCAGTAGCCTCTCCAAATTTAATATGTGCTGATGCTTTGCCCCTTCTTATAGAGTCATCGTCCATACAAGGTAAATCGTCGTGTATTAATGAATACGCATGAATACATTCAACTGCAGCACCAATAATGATGAGTGTTTTATAATCCGACTTAAATAGAAATCCAATATCAATCAAAATTTTTGATCTTATTTTTTTTCCCCCAGAAAATAAACCGTATTTCATTGCAAACATCAAATTTGATTTTTTTTGTTTGGCAATAAATCTTTTTAAAAATAAATTTGTATCTTTCGCAATTTTATTTAATTTTCTTTGTATCATTTTTTTGATTAATTTTGGATATCGTTTTTTTTGTTTTTTCATTTATTTCTTTAACGTTCATTTGAAATTTTTTCTCAATTATATTATTAAGTTTAATTAAATTTTGATATTTGTGTAAAGAATTTCCTAAATCTTTTTGATTTTCTAATTCTTCAATCATCTTATTTGCCTCAGTGGTTAATTCCTCGAGAGATAATGAATTATAATTATTTGGTAAATTTTTATCTTTCATATAATACTCTCAAATAATACATGAAAATAAATCTTGCAAATATTAAAAAAGCAATGAATCTCTTAAATAAAAGAGAGTGTGTTGCTATACCTACCGAAACTGTTTATGGAATTGCAGGGAATGCATATTCTGATACAGCATGTAAAAAAATATTTCGATTAAAAAAAAGACCTGCGAATAACCCTCTAATAATTCATTATTATGATCTAAAAAAATTAAAAAATGATTGTGATTTTAATGATGATTTTCTCAAATTATATAAAAGATTTTGTCCTGGTCCAATAACATTTATTTTAAATCAAAAAAAAACGTCAAAAGTTTCGAAATTTGCGACTAATAAAAAAAGCACTCTCGCTGTGAGATTTCCAAAACATCCTGTTGCAAGAAATCTGTTGAAACATTTAAAATTCCCCATTGCAGCACCTAGTGCAAATATTTCCTCAAGAATAAGTGCGGTAACTTCTTCAGATGTAAAAGACGATTTTGGAAAAAAAATTAAGTATATTCTTGAAGGAGGAAGATCATCGATTGGGGTTGAGTCTACAATTATTGATCTCAGAAAAAAACCAAAGATTTTAAGATTAGGTGGCCTAGAAGTAAGAATAATCCAAAAAACATTAAAGAAAAAAATTTTAATAAATATAAATCCTTCCAAGGTTTCGGCTCCTGGACAGTTAAGAATTCATTATTCACCTGGAATTCCAATTAGGCTTAATGTTAAAAGCACAAAAAAAAATGAGGCTTTTTTATTGATTAAAAAAAATAAAATTAAAAAAGCGAACTATTATTTTTTATCAAAAAAAGGAAACTTAAAAGAAGCTGTAAAAAATCTTTACACAATTTTAAGAAAAATAAAAAAAGATAATTATAAATCTATAGCTGTTGACAAAATTCCAAATAAAGGATTTGGTAAAACTATTAATGATAGATTGTTAAGGGCTTCAAAATTTTAATGAATATTCCTCTTGAAATAATCAATTTATCAAAAACTTACGACTTAAAAGAGGCTGTTCGAAACATTTCTTTTAAAGTAAATGAAAATGAAATCATTGGAATTCTTGGACCTAATGGATGTGGTAAAACTACAACTATAGGCATGATTCTTGGTTTGCTAAAGCCTACTAAAGGAAAGGTTCTAATAAATGGTATTGAAATTGAAAAGCGAAGAGTTGAATTATTGAACGAATTAAATTTTATTTCACCATATATTGAGTTACCGAAAAAATTAACCGTAAAACAAAATCTAGAGGTTTATGGAAGACTTTATGATGTAAAAGAACTTCAAATTAAAATTGATTATCTTTGTGAAAAATTAAGGCTTAATGAATTTATTAATAAAGTGACAGGAGAACTTTCCTCTGGGCAAAAAAATAGGGTCAGTCTTGCTAAATCAATAATTAATGATCCATCAGTTCTTCTTCTTGATGAACCAACCGCATCTCTAGATCCCGAAACAGGAGATTTTGTTAGGAGTTTTTTAGAGGAATACCAAAAAGAAAAAAGAACTTCAATTCTTCTTGCTTCACATAACATGGCAGAAGTTGAAAGATTATGTTCTTCAGTTCTTATGATGAATAAAGGATCAATTATTGATCAAGGAACCCCTGTAGAACTAATCAAAAAACATGGACGGAAAAATATGGAGGAAGTTTTTTTAAAACTTACAAGAGATATAATATGAATCTAAATAAAATGTATGGTCTATATTTAAGACATTTTTATCTGATCAAAAGTTCTTTGCCAAGAGTTTTGGATTTAATATATTGGCCAACAATACAAATTATTCTTTGGGGTTTTATCTCAAAATTTTTTTCAATTTATAGTGATTATTACAATAATACACTCGGAATAATTCTTACATGTGCAATACTTTATGACATCCTTTTTAGATCTAGCATAAGTTTTAATATGCTTTTTTTAGAGGAAATCTGGAGTAGAAATTTTACGAATTTATTTATTGCGCCTTTGAAGCTTAAAGAGATAATTATATCTTTAATTTTCACTGCTTTGATAAGGACATTAATTGGTCTAGTGCCCGCAATTATTTTAACATCTCCATTATTTGGAGTTTCAATTTTAAAATTAGGTTTTCCACTATTTATATTATTTTTAAGTTTATACGTGTTTGGCATTACACTAGGTTTATTAGTGAGCTCAGGTTTAATGAGATTTGGACCCTCTTTTGAGAATATAGCCTGGTCATCATTATTTTTACTTGCTCCATTAGGCTGTATCTACTACCCAATAGAAATTCTTCCTGAATTTTTCCAAATAATTGCAAAAGGTTTACCATTAGTTTACATTTTTGATGAAACCAGAAATATTTTGATAAATGGTATGGTAAATTATGAAAATATAAAACAAGCTTATTTATTAAATTTAGTTTATTTAATTTTTGGAATAGGACTATTTTATCTTTCTTTTTTAAGAGCACGGATAAAAGGAACATTAATAAATATGGGTGAATAATTGGTGCGCCTGCTAGGAGTCGAACCCAGAACCTCCTGATCCGAAGTCAGGCGCTCTATCCAGTTGAGCTACAAGCGCATATTACATTAATATATCATTTTATGAAAAAAAAAATAAATTTAACAGTTGATAAGACCGAAAATAATCTCCGTGTTGATATTTTCATTAAAAAGAGAGAGGATATTATTAGTCGAACAAGAATAAAGAATCTTATTCTAGATAAAAAGTTAAAAATAAATAATAAAGTAATAACTGATCCGTCCAAAAAAATTTTTTTTAATGATGAAGTAAAATTGGTCGTACCAGAACCAAAAAAAGCTTCCTTAAAACCTTACAAGTTTAATTTAGATATAATATTTGAAGATAAAGATTTAATTGTTTTAAACAAACCATCTGGAATTGTAATGCATCCAGGTGCAGGAAATTTTGATAATACAATCGTAAATGCACTTATGAATTATAGTAAAAATTCTTTTTCTAATATTGGAGGCGAACTAAGACCTGGAATAGTACATAGAATTGATAAAAACACATCTGGGTTAATTGTTATCGCAAAAAATAATCAAACTCACGAACACCTCTCTAATCAGTTTAATAAACATACAATCCAAAGAGTTTACCAATTATTAATCTGGGGTAAGATTAGACCGTCTAAAGGTAAAATAGAAACCTTTATTACAAGAAGCTCAAAAAATAGACAAATGATGGAAGTTAGTAGCAGTAAAGGAAAAAAAGCAATTACAAATTACAAAACTTTAGAAATTTTTGAAAATAAAAATATTCCAACTTTTAGTTTATTAGAGTGTAAATTAGAAACAGGCCGGACTCATCAAATAAGAGTTCACATGAATTATTTAGGTAACAGTATAGTTGGCGATGATAAATATAAAAAAAAGTTTAAAAAACTTAAAGATATTGAACCATCATTAGAAAAAATTTTAACAAAATTAAACAGACAATTTCTGCACGCTAAAACATTGGGCTTTATACATCCAAAAAAAAATAAGCAGATGATTTTTAATTCAATTTTACCAAATGAACTTGAAAAAATACTAAAAACACTCAGAAATATAGGTAAATAAAACATTGAAAAATTTTTAATATTAATTAGATAAACTGACTATGAGCACAACTATGAATAACAATTTACCTATTTTAAGTAATGAAGGTGGCCTATCTGTATATCTCGAGCAAATAAAAAAATTTCCAATGCTTGATGCAGAAGAGGAGTACATGCTCGCTAAAAATTGGAAAACAACAGGAAATATTAAGTCAGCAGAAAAACTTGTGACAAGTCATTTGAGATTGGTTGCGAAAATTGCAATGGGTTATAAAGGTTATGGTCTCCCAATTAACGAGATGATCTCTGAGGGTAATATTGGACTAATGCAAGCTGTCAAAAAATTTGAGCCAGAAAAAGGTTTTAGATTAGCAACTTATGCGATGTGGTGGATTAAAGCTTCTATTCAAGAATATATCTTAAAATCTTGGAGCTTAGTAAAAATTGGTACAACTACTGCACAAAAAAAATTATTTTTTAATCTTAAAAAATTAAAAAATCAAATTGCACCACAGGCTGAAGGTGATTTAAGAAATGAGCATGTAAACGAAATCGCTGAAAAATTAGATGTGAGTAAAGAAGAGGTTGTATCAATGAATCGTAGACTATCTGGAAAAGAATTTTCTCTTAATGCTCAAGTTGGTGAAGATGGCGATGAATGGCAAGATTGGTTAGTAGATAAAGAGTTAGATCACGATCTTAAGTTTGCTCATCAAGAGGAAATGAAACAAAGAAAAGATTTATTAAAAGACTCAATTAAAGTTTTGAATGACAGAGAAAAAGAAATCTTATATTCAAGAAGATTGAATGATGATCCGACTACTTTAGAGGACTTAAGTAAAAAATATAAGATTAGTCGTGAAAGAGTTAGACAGATTGAAAATAAAGCATTTGAGAAATTACAAAAGCACATGCTTTTGCTTGCTAAATCAAAAAATCTTTTACCTGTAAATTAAATCTCAAAAGGATTTTCAACTAAGATTGTGTCATCCCGTTCAGGACTAGTTGATATACTTGATATTTTTGCACCAATAAAGTTTTCAATTGCAAATAGATATTTTTTTGCATTCTCTGGTAGGTCGTTAATATTTTTGACCCCGTTGGTTGAAGTTTTCCAACCATCAAATGTCTTATATATAGGTTTGATTTTAAGTTGATCTTCAACTGCTGCTGGAAGATAGTCTATTTTTTTTCCATTAAGATCATATTCTACACACATCTTAATTTCATCTAGTTCATCCAGCACATCGAGTTTTGTAAGGGCGATGCCATCAATTCCAGAAATTTTTATTGTCTGTCTCACCAAAACACCATCAAACCATCCACATCTTCTTTTTCTACTTGTAACGGTTCCAAATTCTTTACCTCTTGTACCTAATAACTCACCTATCTTATCTACCAACTCTGTTGGGAAAGGTCCCTCACCTACTCTTGTCGTATAAGCTTTGGTTATTCCTAATACATAATTAATTGAGTTGGGCCCACATCCGGTTCCTGTTGCAGCACTTGAGGCCACAGTATTGGAAGAAGTTACAAAAGGATATGTTCCATGGTCAACATCTAATAGAATTCCTTGTGCACCCTCAAATAATATTTTTTTCTTTTGTTTCTTAAATTGATCAATCTTAAGCCATATTGGTGCTGAAAATTTTAGAATTTCAGGAGCGATTTTTAAAAGATCATCTTTAAGCTGATTTTTCTCAAATATCTTTTTACCTAAACCTTTTCTAATAGCATTATGATGCAGTAAAACTGTTTCTAATCGTTGATTCAAATTTTTTTCTGATCTAAGATCCATTACTCGAATTGAACGTCTTCCAACTTTATCTTCATAAGCGGGTCCAATACCTCTTCTTGTAGTTCCAATTTTACTTTTACCTGCTGCATCTTCTCTTATTTCATCCATTTCCCGGTGAAATGGTAAAATTAAATTTGCAGCTTCTGAAATCATGAAATTTTCTGAATTTACATCCACACCCTTTTCTCCAATTTCTTTAATTTCATCCAATAATGCCCAAGGGTCGACAACAACACCATTTCCGATAATTGAAACTTTATTTTTTCTAACTATCCCTGAGGGAAGCAATCGAAGTTTGTAAGTTACTCCATCTATAACTAAGGTATGTCCGGCATTATGACCACCTTGAAATCTAATTACAACATCAGCTTGTTCTGATAGCCAATCTACAATTTTTCCTTTTCCTTCATCTCCCCACTGCGAGCCAACTACTGCAACATTTTTCATTATTTATATATTTTTTTTAATTCAATAGAATTTAAATGATTTATTGGACCATGTCCTATACCAATTTTAGGGTTTGTTAATATTGCAGAATTTACATATTTAACTCCTAACTCACAAGATCTCTTTAGAGTTTTTCCACATGAAAAAAAAGAGGTAATTGCTGTCGATAATGTACAGCCTGTACCATGAGTATTTTTGGTATTAAGTCTTTTATTTGAAAATACTTTAATCTCTTTTTTATTAACAAATATATCATGTACCTTTTTTGATTTTAAATGACCTCCTTTTACAAATACATTTGGTACACCCATTTTTATAAATTCATTTGCAGCAAGAATCATATCATTTTGATTTTTAATTTTGATACCAGTTAAAATTTCAGCTTCAGGAATATTAGGCGTAATTAAAGATATTTTATTTAATAATTTTTTTTTCATCAATTTTATAGCTGAGTCAGTAATAAGCTTGGAACCACCTTTGGCTATCATTACCGGGTCTAAAATGATCTTTTTAACTTTCATTTTATTCAATGACCTTAATACCTTGTCTATCACTCTTGTAGAATGAAGCATTCCAATTTTTATAGCATTGGGTCTTATATCTTTAATTGTATGAATTATTTGATTATAAATTTCATTTGGTGGAACAGGTATTACTGATTTAACACTTTTTGTATTTTGGACTGTGACTGCAGTTACTGCCGTCATAGAATATACACCTAGACTGGTTGCAGTTTTAATGTCTGCTTGAATGCCTGCACCACCTGATGAGTCAGATCCTGCTATAATTAAAATTTTGGATTTTATTTTCAAATTATTTAATTTTTTTCAAAATAATATTAACACATTTTACAAGGAGTCTTTTATTTTCACTTTCTCCCATAATTCTTATTTTTGACTCTGTTCCCGATTTTCTTACAAGAATTCTACCACTACCTCTTATTAATTTTGAAGCTAACCTAATAGATTTCTTAACTTCTGGTTTATTGATTATATCTTTATTTTTCACTTCAATATTTTTTAGTAATTGTGGCGTTTTCTTAAATTTTTCAAAAAATTCACTGGCTCTTTTTCCTTTTCTAAGAGCAAATAAAGACTCTAGGGCTACAAGTAAACCATCTCCTGTAGTTGCAAATTTACCTAGAATAATATGTCCTGATTGTTCTCCACCTAGATTAAACTTTTTTTTTTGCATTACCTCTTTTACGTATCTATCACCAACATTAGCACGTATAAATTTTATTCTTTTTTTTTTGAAATACTTTTCAAGGCCATAATTGGACATTAATGTACCAACAACTCCACCTTTTAACATTTTTTTTTTCTTCCACCGTGTTGCTAATGCAGCAATAATTTGGTCACCATCTATAATATTACTTTTTTCATCACACATAATTATCCTATCTGCATCACCATCTAGTGAAATACCTATATGCGCCTTATACTTTTTTACTGCAGATTTTATCTTTTCAGGAAATGTAGACCCACAATTTTTGTTAATATTTAGTCCATTAGGATTAACTCCTATTGCAATCACCTCAGCTCCTAATGATTTTAATAATTCTGGTCCAGCTTTGTAACCTGCTCCATTTGCACAATCAATTACAATTCTAAGCCCTCTTAAATTAAATTTTTTAGTAAAATTTTTTTTTAATATTTTGATGTAATCATTTGTGCCCGTCTCTAATCTTTTTACTCTACCTAATTTCTCTGGTTTTGAGAGATTTTTGATAATTTTTTTATCTATTAAACTTTCAATTTTTTTTTCTATTTTATCTGATAGTTTCATGCCATCAGGTCCAAATAGTTTTAGTCCATTGTCATTATGAGGATTATGAGAAGCTGTAATCATAATTCCCATATTTGCCCTCATAGCTTTTGTGAGCATCGCTAATCCATTTGTGGGTAAAGGTCCTAGAGTATATACATGCATGCCTGCTGATGCCAATCCTGATACAAGTGCTGGTTCTAAAGTGTATCCAGATAATCTTGTATCTTTTGCTATTATTGCAGTTTGTCTCTTTTTTTTTTGAGATTTAAAATATGTTCCGCTCGCTAAACCAAATTTGAAAAACATATCTCCATTAATATTATCACTATTGATAGCCCCCCTAATACCATCAGTACCAAAATATTTTTTTGTCATTAATTATTTATTATATTCTTAAAGATCTTTAAGCCTTGTATTGTTTCATTAACATCATGAATTCTTAAAATTTGGACGCCTTGCATCATAAGATATATTGATGATGCAATTGTTCCCCCATTTCTTAATTTACTATCATTTTTTCCAGATAACTCCTTAATAAATCTTTTTCTTGAACTGCCTACAAGTATAGGAAAACCAAGAGAATGGAAAACAGAAATATTGCGTATCAAACTCATATTATGTTTCAAATTTTTTCCAAAACCTATACCAGGATCTAGAATAATTTTATCATGTTTAATACCCTTCGATCTTAAAAGTTTTATTTTTTTTTCAAAAAAATCATATATGTCTAGTAATTCATTTTTATACCTCGGGTTTTTTTGCATTTTATCTGGAGTTCCTTGTGAATGCTGAATTACAAATGGCACTTTGTATTTTTTTAATATATTTAAAGTTTCAACATCAAATTCTAGTCCTGAAACATCATTAATCAATTTGACGCCTAAATTTATTCCTTTACTCATTATTTGAGACTTTCTAGTATCTAAAGAAATCGGTATTCTTTTTTTGATTAATGATTTTAAAATTTTATTAATTCTTTGCCATTCTAAATTTTCTTTAATTACTTTTGATCCTGGACGTGTCGACTCACCACCAACATCAATCAAATTTGCACCACTATTAATTAAATCAATCGCATGATTAATTCCTTTTTTTTTTGAATTAAATTTCCCACCATCTGAGAAACTATCAGGTGTCAAGTTTAAGACACCCATAATATTAGGTATTTTACTAAAATTTAAATTTGAAAAATTTTTTTTTTTTGATTTAATTTTCCTTAAATCAGAATTAATTTTTCTCCTAATTAATTTAGGCAAATATTTTATTTGATTAACAAATATCTTTTTTTTAGAATTTCTAGTTATTATCTCTATTTGATCAAATGAAATTTCTTTGATTCCGTTAAGCGGTATAGTTTTATTTTTATTAACTAATTTTTTTGAGCTATTTCCATAGTAGAAATTACACAATCTTGTGTAATGTCTTAACATTAAGATTAATGAACAATTTTAGGTTTAAGTCCCATGGCTCCTAAAGCAGAGCTCTTATCATCATCAACTTTCAGATCTTGTTTATCAGCTGGGTATATATTTTTAGTAATTATATTTTCTATTTCTTCACCTGTTAAGGTTTCATATGTCATAAGAGCTTTTGCAATTTTATGTAAATCATCAATTTTTTCAGTTAATATTTCCCTAGCTTTATTATATCCCTCATCAACTAATTTTCTGATTTCTTTATCTATCTTTTGAGCCACTTCCTCTGAAACTGATTGTGTTTGAGTCACAGATCTTCCTAAGAAAACTTCTTCTTGATTTTCACCATATTCAACTGGGCCCATTTCTTCACTCATCCCGTATTTTGTAACCATGGCTCTTGCAAGTTGAGTTGCTTGATTTATATCTGAACCATTTCCTCCACCTGCACCTGTAGAAATATTATCTTTTCCAAAAATTACTTCCTCTGCCACTCTTCCACCAAAACAGACTGCTAATCTTGCTTTCAAATATTTTATTGAATGACCATGTTTGTCTCTCTCAGGTAAATTCATTACCATTCCTAAAGCTCGACCTCTTGGTATAATTGTTGCTTTATGTATTGGGTCATAACTAGGCATGTTAAATGAAACTAATGCATGACCACCTTCATGATACGCTGTCAATTTCTTCTCATCTTCAGTCATAACCATTGATCGTCTTTCAGCTCCCATCATTACTTTATCCTTTGCTTCTTCAAATTCGTTTAAAGTAACAATTCTTTTATTTTTTCTAGCCGCTAATAATGCAGACTCATTTACTAAATTGGCTAGATCGGCACCTGAAAATCCGGGAGTTCCTCTCGCAATAGTTCTCAAATTTACATCAGGAGCAATCTTAATCTTTTTAACATGAACTTTTAAAATTTTTTCTCTTCCAATTATGTCTGGATTAGAAACTACAACTTGTCTATCAAATCTCCCTGGTCTTAATAATGCAGGATCAAGAACATCAGGTCTATTTGTTGCTGCGATTATAATGACACCTTCGTTAGTATCAAAGCCATCCATCTCAACGAGAAGCTGATTTAGAGTTTGTTCTCTTTCGTCGTTACCACCTCCTAAGCCTGCTCCTCGACTTCTTCCAACAGCATCAATTTCATCAATAAATATTATACAAGGCGAATTTTTTTTTCCTTGATCAAACATATCTCTCACTCTTGAGGCTCCGACACCAACAAACATTTCTACAAAATCTGATCCTGAGATAGTAAAGAAAGGAACGCCTGCTTCACCAGCAATTGCTCTAGCTAATAAAGTTTTTCCAGTACCTGGAGGACCTACAAGAAGTGCTCCTCTAGGTATTTTTCCACCTAACCTACTAAATTTTTTTGGATCTTTTAAAAACTCAACAATTTCTTCAACTTCCTCCTTAGCCTCTTCAACACCTGCAACATCATTAAAGGTTACTTTGCCTTTCATTTCATTCATCATTTTTGCTTTAGATCTTCCAAAGCCCATCGCTCCACCTTTGCCACCTTGCATCTGTCTCATAAAGAAAATCCATACTGCTATTAATAATAACATCGGAAACCATGAAAGTAAGACACCAAACAATGAAGGCATTTTTTCTTCAATAGGAGCTGCTGAGATACTGACACCTTTTTCAGAAAGTTTTTCGATCAAGTTTGGATCATTAGGTGAATAAGTGGTAAAGTTTTTTCCATTAGAATAAACTCCTTTAATATTGTTTCCTTGGATTTCTACCTTCAGAACCTCTCCGTTATCTACAGATGTTAAAAAATCTGAAAATATGATTTTGTTACCTCCGCTGATGTTGGATTGTGGATTCTTGAACATATTGTATAGACCTATAGTTAAAAAAACTATAATTGCCCACATAGCTAAATTTTTAAAATTCATAACTTATAAAATAAGAATTAATTCAAAATAAACAATAGACAATATTAGATTATGTCGCAATAATCTAACGTTCTTTTGTGATTACTAAAGTTTGATTGAATTTCTCAATAATACAGCCACCAAGTGTAATTTTAAAGAATTTTTTATAGAAGAAATCATTAATAACATTATCTAATTTCCTGCCTCTCGCAAAATAGTATTTTTTTCCAACCAGTTTAACCGCCTCAGATAAAGATCTAAATATAATCTCGTGTGGTTGTCTAAAAAAATCTAGATTTAATATTAGTTTATTATCTTTTTTTATAAAAAAGGTATTTTTTTCAAGATTCTTTTTTACATAAAAATTTATTACATTATCTGATAATCTTAGATTTTTTAATGTCAGCAAAAGCTTTTGTTCATCTAATCCGTTTTTATTCAACTCTTTTATAAATTTTCTTATTTTAATCCTTAAAAATGTTTTGTCCTCATTAGACGGGTCATCAATATAAAAATTAAAAACTTTTCTTGAGATGAATATTAAATCCTCTTTTTTTTGATTGAATAAGGGTCTTATTAAATTTTTTGTTCCAATCGTGCTGGTTTTTTCTAAAGAGATTAAACCCTTTAAGCCACTTCCTCTTGCTAATCTTATAAAAAAATTCTCTATTAAATCACCTGAGTGATGACCAAGTAAAATATTATTAATTGAATATTTATCACATTGTTTAAATAATAATTTATATCTTTTATCTCTGGCAAATGATTGAATACCTTTTAATGGTTTTTTTCCATGAATTTTTAGAATTTCTGCATTTATAAAATTTTTTTTCAAAACTTTTTTTACAAGTTGCGCCTCTTTTGACGAATTTAGCCTTAATTTATGATCTATAACAAAAAATTTTGAAATAAGTTTTTTTTTTAAAGAGTAAATTTTTGATAAATAAGCTAATGCCATGCTGTCAGGTCCTCCTGATACAGCAACAATATAATTATCATTTATATTTAACGTATTTTCAAATCGCTTATAAATTTGATTAATCTTTTTAATTTTAAGTTTTTTATTTAAAAAATTAGGAATTTTGATTTTTGCACTCAAATTTTTGAGCCTCATATTTTGCTTTTTGTATCACCGATTGGTTTGCTTTTGGATATTGCTCCTTAACTCCATTTATCATTTTACAACCTTGATCCTTCTCTCCAATTTGAACCATCGATACACCAAGCTTCAATAAATTTATAGGAGCTTTTTCACCTTTAGGATATTTTTGATATCCTTCCAAATAAGCAGAAGCAGCATCTGTATAAAGCTGTCTTATCCTGAAAGTTTCTGCATACCAGTATTGAGCATTACCAGCTAGAGTGTGATCAGGATTTATCTTTACAAATTCTCTAAAAGCTCTTTCAGCCGTAGAATAGTCTCCAATTTTTAAAAAGCTAGTTGCAAATTCATATTGTTTATCAGGAGTGTCCTCTGGTAAAATTTTTTCTTCAGCTTCAAAAGTTTCAGTTACTATAGTAGCTGTTGTATCTACAGATTGTGTTTTCTGAGTTGATTCATTTGTTTCTGTGTCCTTATAAGAGATTGAACCTAAGTCTTGTGGTTGTGAACTGCCAGGAAGTGAAACAACTGCCTCCTCATTTTTAATATCTTTTTTTTTACTATAATTAAGCGATAATACATTTTCAATATCTTGAAATCTAATTTGATTATCAGCTTGAACCTTTGACAACCTATTTGATAACTTGTCTAGTTTAAAATTTATTTCTTCAAACCTATTAGTAAGCAATTGAAACTGATTTTCAATCTCTGAGAGTTTTAATAAGTGCCTTGTAAGAACGTCTTCGGAGTTATTACTCAAATTTAAATTTTCATTTTGGTTACTAAACTGAATTGTGCCAGAATAAACAGCTTTCTCCAAAGTTTTTATATCTTCTTGTATCTTGTCTAACGTTTCGTAGATATTATGATTGTCTGTTAAAGCGCTTGAATTTATGAAAAAACAAAAATTGAATATTAGAAAGATTCTTTTATACATTTTTTTTGTGTGTAAATTCACATTTAAACTTATGTTTATAATGATGGCAAAAAAAAGACCCTAAATCATAAGTTTTGATTAAGGGTCTTAAATTTTATAATTAATTAGCTTTTACTGTTACTGATCTTCTATTTTTTGACCACGCTAATGGGTTTGAGCCAGAATCTACTGGTCTCTCTTTACCGTAACTTAACACTGATATTCTGTCTGAGGAAATACCATAGGTCATCAAATAATCTTTTGCAGCATTTGCTCTTCTCTCACCTAGGGCTAAATTATACTCCCTTGTACCTCTCTCATCAGCATGTCCCTCAAGTACAATTGTTATACTAGAATTTTTTCTTAACCATGCTGCTTGTTTTCTAAGTGTTTCTCTTGAAGCGGTTGTTAAAACTGACTCATTTGTTGCAAAGAAAACTCTGTCTGGTACGCCAGAGGCTAAATATTCAACAGTGTCTGTTCCTGTATAAACGTCCCCCTGCATTTGACCTGTTGTTTTTTTTTGGGTAGCACAAGCGGATAGTGCAATACTTGCAAAAACTATTAAAAAAGCATTTTTTAGAATTTTGTTTAATTTCATTATTGCTCCTTGATCAAATTTCTTAATATTAACTTTTTCACAACTAATTAGATGTTTCAAGAAAAAAATCAAGATAATATTGATTAATTACTTAATAAAGATGACCATGATGGGTCTGATGCGTCTGTATCAGTGGATACTAGCCTCTCATTATAGCCTGTTAAATCAATAGACCATAATTTGGCAGAAAAACCCTTGCCCTTATCATCTGTCTTAGTTTCTCTATAAAAAATCAATACCCTACCGTTAGGTGACCAAGAGGGAGCTTCTTGATAAAAATTTTCAGTCAGTAGTCTCTCTCCGCTACCATCAGTTCTCATAACACCAATATAAAATTTTCCTTTATGAAGTTTTGTAAAAGCAATTAGATCTCCTCGAGGTGACCAAACAGGTGTTCCATACAAACCTTTGCCAAAAGAAATTCTTTTAACATTTGTGCCGTCACTCTTCATTATGTAAATCTGTTGATAGCCACTTCTATCAGAGTTAAAGCAAATATATTGTCCATCAGGTGAATATGATGGAGAGGTATCAATGGATGGGTGATTTGTTATTTTTTCAACTATTCTATTTTCTAAATCCATCGTATAAATATCAGAATTTCCATCCTTAGCAAAACTCATTATAATTTTTTTTCCATCAGGAGAGAACCTTGGTGCGAAAGTCATACCAGGAAAATCACCAACCACCTCTTGCATTCCGGTTTCAATGTCTAAAAGATAAACTCTTGGTAAATTTCTAAAATATGAAAGATAAGTAACCATTTGATTTGTTGGATTAAACCGTGGGGTTAAAACAAGTTCATTTCCTAATGTTAAAAATTTATTATTTGCACCATCTTGATCCATAATTGCTAACCGTTTTATTCTTCTAGTTTTTGGTCCCTCTTCAGCTACATAAATAATCCTTGTGTCGAAATAACCTTTCTCTCCTGTCAATCTTTCATAAACTTTATCTGTTATTATATGACCAACTCTTCTCCAGTTTGTTGGTACAGTGGTAAAAGCAAGAGCCATCATTTCCTTTCCAGCAAGAACATCCCATAATCTAAATTCTACTCTTAACTTTTCATCTACAAGATTTACTTTTCCAGTAATTAATGCTTGCGCTTTAATCAAACTCCAATCTTCAAATCTCGGTTTAAGATTAGCAATATCTGGTGCTTGTAGAAAAGCATCTTTGTTTAAAGGATTAAAAAGGCCAGAAGTTTTTAAATTTTTTTCTACTACTGATGAAATTTCAGAACCAATATTTTCTTTTTTAAGGATATTCTCAAATTTTTTTCTTGATTCCTCATCTATAGATAAAGGTGATACGGCTATTGGCAGAGGATTTAAATTACCTCTGGTAATATCTACTTCAATTAAAGCCCATGTGTTAAACGGTATAATAAAAAAAAGTATTAAATAAAATTTTCTTATCATAAAACTATTCTAACCTTCCAACATCTCTCTTGCATCAAAATTTAACTGTAATTCTTTCCATCTCTCATAACCAGTTGTAGGAACCCTTAAAGGCTGACACAATTTAATTGCTCTTAGGGCGCTTTCTGCTAAGACTTTATAGAAACCTTGACCTGGTTTATTCATTCTCGCGTGATCTAATATCTCAGACTCTTGAATTGTTCCGTCTGGATTTAATTGAAGTTTAATTCTAACCAGTAAGTTTTCATTGTAAGGTAAACCTAGGGGAATACTCCAACAACCAAATATTTGGGCTTTAAGAGCATCTTCTTCACTTAAAGACAAGCCTTTATTTTCAACATTTTTTTTTTGATCTTGTGTAATTTTATTATTTTTTTTTATTGTCTCAGCACTTTCAACTTTAGATTTATCAATTAAGGCTGCAATGTTATTTGGATCAAACAACTCTTTTTTTTCAAATTCAGATACTTGTTTTACCTCATTATCGATTTTTTCAGGATTTTGTTTATCCTCCTTTACTTTCTCAGCCTTTTCAGGCTTATCGTCTGGCATTGGAACAGCATCTGGTTTAATTTTTTTAACTTTTTTTGGTGGAGCTTGTTCAGAAACAAGTTTTTTTTCTTTTTCTTTTATTTTTTCTATAATTTTTTTTGCCTTGGGGGCATAGGGAATATTAGTTTTATCAGTGATCTGAATTAATTCAACAGAGACTATTGGAGGAAGATCAATTGGTTTTTTTGCAAAAAAAGGCAAACTAAAAGCTGTGATCATAATTATAATTAAATGAGATACAGAAGATATAATTATACTTCTACTCATTTCTTACCTCTCTTTGTATGGCTCGGATATAAGTGCTACTTTAGTAAAGCCAGAACCCGATAGAAGACCCATAATCTCCAATACTCTTCCATAATTAATTGTTTTATCACCCCTTACATAAATTCTTGTATCGGTTCTATTTTTTGAAACTGCTAAGACTTTTGCTATAATTTTTTCATATTCAACCATTGACTCTTGAATGTAGATTTCACCTTTTGAGTTTATTGTTAATGTTAATGGTTCAGCTTCTTCTGGAAGAGAGTCGGCAGAGCTCTCAGGCAAATCAACTTGCACTCCAACGGTCAACAAGGGTGCTGTAACCATAAAAATTATCAAAAGGACCAACATTACATCCACAAATGGTGTTACATTTATTTCAGACATTGGTTCTTTTGAGGAACGATTTAATTTAAAAGCCATTTTAAATTATTGTTAAAAATCTTTTTGAGAAATTTTCTAACTTTTGAGAATATTTAATCGAGTCATTGTTAAATTTATTATAAGCAACTACTGCAGGTATTGCGGCTAATAAACCTAATGCAGTTGCAAATAGTGCCTCCGCTATTCCTGGAGCAACAATTGCTAAACTAGTGTTCCGTGAAATTGCAATAGATTGAAAAGAATTCATAATACCCCAAACTGTGCCGAATAAACCTATGAAGGGAGCCGTTGATCCCACAGTTGCTAAAAAAGTAAAACCTTTGGTAATTTTAGATAACTGCTTTTCAATACCCGTTTCTAACATCGTAGTCATTCTGTTATTTAAGTCTGTTCGAGATCTCCTCTTTAATAAATTTTGCATCGCATCTTTAAAAATTGAAGCCATTGGATCTTGAACATTAGCTGGCAAGTTATTATAAAAAGTTTCTGCAGATTTAGAGTTCCAAAACTTTGTTTCAAACTCTTCAGTGGATTGATTTATTTTTTTAAATAACCTATATTTTTCTATAATTACTGCCCATGAGTAAATTGAACAAGCAATTAACATTACTATTACAGATTTAACCACAATATCAGCTCGAATAAATAAATTGACTAAAGAAAAGTCTGTGCTTGAGGCTAACCCTACTGCTTGAGACGTAATATCTGCTTCCATGTTATCTTCTCACACTTAAATGTGTCATGATTTTGTCTTAATAATTTTGAACTATTCCCCAATTTTATAAGTTTCATGATAAAAACTTGCTATCAAAATAGCATCAGCTTTATTTGAGTCCTTCTTTCTTGACAATTGAGAGGAAAAATAAGGAAATATTTCTATTGCTCTGGTTCTGCTAGCATCTTTTTGAGAATTTAAAAGATTAAAATATTTTTTCCATTTATTAGGCCTAACAAAGAACATCGGTAATTGCATTGCAGTACAGATACCTTTTAAAATTCCAAAGGACTGACCAAAATTAAACATACTTGTAACACCTTGACCAGGCATTGCTGAGACATGCTCAATCACTACTCGAATTTGATTTTTTTCAAATCCTTTAATTCTTTTAATTAATTCATTGTAGACTTGAGAACCATTAACTTGCTTTTTGTTTTTTTTTCCATCAGTCATAATTGGCATCTCAATAACTTCTAAGATCTCTCCATCATTTAAAAAACAAATTGAGCCAGAAATTCCAGGATCTATACCTATAACCAACATATTTTAATTTACAAATTTAGCATTAGTGTAAATATTTTGCACATCATCATCCTCCTCAAGTGACTCAAAAAAATTAACTAAATCCTCATTTTTTTCTTTAGAAATTTTTATACTATTTAATGGTACCCACTCGATCTCTGCTGACACAAAATTAGTAATTTGTTTTTCTAACTCTTTTTTAACATTATAAATTTCGTCGACAGAACATTGTATTTCGTGAAAATCATCCTCTGATTTACAATCATCGGCCCCAGCTTCAGTGGCTAGCTCAAAAATTCGAGCATCGGAAATTTCTTTTTTATCAATTTTTATTATCCCTAACTGATTAAAATTATGAGAAGCTGATCCTTGGGTTCCAAGACTCCCACCTGCTTTTTGAAAAATAGTTCTTATATTAGATGCTGTTCTATTTTTATTATCTGTCAATGCCTCAACTATTACAGCTATTTTATTGGGTCCAAAACCCTCATATCTTAAATTTTCAAAATTCAACTCATTATTTACTGAAGATTTATCAATTGCTCTCTCTATTTTTTCCTTAGGCATATTTGCTGATCTTGCAGCCTGAACAGCAGATCTTAATCGAGGGTTCATTGCTGGATCTTTATCACCAAGTTTTGCCGCTACAGTTATTTCTTTTGATAATTTTGAAAAAACTTTAGATCTAAGTTTATCAGCTTTACCCTTTTTATGCTTTATACCTGCCCAATGTGAGTGTCCTGCCATAATATAATTAAGTATTGTTTAGTTGACCCCCAAAAATATAGCTCTTAATATTTTTTGCTAATCCAGTTTCTATATTACAATCAACAATAACTCCACTCAAAGTAGCATCACCAGTTGCTGGATAGTGTTTGGTAGACTCTTTTTTCATAAATCTGTTCAAAGAGTTATCTTTATTCATGCCAATAACTGAGTCATAATTACCACACATGCCTGCATCTGTTTGATAAGCTGTCCCGTTTTTCAAAATTCTTGCATCATTTGTTGGAATGTGTGTGTGTGTTCCAACTACTAGAGTAGCTTTACCATCAAAAAAATATCCTATTGCATTTTTTTCACTAGTAATTTCTCCATGGAAATCAACAACTAGAAAATCATAATCCTCTTTTAGTTTGTGCTCCTTTAAAAATTTTTCTGAAATCTCAAATACATCATCGCATTTTTTCATAAAAACATTTCCCATTAAATTTAAAACACCAATTTTTATATTTTTTTCATTTTGAAAAACCTCAAATCCTTTACCTGGTGCTGGCTCAAATAAATTTTTTGGGCGAAGTAACCTATTTTCATTATCAATAAATTTCATAATATCCTTTTGATCCCAAACATGATTACCAGTAGTAATGACATCAACACCACATTTAAAAAAATCCTCACAGATTTCTTTTGTTAATCCAACTCCCGCCTCAGCTGCATTTTCTCCATTTACGATTACAAAATCAATTTTGTTCAATTCTTTTTGGCTTAAAAGATTATTTAATATTTTCGAACAACCTGAGTTCCCTACCACATCTCCTAAAAATAAAATTCTCATATAAAATTTTTATCTGTTACAATAAAATCCAGTTTCATATCATATTTGTTAGCTGGTATTTTTTTTACTTTTTGAGAAGAATAAGCTAACCCAATTAATATAATTTTTTTGTTTTTTTTTACTTTCTTAATATACTTATCGTAATAACCACCTCCGTAACCTATTCTATTTAAATGATTATCAAAAGCTACAAGTGGAACTAAAAGAATACTTGGGTATACAATTTGATCTGATGTAGGTTCGGGTATTCCATATTTATTTATTGATAGAGGGTCTTTTGTTGACCAGTACAAAAAGTCCATTTGATTGTTTTTTTTAATTTTTGGCAATGATATTTGATAACCAAGTTTTTCAAGTTTATTTAGAATTTTAATTGGATCAACTTCAAAATTATATGGATAATAACCACCAACTGTTTTTTTATTTATTTTTTCTTTTTTTAAAATTTTCATAATATTACTAAATTTAATGACTAAATCTTTATTTTTATTTAGTTTTCTTGTCTTTAATAATTTTTTTCTAATCTCAGATTTATTCACTAGAATTTTACTTGGAAATATTTTCTAAATTTGCTTTTTCAACAAAACTTGAAATTTCATCAGCAGCTTCGTCAATTAACTTCTCGTAACTCCTTTGATTTATTTCAATTTCATTTTTTAATTTAAGGTGGTCTTTGTTAAGTGAGTTTATTTCCAGCTCTTTCTTATCTCTGTACTCATAAATTAAAGTTTTAAGCTCTTTAAATTTGTTTGAGAGATCTCTCAACTCATTCTTTTTTTGATCTACTTTTTTTTTAGTTTCATAATATTCATCCATTACTTTAACAGCTGTGATTAACAGAAGTTTATTCTCACCAAGATTTCCAAGATCATTTTTAAGATTATTAAATTTCTGATTGATTTTAATTAATAATTCTTCAAGATGCTCTTCCTGGCCGTCCTCACAGGACAATAAAAATTCTTTCCCGTTAAACTTAATACTTACGTTTGCCATTTATCTATCTCATCTAACAAAATATCTGTTTCTTGATTTAATTCATCAATTTTTTCAGAAAACTCAATCTGTCTTTTTTGTTCAGCTTTTTCTTGATTTTGCAATTCGTCTAATTTTTTACTTAAACTATTATAATCATTAATTAAACTTTTATATTTTTCCTCTATTTCTTGCTTTTCAATTTCTAATTGATTTTTTTGATTACTTAAATTCTCTATATTTTTTTTAACGTCAGGGTTTTTTAAGTTTAAATTTTTTAATTTTGCTAAAGCTAAATTTAGTTTTTTTTCTTTTTCGATCACAGAATTCATATATATATAATTATATTATTAAATAGAATCTTCTTAGTCTAGGCAGGATAATTACTTGAGTAAACTTTATAAAGAATTAGCGAATTGTATCAGATTTTTGTCTATAGATGCTGTCCAAAAAGCTAATTCTGGGCATCCAGGTATGCCTATGGGAATGGCTGATGTTGCAACTGTTCTTTTTAAAGATTTCTTAAACTTTAATCCTAAAAATCCAGATTGGATTAATAGAGATAGATTTGTTCTGTCAGCAGGACATGGTTCTATGCTCCTTTATTCACTCCTATATCTGACGGGTTATAAAAGTATTTCTTTAAAAGAAATTAAAAAATTTAGACAACTAAATTCAATATGTGCAGGTCACCCCGAATATCATCCAAGCACTGGCATTGAAAC
Organism: uncultured Pelagibacteraceae bacterium; assembly: GCA_902518185.1. Lineage (GTDB taxonomy): Bacteria > Pseudomonadota > Alphaproteobacteria > Pelagibacterales > Pelagibacteraceae > Pelagibacter. The sequence goes on along the minus strand of CABYFG010000003.1, from coordinate 30,257 downwards.
TACAACAGGTCCTTTAGGACAGGGAATTTCTAATGCAGTTGGTTTTGCAATCTCAGAGGAAATTTTAAAAAAAAGATTAGGAAAAAAAATTATCAATCATAAAACTTACGTTTTAGCGGGTGATGGCTGTTTGATGGAGGGAATAAGTCATGAAGCTTTAAGTCTTGCTGGACACCTTAAACTTAAAAACCTGATATTGCTTTTTGATAACAATTCAATTTCAATAGATGGTCCAACTAACTTAGCAGTCTCTGATAATCATGAAAAAAGATTTAAAAGCTATGGCTGGAATTATTTAAAAATTAATGGACATAATTTTAAAGAAATAACAAAGGCTCTTCATAAAGCACAAAAATCAAAAAAACCTATAGCAATCTCGTGTAAAACAACAATTGGATATGGATCTCCAAATAAGGGTGGTAAAGCCTCATCGCATGGCAGTCCATTAGGTGAAGATGAAATAAGATTGGTCAGAAAAAAATTGAACTGGCCACACAATACTTTTGAAATTCCAAAAAACTTAATGGATCAATGGAGATCAATCGGTAAAAAAGCATCAATTAAAGCTAATAAGAATAAAAAAAAATTTTCACTAAGATTTAATAAAAATACTATCAATGCAGAAATAGACAAAACAAAATCAGACTACTTAAGAAAACTACAGCCACTAGCTACTAGAAAATGTTCAGAAAAATTTTTAGAAATAGCATCCAAACTTCCAAACTTAATTGGTGGATCAGCAGATTTAGCAGGATCCAATAATACCAAAACCAAAAAACATAAAATTATTCGATCAAATGATTTTTCCGGAAATTATATCCATTTTGGAGTAAGAGAACATGCAATGTGTGGTATTATGAACGGTATTTCACTTCATAGTGAGCTTGTTCCTTATGGTGGAACTTTTTTAATATTTAGCGATTACTGTAAACCATCAATAAGATTAGCAGCTATGATGAAACAAAAAGTTATTTATGTCTTTACACATGACTCGATTGGTCTCGGAGAAGATGGACCAACCCATCAACCAATAGAACAATTGACAAGTTTGCGATCAATACCAAATTTGAATGTTTTTAGACCTTCTGACTTAATAGAAACTTTTGAATGTTGGCAATTAGCATTAAACAGTAAAAGTTCTCCAAGCGTAATAGCTCTTACAAGACAAAGCTTAAATCCAGTTCGCACAAAAAAATCATCAAAAAATTTGTCTAAAGCTGGCGCTTATGAAGTTTTAAGAACGAGTAATAGAATAAGTGCAAGCATTATAGCAACAGGATCCGAAACTAGTCTTGCAATAGACGTTAGTCATAAATTAGCCACAGATGGCATTTACTCAAAAGTAATATCAATGCCTTGCCAGGAATTATTTGATCAACAAAGTGAAGTCTACAAAAATAAAATTTTAAATGAAACTAAGCTTGTAATTTCCATAGAGGCCTCTGAAACTGGTTATTGGAAAAAATATACTGGTAAAAAAGGACTTAATTTTGGAATTGATGATTTTGGAAAAAGTGCACCATATAAAGATTTATATAATCACTTTGGATTAAGCTCAGAAATTATAGTAAAAAAAATTAAAAAAAGATTATGACAGTCAAAGTTGGAATAAATGGAATGGGTAGAATTGGAAGAATGATTGTTCGATCAATTATCGAGAATAAAAATAAAAATATAGAAATTAAATACATCAATAATAGAACTAATTCTGAAATATGTTCATCCCTATTAAAATATGACTCTATTCATGGAAAATTTGATGCACAAATAGATTTTGATGAAAATCATATTATTATAAACAAACATAAAATTTTATTTGGCCAAGAAACAAATTTAAATGATATTAATTGGAGTAAATATGGAGTGGATTACGTTTTAGAGTGCACAGGTAAATTTAACTCAAAAGAAAAATTACTGGCACATATTAATAATGGTGCAAAAAGGGTTGTTGTCTCTGCTCCGTGTAAAGATGCAGACAAAACCATTGTATATGGTGTAAATGAGACTGAATTAAAAAAAGAGGACAAGATTATATCCGCTGCTTCTTGCACAACAAATTGTCTTGCACCTGTGGCTCATGTTTTAAACGAAAATTTTGGAATTGAAAAAGGGTTTATGATCACAATTCATTCCTTTACAAGTGACCAAAGAATATTAGATAATTCTCATAAAGACCCAAGAAGAGCTAGATCAGCAAGCCAGTCTATTGTGCCAACCTCAACAGGTGCATCAAAAACAATTGGTGAGATTATACCTTCACTTAAAGGTAAATTAGAAGGTGTGGCCATGAGAGTCCCTACGCCCAATGTTTCATTAATTGAACTCGTCTTTTGCACAAAAAAAGACGTTACTATTGATAAGATTAATTTAGCATTTCAAAATTTTAGCAAAAAAAATAAAATTCTTAAAACTACAAAAGAAAAACTTGTGTCAATCGACTTTAATCATAATCCTGCTTCTTCAATAATAGACGAAAGCTTAACTAAAGTGGTGAGTAAAAATATGGGTAAAATTTCAGCCTGGTATGATAACGAATGGGGTTTCTCAAATAGAATGTGTGATATTGTAGAATATCTTCATAAGAATTCTTAATGAACAATATTAAAGATTATGAAAATCTTAATAGTAAGAGAGTTTTATTAAGATTAGACCTAAACGTCCCTTTGAAAAATGGTGAAGTTGTCGATGAAACCAGAATAATTAAAATTTTACCTGTCATCAAATTTTTAATAAAAAGAAATGCAAAAATTTTAATAATTTCTCATGTCGGACGCCCTAAAGGCAAATTTAATAAAGATCTCTCCCTTAAACCAATTTGTGATTGCTTAGAAAAAAAGATACAAACTAAAGTCAACTTTATAAGTGAGGACATTTTAAAAATCAAAAGAGATGATTTATTTAAAGAGCCTAAAGAGAAAGTTATCTTTTTTGAAAACATAAGATTTTATGCAGCAGAAGAAAAGAATGAGTCAAATTTTTCAAAACACCTAGCTAGTTTTGCAGATTTGTTCATAAATGATGCTTTTTCTTGCTCACATAGAACACATGCCTCAGTATGCAAAATTACAGAATTTCTGCCATCATTTGCTGGATTACAATTTGAGACTGAGGTAAATGCTTTAAAAAAAGTTACTATTGAAATCAAAAAACCAATTACCTGTATTATTGGTGGATCAAAAATCTCTACAAAAATAGACATAATCAAAAATTTAATACCTAAATTTAACAACATAATCTTTGTGGGAGGTATGGCTAACAATATTCTGAGCTTCAAAGGTAATAGAATTGGAAAATCAATTAGTGAGGAAAATTGTGAAAGTATAATAAAAGAAATTTTTGAAATTTCAAAAAATACACTCTGCGAAGTTACTTATCCAGAAGATGTCTTAACAGGCAAAAGTGCAGATGACGATGCTCAGATAAAAGATCTTAAGGACATAACAGATGATGATTTAATCTTAGATGTGGGACCTAAAACACTTAAAAGAATAAAAAATATAATTGAAAATAGTGAAACAGTTCTTTGGAATGGTCCCGCTGGTTATTTTGAAAATCCGAACTTTGCCAAAGGTAGCATTGAGATTGCAAAAACAATTATTAAAAAAAATAAAGATAATTCGATTTATTCTGTAGTTGGTGGAGGAGATACTGTGGCAGTTGTTAATCAACTAAATGCAATTAAAGACTTTAATTTTGTTTCAACTGCTGGTGGTGCTTTTTTAGAATATCTTGAAGGAAAAGAACTTCCTGGTATAAAAGCCCTAAACTAATGTCAGAACTAAATAATACAGCATTAAAAATTTTAGAAAACGGTAAAGGAATTTTAGCTGCAGATGAAAGCACTGCAACAATGACTAAAAGATTAGACAGTGTAAATGTCCCCTCAACCCCAGAAAACAGATTGTTGTTTAGAGAAACACTTTTTAGCTCATCCTCAATGAAAGATTGTATTGGAGGTGTAATTCTTTACGATGAAACAATTAAACAAACATCATCAAAAAAAAATACAATTCCAGAGTTAATATCAGATACAGGCTCATTACCAGGTATCAAAGTAGACACAGGAGCAAAAATTTTAGCTGGTTCTCCAGATGAAAAAATTACTGAGGGTCTTGACGGATTAAGGGAAAGATTAAAAGAATATTACAAATTAGGAGCAAAATTTACTAAATGGAGAGGTGTTTATAATATTACTAAAAATTATCCAAGCAAACTCTCAATACATTCAAATGCACATGCATTAGCAAGATACTCTGCACTAGTTCAAGAGTGTAATATGGTTCCGATAGTCGAGCCAGAAGTTTTAATGGATGGTGATCATTCTGCAAATGAGTGTTTGGAAAAAACTTCTGAAGTTATAAAAAAATGTTTTGAGGAACTAATTGTGCATAAAGTAGATTTAAAGGGAATTATACTCAAACCTAATATGATTTTATCAGGAAGTAAATGTAATGATAAAATTTCAAATGAAGAAGTTGCTAAATTAACATTAAAATGTTTAAAATCCTCAGTACCATCAGAGGTTCCAGGTATTGCCTTTTTATCTGGCGGTCAATCCGAAATTGAAGCTACAGAAAACTTAAATTTAATTAACAAATTTAACACGACTAATTTTATAATGAGCTATTCTTATGGAAGAGCACTTCAACAAAGTACTTTAAAGCATTGGTCAAAAAATATTAAGGATATTGAGGGCACCCAAAAAGTTTTTAACCACCGAGCAAAGATGAATACATTGGCCACTCAAGGAAAATGGTCAAGGGATCTTGAGATATAATAAAAAAAAATTTATTTATCTGATATCCCCACTTAAGATTAAAAAAAATTTTTTCAAAAATTTAAATGAGGTTTTAAGACAAAAAAAAACAAGTTTTTTTCAATTGAGGCTTAAAAAAGAAAGTTTTAAAAAAAAATTTATAATTGGGCGTAAAATCCAAAAAATATGTAAAAAATTTAATGTAAAATTTTTAATAAATGATGACGTGCAGCTTGCAAAGAAATTAAATGCTGATGGATGTCACCTTGGTCAAAAAGATATAAACATATTAGAAGCAAGGAAAATAATTGGAAATAAAATAATTGGAATTACATGTCATAATTCTATAAAATTAGCTCATAATGCTATTAAAAATAAAGCTGACTACATAGCTTTTGGAGCTTTTAATTCATCAAAAACAAAAAAGATAAAACATAAAGCAACAATAGATTTACTTAAAAAAGCTCAAAAGATCACAAAAATTCCAATTGTTGCTATTGGGGGCATTAACTCAAACAATTATAAGAATCTTTTGTTGAATAAGGCAAACTTTTTGGCTATTTCAGGCTACATTTGGAAAAATAAAAAACTTAAACCAAAGAATGCAATTAAAAAACTTATATGAAAATTAATGCAGGTGAAATAAGAGTGGGCATGTTGTTAGAGCATAAAAATGATCTTTGGCAGGTACTTAAAACACAGCATGTTAAACCTGGAAAAGGTGGAGCATTTGCACAAGTGGAGATGAAGAGTGTAAACAAAAATACTAAACTAAATGAAAGATTTAGATCTAACGAGACTGTTGAAAAAGCCTCATTGGAAGAAACTAATTTTAATTATTCTTATGAGGATCTAGAAAATTACTTTTTTATCAATCCTAAAACTTTTGAACAAATAGAAATTCAAAAAAATCTGGTTGGTGAAAAAGGAAAATTGTTAACTGAGAATCTTAATGTAAAAATAAGCTTTTATAACGATAATCCAATTTTTGTTGATTTGCCAAACCATGTAACATGTAGAATTAAAAATACAGATGCTGCATTAAAAGGTCAAACAGTTTCATCTTCATATAAACCTGCAAAATTAGAAAATGGTCTCAGTGTACAAGTTCCACCATTTATAGAGGCTGGAGATAATATAATTATAGATACAAGAAATTTAGAATATATCAAAAAAATTTGAAATTATGAATTCAATCTCTGCAAATTTAAATGTTATGATTAAAGCTAGCAGTAAAGCATCAAAGGTTCTGATTAGAGACTTTGGTGAAATAGAAAAATTGCAAGTTTCAAAAAAAGGTCCTAAAGATTTTGTAACTAATTCAGACCTTAGAGTGGAAAAAATTATAATTGATGAGTTGGAAAAAGCTAGACCAAATTATTGTCTAATAAGTGAAGAGCTTGGCATTAAAAAAAATAGAGATAGTAAAAATACTTGGATTATTGATCCAATCGATGGCACAGTTAATTTTCTTCATGGTGTGCCTCACTTTGCTATTTCAATTGCTCTTAAAAATAATAATGAGATTATTTCCGGGCTGGTCTATGATCCTATTAAAGATGAGATGTTTTTTGCAGAAAAAAATAATGGGGCTTTTTTTAATAACCATAGAATTAGAGTTTCAAGGAAAAATAAAATTGAAGACTGTTTATTTGCAATAAGTAATCATCCTAGAATTAAACTAGATTTTCCCAATAGAAAGTCAGGGGGCGCAGCACTTGATTTAGCATATGTTGCCTCTGGTAGATATGATGGTTGTTTTTTAAAAAACTTAAATTTATGGGATGTAGCAGCTGGAATAATTCTTATAAAAGAAGCTGGAGGGATAATAAATGAGATCAACCTCAGTGAACTTGAAAATATAAATGTAATAGCTTCTAACCCAGATATAAGCACAATTTTTAGGGAAAAATTAATTAACTTTTAATTGTTTTAAAAAAATCTTTTGCTATAAGTCACAAAATGAAAAAAAATATACATCCTAATTATCATAAAATTAAAGTAGAGATGACTGATGGTTCACAATTTGAAACAAAATCAACTTGGGGCAAAGAGGGAGAGGTTCTCAAGCTGGAGATTGATCCAATATCTCACTCTGCATGGACAGGGGGGAAGCAAAAATTAATGGATAAAGGAAGAATAAGCAAATTCAATAAAAAGTTTGAAAACTTTAAATCTAATAAAACAAAAAAAAACTAAATGTCTAATGCACCTTTAATGCCAATGGCTACAGCAGTTTGGTTGGTGGAAAATACTACTTTAACATTTAAACAAATTGCTGATTTCTGTAAACTTCATGAAGTTGAAGTTCAAGGAATTGCTGATGGAGAAGTTGCTAAAGGTATTAAAGCTTACAATCCCATTATATCTGGTCAGCTCTCGAGAGAGGAAATTAATCTTTCTTCAAAAGATAGTAATCGTCCTTTGGAGATTAAAAGTATAGATATTAAAATATCAAATACCGAAAAAAAAATTAAAAAATACATTCCACTATCAAAAAGACAAGATAAACCAGACTCTGCTCTCTGGTTAATAAAACAACACAATATTTTAAAAGATTCCCAAATTGCAAAATTAGTTGGTATTACTAAAAATTCTGTAACCTCAATAAGAAATAAAAGTTATTGGAATTATAATAATTTGAACCCAAAAGACCCTGTGGCTTTAAATTTATTCACTCAAAAAGATTTAGTCCAAGCGTTAGAAAAAGCTGAAAGAAGAGTAAAAAGAGAAAAAAAACTTAAAGAAAAAATCAAATAGTTAATTAAATGTGTGAATTAAATAGACAGAAAATTATAAAAATGCTAATTAATCCTCTTTTTTGGAGGTATTTATCAAAATAGAGGTTAAAGATAATAATGTTGAGCAGGCTTTGAGGGTCTTAAAAAGAAAACTTCAAAGAGATGGTTTTTTTAAAGTCATAAAATTAAAAAATACTTATGAAAAACCTTCAGAGAAGAAAAAAAGAATACTTCAAGAAAACATAAAAAGAGTAAAAAAACTCAATAAACTAAGAAACAGAATTTAAAAATATCGCGGGGTGGAGCAGTCTGGTAGCTCGTCAGGCTCATAACCTGAAGGTCGGCGGTTCAAATCCGTCCCCCGCAACCAAAAATTTGATCAAAGATTTTTGGTGATGTCCTCAGTCATTTTTTTTGCGTCTGCAAACAACATAAGAGTATTTTCTTTATAAAAAAGATCATTATCAATACCTGCATATCCAGGTGATAAACTTCTTTTAACAAATAATACTGATTTACATTTTTCTACATCTAAGACTGGCATACCATAAATTGGGCTTTGTGGGTCAGTTTTGGCAACCGGATTAGTCACATCATTAGCTCCAATAACGAAAGCTACGTCAGCATTTGCAAAGTCATTGTTTATTTCTTCTAATTCAAATACCTCATCGTAAGGAACGTTAGCCTCAGCTAGAAGAACATTCATGTGCCCTGGCATTCTTCCTGCAACAGGATGAATTGCATATGAAACTTTAATATCATTTTTTTTCAAAGTATCTACCATCTCTCTTAATGCATGTTGAGCTTGAGCAACTGCCATACCATAACCCGGAACAATAATAACAGATGAAGCATTTTTCATTAAAAAAGCTGCATCATCAGCATTTCCACTTTTTACTGGTCTTTGCTCTTTATCTTTAGGGCCAGAAGACTGATCTGTAGCTCCAAATCCTCCTAGTATGACACTAAAAAAAGATCTATTCATACCTTTACACATAATATAAGAAAGTATTGCACCAGACGACCCTACTAATGCTCCAGTTATAATCAAAGCTGTATTCTCTAAAGTGAATCCTATTCCAGCTGCTGCCCAGCCTGAGTATGAATTTAACATTGAAATTACTACTGGCATATCGGCTCCCCCAATTGGAATAATCAATAAAAATCCAATTAAAAAAGAAACAGTTATTAGAATCCAAAATAAATTTGGCGATTGAGAAACACAAAGAAGATAAGTCAAAACTATAATTGAAAGTAGAATTATAGCATTTAATAAATGTTGGCCCTTAAAAGTGATAGGCGCACCTGACATAATTCCCTGAAGCTTTAAAAAAGCAATGACAGAACCTGAAAAAGTTATTGCCCCAACCGCTGCCCCAATTGACATTTCAACTAAACTAGCTAATTTAATATTCCCTTTTACGCCTAAATTAAATGCCTCAGGGTTTACAAATGCTGAGATAGCAACAAAGACTGCAGCTAAACCTACTAAACTATGAAATCCAGCTACCAACTCAGGCATAGCTGTCATCGGAATTTTAAAAGCTATAAATGCGCCAATTGATCCACCAACTAATAGAAAAGCAAAAACATAAATTAAACCTAAAGAAAAATTTCCAATTGACAGAAATGTTACAGTTATTGCTATTACCATACCAATGATACCAAAAACATTTCCTTGTCTTGATGTTTCAGGCGATGAAAGGCCTCTCAAAGCTAAGATGAATAAGATACCTGAGATTAAATAGAAAATTGCTGATAAATTAGCTGAAATCATTTTTTATTTTTTTTCTTTTTGTACATTGCTAACATTCTCTGGGTTACCAAAAATCCGCCAAAAATATTTATTGCAGCAAGTAATATCGCTACATAACCAAATACACTTGATGTTGAAAAAATATACCCTTGATCATTTGCTAAAGCTGCGATAATTGCACCAACGATTATTACTGATGAAATGGCATTTGTCACAGACATTAATGGAGTGTGTAAAGAAGGTGTAACACTCCAGACCACATAGTAGCCAACAAATATTGATAAGATAAAGATACTTAATCTAAATATAAAAGGATCTATTTCCATACTACTTTAAGAGAGTTTTTTCAATTATTTCATCTTCAAGATTAATATTTATTTTTTTATTTTCTTTATCATAAAGATTAAAAATAAAATTTTGTATATTTTTTGCAAAAAGATTAGACGCGGAAATCGGTAATTTATTTAATATATTTGTCTCACCCATAATTTTTACTCCATTGACATCAACAATCTCATCCGCTTTGCTTAAAGCAGAATTGCCCCCTTGGGCTGCTGCCAAATCATAAATTATAGATCCTGGATTCATATCTTTAATCATTTCCTCTTTTATAATGATTGGTGCTTTTTTTCCAGGAATCAAGGCTGTGCAAATTACAATATCAATTTTTTTTAAAGTTTCAGCTAAAAGCTCCTCTTGTTTTCTTTTAAATTCTTTTGATGCCTCCTTGGCATAACCACCTTCTGTCTCTAAATTTTCTGCTCCATCTACTGTCAAAAACTTTCCACCTAAGCTCTCAACTTGTTCTTTGGAGGCCATCCTAACATCTGTAGCAAAAACTATTGCGCCAGTTCTTTTTGCAGTGGCAATTGCCTGTAGACCTGCAACACCAGCACCAACTACAAGAACTTTAGCGGCTGGAACAGTCCCTGCAGCTGTCATCATCATTGGTATTGCTTTTTCAAAATGTGCAAAAGACTCAATGACAGCTTTGTATCCAGCTAAATTAGCTTGCGATGATAAGATATCCATTGACTGAGCCCTTGTTATTCTTGGCAATAATTCAAGTGAAAAATTGCTCACTTTTTTTTTTATTAATTTATCTATTTTTTCTTGATTTTCAAAAGGGTTTAAAACACCTACTAATAATTGGTCATTATGAAAAAGTGAAAGATTTTCGTCGGAAGGTAAGGATAGTTGTGCAATTATATTCGCATTTTCAATTATTTTTTTTGTATCTTTTACTATCTCTACTCCAAGATCCGTATAAATTCTATCAGTAAAACCAAGGTGGGATCCATATCCCTCTTGAAGGGTTACGCTAAAACCATTGGAAATATATTTTTTTGCAGTTTCAGGTGAAATAGCAATTCTTTTTTCTATTATTTTATTTTCGTTAATTGAAACTATTTTCATAAAAAACTTTACAATAAAAATATAGCCATAAAAACTAAAACTAATACTACAGCGACAGTTCCCCACAGCACAAATTTTGTAAAATTATTCCAAGTTTTTTTATGGTCTTCATTATCCATAAAACTACTTTTGTCTTGCTTTAAATTTTGGGTTATTTTTATTTATTATGTATACTCGGCCCCGTCTTCTTACGAGTTTAGAATTTAAGTCTCTTTTTTTAATCGATTTAAGTGAACTTTTAATTTTCATAATTATAGCGTTTAATAAACGAAGTTATGTAATCTTTCAAATTTATTTTTCCATATCTTCTAAATACCTTATTATTCAGCGAAATTGTTGTTAAAGCAGAGGCATATCTTTCACCTGGTCTTTTTTTTAAAAGATTAATCTTACTTTTGAACATTCTTGCTACCTCACTTATAGAGTAGGATTTTTTATGGGTAATAGAATAATGAGAACATTTATTCTTCCTCCAAGCCTCATAACAAACATTCACTGTATCAAAAATATGTGTAAATCTTCTTGATTGACTGCCTGGTTTAACAACTGGTAAGGGTTTTTTATTTTTATATTTATTTTCAAAAATTCCTATTACTGTTGCCATAGAACCTGTTTCTATTTGTCTTGGCCCATAAACATTATAAAAATATATTACCTCAAATTTGAAATTAAACCATCTCTTTAAATTTTCTAATAATTCTAAATTTTTTGATTTTGTGAAAGCATAAGGAGAAAGGTCTTTATCTTTACCTTCATTTCCCAAAGTCGCTGAAGTTGCTGAGTAAATCAATTTTATCTTATTTTCTAAACAAAATTTAAATACTGCATTAGTACCTATCGAGTTAGACTCTAAGCATTCATCAAATTTTTTAAAACTTTGATATATTCTTGAAAATTCACCAAAGTGGAATAATGAGTGAATTTTTTTTTTATATTTAAATAATTTTTTTGAAATTTCAGAGGTATTTGATTTTATATATTTTACTCTTGGGTTTTTTAGATGATTTTTAATACTTCCAGATGAATAATTATCAAGACTAATAATTTTTTTGTTTGTTTTTTTTAATAAAAGCTGAATCAGATTGGAACCAACAAAACCTGATCCCCCAGTTACAATTATAAGATTTTTCATTTTATTGGTAAGCCTGGCAAAGACCTACTCTCCCATATCTTAAGATAAAGTACCATCGGCGCTGAAAGGCTTGACTTCCGAGTTCGGAATGGGATCGGGTATTACCCTTTCGCAATAATTACCAGGCGCAATGTTTATAATTAGTTTAACAAAAAACGCAATTAATTAATTTAAGAAAAAACCGTTAAACTGTAACAAATTCCTGTCGTATTTATATTGATAGACTTAAGATAAATTATTAAATTTTAAATTTTAATGGATAATACTAAGACAGCTTTTGTAACTTTTTTTCCAATAAATCCAAATAATATGGGATCCTCAGCTGTGATTAATAGTAGATATACAAACTGGCCTTTTAAAAAAAAAATTTTTCAAATTTCTCATGTTAAAAAAATTAAAAACCAGAAAATTGAAACAATCTATATAAATGAAGAAAAGCCGATTAAAAAAATAATCAAATTACCTGAGCTTATTTATAAAATTAATAAATTTTTAAGAAAATCAAAAAAAAAAATAATCGTAATTGAAGGTGCAAGTTGGATTTTTTATAGCTTCATAATTCTATTCTTTTTTAAATTTTTTTCATCAAAAAAAAAAATAATTTATATATCCCATTCAATAGAATCTGAGATCAGAAAAAAATATTCTTCAAAATTTATATATTATTTAACTTTCGTTTTGGAAAAAATTGTTTTTCATTTGTCAGATATATCAACATCTGTATCTAAAAAGGAACAAAAAAAGATAAAACTTTACTACAATGCAAATACAGTTTTACTCCCAAACGGAATTTCAATTAAATCTTTTAAAAAATCAAATAAGATTAATTTTGATTACATGATTTATTCTGGTTCTTACCTCTATAAACCAAATAAAGATGCGATTGATTACCTCAATAAATATGTTATGCCTAAATTAATAATCAAAAAACCAAATTTAAAACTTGTTCTCACCGGAGGAGGCTACAATAATAAAAAATTCTCATGGATTATTGATAAAGGCATAGTCTCAAAAAAAAGTTTGTACAATTTAATTTTTTTTTCAAAAGGTTTATGTGTCCCGCTTAAGTTTGGATCAGGGACAAGAATCAAAATTATTGAAGCTTTGTGTCTTGGATCGATAGTAATTTCCACAAAAAAAGGAATTGAAGGAATAGATATAAAATCTTTAAACCCTCCATTTATTATCAATGAGAAAAAAGAAATTATAAAAAAAACACTAAAAATTTTATCACATAGTAAAGAATTAAAAAAAAGAGCTATCAAAGATAGAAATTTTTATTTGGAAAAATACTCAATGAAAAAAATTTTAAAAAAATTTCTCAATGAAAACCAACTTTAATAGATTATTTAAAAGTACCACTATCCTTTCTCTTCCAGGCATAATCTCGATACTAATTTCATTATTATCTATTCCGATACATTTAAACTTTGCTGGACCAGAGAATTATGGAAATTACATAGTTTTTCATTTTGTACTATTAATTTCAATAAACCTAAATTTTGGAATTGGGAAATCAATAGTCATTAGTATGAATAATTTTCCTCAAAAAAAAAAAGAAATAAGTTTCAAAGGTGTTGCGTATACAAAAAATATATCAATTTTCTTTTTTTCAATCTTAATATTTATTCAATTAAGTAAAATTTTATTTGAAATTGATTTTTTACTCTTCTATGAATTTACTAATTACTTTTTAATTGGATCGATAATCACAATTTTTTTTGTAACATTTGAGGGTATTTTACAAGGAAATCAGAAATTTAAATTAATAAGTTTTTTTAATTTAATTTTTTTTAGTTTTAGTGTTTCATTGCCATCTATTTTGTTAATCTATTTTTCTAGTTTATCACTGGAAAATTTAATCTTTATTTCAATTATAATTAAATTTTTATCAATATTGGTAATGTGTTATTTTATTTACAGATATAAATTAATCAGGAGATCTAATGATCAAAAGCTTCTTTACAATTTAAGAAAAAATAGCAAATGGATAACTACTAATAATTTGTTACAACAATCATATAATTTACTAGACAAATATTTAATCAAAATTTTTATAGGTCCAATTGCAGTTGCAACATATTCTATCCCTCAGCAATTGACAGGTAAATTAAGTATCCTATCTAGAAGCTTTAGCGCTTTTCTTTTACCAAATTTATCTTCAAAGAAGATTGATAAAAAAAACTTTATCTTCTCACTAAAATTTTTTTTTGAAATAATACCAATTATTATATTTTTATTTTTACCGTTATATCCCAATATTTTGGAATTTTGGTTAGGAAAAGCATACAATGGAAATATACTTCAATTAACAAAAATATTTTCTTTAGTAGTAATTTTTTCATGTGCTTCGCATATTTTAGTAACTAAATTTGAAGCAAGTAAAACGTTATATCTTAGTCTGAAGGTCGAGTTTATTTTAATGCCAATTTTCTTATTTATTCTATTTTTTTTAATACTCGAAAACCAGATTTTACTGCAAATAAGTTTATTAATATTATTTAAGGAAATTTGTCTTTTTTTTGGAAGATTATATTTTTTACAAAAAGAAATCAAAAATCAAAAGAAATATCTAATATACACTCTTTATTATCTTTCAATGATTTATTTTTCTTTTTTTAACCAAAATTTTTATTATATACTTTTAATATTTTTAATTCTTAACTTTTTCAAAAATGTTATTAAATGATATTGCAAGAAGTAGTTTGAGTTTATTAAGCTCATGGTATCCAAATGAAAAGATATCTGAAAAAAAAAATATTTACTTAATAAAAAAAATTACTAGGAAAATAAAAAAAATCAAAATTAATCATCATGATTTACAAAAAACACATATTAAATTTAATTTAAAAATCTTAAAATTATTGAAAGATAGAAATTTAAAAAATTTTTTAAGAATAAACTTTATTCAAAAAATGTTTTTTCTACATAATAGATATTTTGTTTATAAAGAATTAAAAGAAATTCAAAAATCTCAAAAATGGAAATTTTATCAGAAAATTTTGAAAGAGGATGGCGTTGGAAATCCTGTGAGATATTTTTTATATTTAAGAAGTTCTGGTAACAGAATTAATCATGTTTACCATTTATATCTTTTAGAAAAAAATTTAAAAATTAATTTAAAAAAAGATATTAAAAAAGTATTTGAGTTTGGTGGTGGTTATGGTTGTATGGCCAGAATCTTTTCAAAAATTAATAGAAATATTGAATACACATGTTTTGATACATCTTGTTTAAATCTACTTCAATATTACTATTTAAGTCATAATAATTTAAATGTTGGTTTTTCAAAAAATAATAAAATTTTTTTAAGTTCTAGAATTAAAAAAAAAGTTGAAAATTTTGACTTATTTATTGCTAACTGGTCAATTTCTGAAACTCCTATTCATTTTAGAAAAAAAATAATGGGCAAACTAATTAAGAGTAAATATATATTAATCTCATTTCAAGAAAAATTTGAAAATATTAATAACCTTAAATATTTTAGAGACATCAGTAATAAGTTGGATAAATCGTTTAAAATAAAAATAATTAGAAATAAATTTTATAACGGAAATATATTTAACAATCAAAACCATTATTTTTTTTTCGCTAAAAGAATTTAATCACTCTTTATTATAATATTCAATTATTTTTGTTATTCCCAATCTTAAATTATGTTTCGGTTTCCAATATTTTAGAAAAAAATTATTTGATGAATTGTTTATACTTTTTTGAAGAAAATCTTTTTTTTTCGATGGTAAGATTTTTATAAAAATTCCTTTATTTTTTAAAATATCTTTTATTATTTTTGCTATATCAATTATTCTAGTTTTTTTTGATGTTGTTAAATGAAGTTCTGTGCCTTTTTTTAAAAAAAAATTAAATCTATTCATTATTTTTAACAAACCCTCCGAGCAATCATCTGCATATAAAAATTCTCTTTTTTCAATCCCGTTAGTTAACATTTTTATCTTTTTGTTTTTTAAGGCCATTAATATAAAATCAGTGATCACGTGCGCTTTTTTTAAATCTTTTTCAATTCCATAAACATTCCAAAATTTTACATATAAACAATTTAAGGAATTGGTAATATCCTCTCCCAATCTTTTTAAGGTTCCGTAAGTTGAAAAATCCATATTTGACATTTGACTACTTGCAAAAATAAATTTTTTTTTATGTTTTTTTAATAATTTAAAAACATTACCCATGATTAATAAATTATTAATCATAAAGTTATATGTTTTTTGATATTTTTTTAAATATCTAGAGCCTCCAACATCAAACGCAAGAAAGTAAACAAAATCAGATTTTTTTATAAATTTTTCAATATTTTTATTATTAAAATTTCTTAAATCAAAGGAATTCCCTAATAATATATCAAATTTAAAAACTTGATATTTTTTCTTTTTTTTTAAAAAATCTTCAAGATGCGACCCTATCTGGCCACTAGATCCAAGTATTAAAATTTTTTTTTTCATACAATGTAAAATATTTATTTTTTTAATAAACTTATTATTTTTTTTATTAAATTATACGGATAGAAAATAAAATACGATAATAATAATCTTAAATTCAAATCTCTGAAATTAAATATTTTTAATAGAAGATAATAATATGATCCGTATGCGTATAATTTGCTTAATTTATTGTCTTTTAAAAAATTCAATAAATATTGTTGATTTTCTTTCCATGAATTAATTTGCCACTCTCTGTTTTCTTTAAAAGATTTTAAATCATTATCAAATTTAATAATGTTAATATATTTAAATAAATTAAATATATCTAAGTCTAAAGCCTCACTTGCAGCTAAATAAAAATTTTCATTTATTCCCCAATCGTATTGATTGTATGATTTAATGATTCTTTTAAAATAGGTTGCTTTATCTTTGTTAATTTTGAAGACTATCAAGTCGATTCCATAATGTGGCCAACAACTGTTTTTTAATTTTCCATTTGTTATATGGGTATTGGGATAAACTATTGCACAAAAATTTTCTTTTTTAATTTTTGTTAAAATTTCAAATAAATTATTAGGAACAACTATATCTGCAGTAGAATATATTAAATATTGAAATTCATCATTTTCTAGAAATTGATCCAATGCATTATCTAACATTATTTTATTCGAATATTTCTTATTATTTGGCAGGTCTTTTTTTGATATGTTTTTATAGAAATTTTTTATTTTTTTACTTTCTACAAAATTTTTCACGTTTGCTTCATCAAACTGGGTTAAACTAAATGTAACATCAAAATCAATACTTTTTACTGAATCTATAAAAATGCTTTGATAAAAATCATTTGATTTAGATTTGCCTATTGGCCTAAACGATACAAGCCATAATGCTTTCATTATAAATTCTCAAAAACTTTAATTACTATCTATTATATTTCTACAAAACTTATCAATATTTGATCCTGAATTAATTTGTTCTTCAATCCAATTATATGTTTTTATTAAACCTTCCTTTAAAGTATTTTTCGACTTCCACCCAATTTTTTGTGTAACATAACTATTATCACTAGATCTACCCCTGACCCCTTTTGGCTTATTTAATTGATAATTTTTATCAACTTTATAATCTGCTATTTCCTCAATCATACTTATCATTTGATTAATTGAGACTTGTTCTTCGCTACCAATATTAAATACATCATGCTCAGGACTGTTAAAAACATCCAATGTTCCTTTTATGCAATCGTCAATATACAAAAAACTTCTTGTTTGTTCGCCGTCTCCCCATACATCAATACTTTTAAGATTTTTTTTTTTAGCATGAATAATTTTTCTACAAAGAGCAGCTGGTGCCTTTTCTCTTCCTCCATCAAAAGTACCTAATGGTCCATAAATATTATGATATCTTGCAATACGAGTCTCTAATCCGTAGTCTTCTTTAAAATGTCTACACATTCTCTCACTAAATAATTTTTCCCAACCATATCCATCTTCTGGATCAGCTGGATATGCATCTGTCTCTTTTAAACCTGATATAAAAGGATTTTTTTGTTTCGTTGAATTATAAACACAAGCACTAGAAGAAAAAAAATATTTTTTTACATCATTTTCTTTTGCAGCTCTTAATAAATTAGTGTTGATCAAAACAGAAAGCATACACTCTGCTTTATTATTTTCAATAAAACCCATTCCACCCATATTGCATGCTAAGTTAAATATATAATCTACACCACTTGTTACTTTTAAAACTTTGTCGTAATTTTTCAAATCTAAACTAAAATTTTTAGAATTATCAAAATTTTGAAACCAGTATTCTAAAGGTTTAATATCTGCACATATTATTTCAAAATTATTTTCTTTAGAAAATTTTGATGCTAAATGTCCACCTATAAATCCTCCTGCGCCACAAATTAATATTTTTTTTTTCATATGATTTAAATTAATAAAAGAAAATTATGGTAAAACAATTAAAAATAAACTAAATAGGGAAAATTCTTTTAATTTTTCAGTGAATAAGTGTACTTTAATAAGTTTATAATGAATGAAATTAAAAAAATTTTTGATAATAAAATAAATTTATTCGATAGAATTTTGTTCATATTTCTATCTTTAATTCCAATTTCTCTCGCAATTAGTATATTTGTTGCAGATCTTTTAACATCAATCTCAGGAATAATTTTACTTACCAAATTCTTAGAGAGAGAAAATACAAATATTTTTAAATTAATAAAATATGAAATAATTTTTTTTTTAATATTGTATTCTATAATCTTAACAAGTTTTTTTTTCACAGAATATAAGGAGTACTCCTTTTTAGCCTCTTTTTTCTATTTCAGGTATTTTTTATTATCTTTAGCATTATTTTATCTTCTCAAAAAATACGATTTTTTTTCAAGAGTTTTCTACAAACTTTTTTTAATATCTATTTTTATTGTTATTGCTGACTCTTTTTTTCAATATATTTTTGGTTATAATTTTTTTGGTTATGAAAAAATAATAAAAGAATCAGGTGATTTGTTTTATCTAAGTAGTTTTTTTAATGAAGAAAAAAAACTTGGGAGTTATTTAGTAAGATTTTTACCACTAATTTTAAGTTTAATTTATTTAAGCAATAACAAGATTTCATTATTTTATGAAGTAACTATTTTATTATTAGTAACTATTATCGTTTTTTTGTCCTCTGAAAGAACTGCAATGTTTTTATTAATCATTATTTATATCTTCTATTTTTTTATTATAAAAAAAAGAATTTTTTTTATAATTCCTATAATAATTATATTTTTTATTCTTTTCAATTTTGAAAGGTCACTTGTATATAAATATTCGACATTTACCTTAAATCAGACTGGGTTAAGTCTAATAACTAAACCAAGTCAGCGACCAATTTTTAGAGATATTATTCGTTATTATTCTTACGAGCATGAAAATTTATCTTATACTGGTCTAAAGGCATTTAGAGAAAATTTTCTATTTGGGACTGGTGTAAAAACTTTTTACCCATACTGTCGTGATAATAATAAAAAATATCAATTTAATGATAACAAAAGAAAAAATAGATTAGTTTGTTCGACTCATCCTCACAATACCTATGTGCAAATATTGTCGGAAATAGGGATATTTGGTTTTCTTTTAATTGTATTTCTTTTTTTTAAAACGCTTAGTGCAAACATTAAAATATTTTTTATAAATAAAAAAAATAACTTAATTAAATCTTATTATTTTTTAAATTTATCAATTATAATAAATATAATGCCCTTTATACCCTCAGGAAGTTTTTTTAATAATTGGCTGAGTTTAATGATGTTTTTTCCAATAGGATATTGGTTTTATATAAAAGATAAGTTTAAAAATAATGCTTAGTAAAGATAGAAATAAAACTAAACTGATAAAAATTTTTTTAATTTTTTCTTTCGTTATATGCTGGTTTTCTGTGTCAACTTCCTACGATGATCTTCTAATTTTTGATAAAAAAAAAATAATTTTAAATGATATTATTAATTTTTTAAGACACGGATTAGTTTATTTATGCTTTTTAATTTTAATTTTGATTTTAAATTTTTTAAAAAAAGATATCAATTTCAAACAAAACTGGATTTTTTATTTTTTTTCAATTTACTTTTTATTGCAAGTTCCTGGCTTAATTTACACGAATAATGATTTTTCAAATATTTCTCTGATTGTCAGCTCATTAACAAGTATTTTAACAATTGTTGTAATTAATAATTATTTTTATTCAAACGAAAAAAAGATAATTTTTTTGTTTGCTTGCACTATTTTGACTTTTATTTTTTTAATTACATTTTTACCGCTTTTAATTGATTTTTTAAAAGGGACGCATAAATTTTATGGAATTTATGAAAACTATCCAGTTTTCATAAATAAAATATCACCAAGATCTTCTGGTCTATCAAGAACAGCTCTAATTATTTTCATTTTTTTACACATCATTGAAAGCTATTTTTTAAGAAAAAGTTCTATTTTAACAAATTTATTTAAAATTTTATTAGTTGTTTCTATTATTCTTATGCAGAGTAGAACGATAATCTTTTTATTGATTATTACTTTATTAATTATCTTAATACATAATGTAAAATTAAAAATAATTAACATATTAAAATTTTTTTTAATAAATTTTTTTATTCCAATTTTTTTATCATTTATCTTATTTCAATATAATACATTTGCTTGGTATGAAAAAAGGTCTGAAAAAGAAAAAAATCATTCAATAGTAGAAATTTATAAATCTAAAAATTATAAAAATTATAAAAGTTTAAGAAATTTTGTTAAAGATGATATATCTTCTGGTAGATTCAAAGATTGGAAAAACATCGCTCAAGTTTTTTATGAAAAAAAATCTTCTGAAAAAGAGTTGTACATCGGTTATGGAGCTCAAGGAGATAGGTATTTGATAAATCAATCAGCCTCTAACATTTTTATTTATGCACTAGCAAGTTCTGGTCTAATTGGACTTGTTTTATTTTCAATATTTTCTTTAATCGTTGGAATTAAATCTTTAAGATTAATCTTATTTCATATTAGGACCAACAATGCTAATTTTTTTTATAGTTTAATTTTATTAATATTATCTATGAGGGGTATTTTTGAATCATCTTATGCTGTTTTTGGATTAGATTTTTTAATTTTTTTAACTTCATTATGTTTTATTGTCGATGATAAGATAAAAATAAAAAATATTAAAAATAAAAATTTTTAATGGAAAATTCTATTTTAATAATTTTATCTTTCATGTGTATAAATTTTGCCTTGATATTCTTATTTCATAAAATAAAAATTTTTAATTTTAATATTGATGTCCCTGATAAAATAAGAAAATTTCACTCAAAACCTACGCCACTTGCAGGTGGTCAAATTATTTTTTTTAATTTAATTATTTACTGCATCATTCTCAAGTTTCAAAATAATTTATTAGAAAAAGAAGTTTTTTTTCAAAGTCAAAGTTCTCTTAATTATTTCATGATGATTGCTACATTAATTTTTATATTAGGCTTTGTTGATGATAAGCTAAATTTAAGACCTAACTTAAAATTTTTGATACTTATTATAATAATTTTTTTACAATTATATTTAGATAACAACTTAATTTTAGATAAGATCAAATTCTCTTTTTTAAAAGATGAGTTTTTTTTGAAAAATTTTAAATTAATCTTTTCAATTTTTTGTTTTGTAGTTTTTTTAAATGCCTTAAATATGTTTGATGGAATTAACTTACAATCAAGTATCTATAGTCTTTTAATTTTTTCATGTATCATTTTTTTTTATATATTTTCATTAATTGTCAGTATCTTAATAATTTCAATGATCGCATTTTCATATCTAAACTATAAAAATAAAACTTTTTTAGGAGATAGTGGATCTTTACTCCTTGGTTATTTAATAAGTTATTTTTTTATATCATTATATAATCAAAATTATATAATTTATGCCGACCAAGTAGTTTTATATATGATCATCCCCGGTCTTGAACTTATAAGATTATTTATAATTAGAATTCTAGAAAAAAAGAATCCTCTTAATTCTGACAGAAATCATTTACATCATTTACTGTTATCGAAATATAGTCTAGAAAAAACATTGATAATACTAATTTTCTTACTTTGTTATCCAATCATGCTAAGTCTTTTTGATATTAATAATATAATTACAATTACTAGTACTTCTTTTATATATTTTGCCTTAATAGTTTTTATAAAAAAAAAAATTATTCATTAGGCATTATATTTCTCTTATAATAATCACAATATTCTATAAGACCTTCTTTAAGCTTAACTTTAGGTTTCCATCCTAATTTTTTCATTATATTTGAGTTTAATTTTCTTTTTTTTACTCCGTCTGGATATCTTCTGTTGAAAATAATTTTACCTTTGAAACCAATTATTTTTTTTAAAATATATGATAATTCCTTTATTGAGTAATGTTCGCCACCTCCGACATTTATAAAATCATTCTTAATATTTTTTTTTATAATAAAATGTATAGCAGATGACAAATCCTCAACATTCAAGAATTCTCTTTTTACTTTTCCAGAACCCCAGACCTCTACCGAAGATAATTTTCTGATTTTAGCTAAAGTGAATTTTTTAACTAATGCTGGCAATACGTGACTTGATCTAAGATCAAAGTTATCCCCAATACCGTATAAATTTGCTGGCATTAAAGAAACAAATTGTTTTTTTAATTTTTTTCTTAAATATTGAGAATATTTCAGTGATAATATTTTTGCTAATGCATAGCCCTCATTAGTTTCTTCAAGACTAGACGAAAGTAAAGAGCTCTCTTTTATTGGTTGTTGAGTATTTTTAGGGTATATGCAAGCTGATCCCAAATTTATTAATTTTTTGACACCATATTTATTTGATGCATGTATTATATTTAATCCGATCATTGAGTTAATATACAAGTAATCTGATTGAAATAATTTATTATCTAAAATACCACCAACTTTACCAGCTGCATTAATTACCAAATCAGGTTTTTTCTTTTTGAACCATTTATCAACAGATTTTTGATCAGTGAAATCTAGATTTTTTCTTTTACACTCAATAATTTTAAATTTTTTTTTTTTTAAAAATTTATAAATAGAATTACCAACCATTCCCTCTTGACCAGCAATTAAAACTCTATATTTCAATTTTTTACTTCAATTTTGATTTTCTAATATCTTCCAAATCATTATCAAGCATTTCTTTAATTAATTGATAGATATCTATCTTAGGTTTCCATTTTAAAAGTTTTTTAGCTTTATTTGCGTTTCCAATTAAATTGTTTACTTCATTTGGTCTAAAATATTTTTTACTTACTTTTACTATAATCATGTTCTTTTTAAGAAAAGGAAATTTATTTGTGTCAAATTTTATTATTTTTGCATGCTCTTTTAAACCAGATCCAATCCATTTTACTTTTATGCCTAAATATTTAAAACATTGATCTAAAAAGAATTTTACTGAATATTGCTTTTCAGTTGCAATAACAAAATCATCAGGCTTTTTATATTGTAAAACTTTCCAACACATTTCTACATAATCCTTTGCGTGACCCCAATCTCTTAAAGCATAAAGATTCCCTAAATATAAACAATTTTCTAAACCATGAATAATTTTACTCAATCCCAAAGTAATTTTCCTAGTTACAAAAGTTTCACCTCTTCTTGGTGATTCATGGTTAAAAAGTATTCCATTAGATGCAAAAATCCCATATGACTCTCTATAATTTTTTGATATCCAATAAGCAAATAATTTAGATGTTGCATATGGACTTTTTGGATAAAACTTTGTCTTTTCAGACTGTCTTGGCTCCTGTATTTCTCCATAAAGTTCTGAGGTTGATGCTTGATAAAATTTAGTTTTCTTAGCGAGACCACATTCATATATTGCTTGCAGTAAATTTAAAACACCAATTGAATTTACTTGTGATGTATAATTTGGTTGTTGAAAACTAATACCAACATGACTTTGCGCAGCGAAATTGTAGACTTCATCCGGCTTAATTTTACTTACTACTTTCATTAATGAATTAGAGTCAAGAAGATCTCCGTAATGTAAAAAAAACTTATTTCTATAAGCCTTGTTTTCATAAAGGTGGTCAATTCTAGATGTATTGAAAGACGATGATTTTCTTTTAATTCCGTGAACTTCATATTTTTTTTTTAACAATAATTCTGCTAGGTACGATCCATCCTGACCAGTTATACCTGTAATAATTGCTTTTTTAATTTTCATAAATTGTTTAAATCACTATTATATAAAAAGTTTTAATATGCAATAATTTATTAAAAATGAAATTTTCAATTATAACTGTTACGTTAAACAGTGAAAAAACAATAAGAGATACTCTCAATTCAGTCTGTTCTCAATCCTATAAAGATATAGAACATGTCATAATTGATGGTGGATCAAAAGATAAAACTTTATCAATATTAAAAAAATATCCTCATAAACAAAAAAAAATTTTCGTAAAAAAAGATTTTGGTATTTACAAATCCATTAACTTCGGAATTCAAAAGTCTTCTGGAGAATTTATATGCATTTTGAATTCTGATGATATTTTTCAATCCAATAAAACTATTGAAAATTTTTTTAAAACCAAAAATAAAAATAAAAATAAAAATTCGAAAATTTTTTTAGGAAATGTAGCATATTTTGATAATTCAGATTATTACAGAATAACAAGATTTTATTCATCTAAAGGATTTAAAAAATGGAAAATGAAATTTGGCTTAATGCCACCGCATCCTGCATCAATAATAAAAAAAGAGATCTATGATAATCATGGCCTATACAATGAAAATTTTAAAATTGCTGCAGATTTTGAATTATTCCTTAGATTATTTATAATCAAAAAGGAAAATTTTAAAATAGTAAATCAAACTTATGTAAGAATGAGGTCAGGTGGAATTTCTGGAAAAAATATTAAGAGTTATTGGATTTCAACGTTAGAAATTTTGAAATCTTTTCAAATTAATAAATTAAGAACAAATATTTTTTTTATAATTATGCGTATTCCAGCAAAAATTAATCAATTATTTTTTTATAGTTCAAAAATGATTAATCGTTCTTTTTCGTTATTTAAATTGAAATTTGATCATAATTATTATAGTAGAAATAGTTTTAAAATTTTAGACAAAGTAGAAAAAATACCATTTAAAAAAAATTTTATCTTGTCGGGTATGAATTTAGCTTTTTTAGGTTACTTTGCTAATAAAGAGATTTTTATTAAAAAAATTTTGTTTCATTGGCCTGATGGTATTTGGTTAAAAAAACACATAGAAATTAATAAAATCCCAGGAAGAGATTTGGTCAATAATCTAAAAATTCCTAAATTTATAAAAAAGATATTGGTCCTTGGCAATTTAAGTCAAAATTCAAAAAGTTATTTAGAAAAAAAATTTAAATTAAAAGTTGAAAATAGAGAACTTCCTTTTGGTGACATTAAAGAGATTATTAAAACAAAAATTAAATTATCTAAAAAGACTCTTACTTTTATTACTTTGCCAACTCCAAAACAAGAAAAGCTTGCTTTTTATCTCTCCGAAAAGTATCCAGAATTCAAGATAATTTGTATTGGAGCCTCCGTAGCCATAGCATCTGGTGATGAAAAGCAAGTACCAAATTTTTTGAGAAATTATGAATTCTTATGGAGACTTAAAAATGATTTTTTTAGAAGATCAAAAAGAATATTAGAAACTTTTTATTATTATTTTAAAGGAAAATATATTTACAAAATTTTTCATAAAACAAGATTTATAAAAATTGACTAAAAAAAAAATTTTTGTCTGGGCATGTGATTACTCTGATAATACTGGAGAGGGTAAACTTGCGAGGCTATTTTTGAATAAGATGAATGAAAAAGATAATTTTTATTTCATTTTGAATCAAAAAAAAAAGATTAAACAAAAATATTTATCTACTATATTTGGTATAATTTACTGCTGGAAAAAATTTTTAAAAAATGAAAGGGTATGTTATTTAAATTACTTACCGTTATGGAACTTTTTAATATTCATTTTTTTACCTCCAAAAACAATTTTAGGACCTATTACTGGAGGGGCAAATTATTCAAAATCTAATTTGTTAAGCTACTTTACTAGAGGAATAATATTTCCTATATTTTATAAAATAAGTGAATATTCTTTAAGTTTAAGAAAATCAAAATTGGTGTTTTCTACTGATTTGTTAAAAAAATATCTCTCAAAAAAGACTATTAAAAAAAGTAGTTTTAATTTTGTAGTTAAAAATTTTCTCTTAACAAAAAAAGTTAGAAGAAGAAAAAAAATTGATTTTTTAATCTATTATAGAAAACATAATAACAAAATAAGCTATTTTCCATACAATTTAGTAAAAAAACTAATTAGGTTAAAATACAAAGTTCATATTGTTGGTGATAAATTAAATTTCCCAAATATTAAAAATTATGGTTTTATTTCAAGTAACAAGCTATCCAACCTTCAATCGTTAGCAAAATATACAATTATATCTCATGAAAATCCTTATAGTTTTTTTATTTTAGAGTGTTTGTCAAATGATGTAAAAATTATCGTAAAACAAGATATGAAAAGAAAGATAATTTTACCAAAAAAAAATCTTATCAAATTAGATTATGATTCTTTTAATAGTATTAAAAAATTAAGAATATAAATTATATCCATGATAAAAAATAAAGTAATACTAGGTGTAAATACTTACCATGCAGACTCTTCCGCTTGTCTTATAATTAATGGAAATTTGATTGCAGCAATCGAAGAGGAGAGATTAAATAGAATAAAACATTATGCAGGTTTTCCAGCTAAAGCTATCAAAGAATGTTTAATAATTGGTAATTTGAAAGAGGATGATATAACCGATATAGCTTTTAATACAAAGCCATTTAGTAACTTTATACCGAAAGGGATATATTTTCTAAAAAATTTTTCATTTGGAAAAAATTTAGCTAAAAAAAGGTTTTTTAAAAAAAAAAATATTAACAAAATTTTTAATGAAAATTTAAAATTAAATAAAAACGTTAAATTTCATTTCATTGAACACCATTTAGCACATATAGCCTCAGCTTTCTATCCTTCCGAATTTCAAGATGCAAATGGTCTTTCTATTGATGGGTCAGGTGATTTCGTATCTTTTGCGTATGCAGAATGCAAAAATAATAAAATAGTTATAAAAAAAAAAAATTATTTTCCAGACTCTTTAGGAATATTTTATCATGCAATGACTCAGTTTTTAGGTTATAAAAATTATGGAGATGAATACAAAATCATGGGTTTAGCTGCATATGGTGACCCGATTTATTTTAAAAAAATTTTAGATAATCTTTTTAAAAATGATGAAAAAATTTATCATTTAAATTTAGAATTTTTTAACCACCATAAAAAAGAATTTAGATATATTGCTGATGAAAATCTTTTAATAGATCAAATATTTAATTTAAAACTTGAAAAACTCTTTTCCGATGAAATGAAAGAAAAAAACTTCCAAAAAAATTTTGCTTCCTCTGTCCAAAAGGTTTTTGAATTTTTTTTCGAAAAAATAATAAATTCAATTAAAAAATTAAATTACTCGAAAAATATTGTGTATTCAGGTGGCTGCGCTTTGAATTCAACTGCTAACAAATTTCTTACTGATGAAAAAAAATTTGAAAATATATTCATTAATTGTGCCCCTGGTGATAATGGAGGGGCTCTGGGTGCCGCTTTTGTGGTAGCCTCTAAATATAACCTCAATCTTACTAATTTAAAATCTCCATATTTAGGAAAAAATTTTAGTAAAAACCAAATTGAAGAAATATTAAAAATAGATTACTACAAAAAAAAACTTTCTTATGATTATTTGAGATCTGATGATGAATTATTCACATCAGCCTCAAAATATATCGCAGATGGGAAAGTCATTGGCTGGTTTCAGGGAAAAATGGAATTTGGCCCACGTGCCTTAGGTAATAGATCTATATTAGCTGACCCAAGAAATCCCAATATGAAAGATATAATTAATAGAAAAATTAAGAGGAGAGAAAGTTTTAGACCATTTGCACCCTCTGTTTTAGAGGAATTTCAATCAGAATGGTTTGAGGGAAATTTTTTTAGTCCATACATGTCATCTCTGATGACCGTGAAAAAAGATAAGAGGGAAGTGATTCCTGCGGTTACTCATTTTGATAATACTGCAAGATTACAAACTGTGAGTAGAGAATATAATAGTAAATTTTCAAAACTTATAAATGCATTTTACAAGCTTACTAATGTTCCAGTTCTTTTGAATACGTCATTTAATGAAAACGAACCTATAGTTTTTAAACCAGAGGAAGCTTTAGATTGTATTTTAAGAACTGAGATTGATGCAATTTTTATTGATAATTTTTTAATAAAAAAAATTAATAATTAAGAATTTTTAAAGTCCTTGAAACTGTTTTTTTCCAATTAAATTTCTTACAATGAATTTTAGCTTTTTTAATAATTTTATTTCTAAAATTTTCCTCAAATAAGATTTTGTGCATAGAGTCTTTTATTTCAACTTCATCATCTGGATTAAAGTATTCAGCTGCATCTGAATTTATTTCCGTTAAGGCAGATCTATTAGAGATAATTACTGGACATCCTTGAGACATGGCTTCTAAAGATGTCAGACCAAAGACTTCACAATAAGAGGAAAAAATATAAAATTTCGAATTTTTATACAAATTTACTAAAAATTTACTATCTAAATTATGTAAAAAAATAATTTCATTTTTTTGAAAATTTATTTCAATAAACTTCTTTATTTCATCAAAATATTTTTTATCTAAGATTTGTAGAACCAAAACAAATCTTAATTTAATATTTTTTTCTTTTTTTAGTAATTTAAACCCTTTTAATAAGTTAATGATGTTGTGATATCTAACACAAGACAAAACAGAAATTGCATAATCTCTGTATTCAAAATTCTCTAAGTAATTCTCATCATTTTTTTCAATCAGATATTTTTTATCGATACCTAAATAAATAAAAAAAACTTTTTTTTCATCAATTTTAAGCAATCTAATAATTTCTTTTTTTGCATACTCTGAGTCTACTATTAGTCTATCACAAAACCTGATTGAAATTTCCATTAAAATTTTAGTCAAAAAATTTCTTAAGAAATTACCTGGCATTTTTGAAAAATAAATCCAAGGCAAATTAGAATGTAGGCCTAGAGTAAATTTTATATTAAATAATCTTAAACTGATTGGACCCATATTCATTGGAGAAAAAAGGTGATTGACTCGCAATAACCTTAATTCAAATGGTAGGATTAGTTGCATCCATAAAATTCTTAAAAATATATTTTCTAAAAATTTAGATTTAATAATATATTTAATATTTAAGTTATTGTTTTGATCAATATTTTTTAAATAATTCCTTGTAATAAAAATGTATATTTTGTTTTTAAAATTTAATTGATGTAAATTTTCACAAAAATTTAAATTATAAGTTTTTGTTCCGCTGCCTAAATTAGTACCAATCATGTCAATAGCTATGACCATATACTAATTTTTTCCTAGATATTTTTGATACCAATGAATGAGTTCAGGGAGAGTATTCGAAAACTTGTATTTTGGTTTCCATCCAAAAAATTTATTTAGTTTTTTATAATCCATATATTGAGCAGATAATTCTCCTTTAGCTTGATTTTTTTTAATTTTCTTGAAAACATTTTTCAATTTTTTTTCTTTATTTGTATAAATAAATATTTTTTTTATTATATCTTTAACTTTGTGCTTTACATTTGTTCCAGCGTTAAAAACTTCACCAGAATATTTTTTTGGATTTAAATACAAATTTTTCGCTAATAATTTATAAAGTTCAACAATGTCATCAATATAGATAAAATCTCTTATTGCCTCTCCATCACTTCTCATCACAAATTTTTTATTCAAAATACATGATTTTATTACATCGGGTATTAAAGCTGTAAAATTCAATTGACCAGAGCCATATATATTTGCAAATCTTGTAATTATTATGGGTAATTTATACAATTTAGATGCATAAGATTTAGCAATTATGTCAGCGCAAGCTTTTGATGTGTCATAAGGATAATTTGGTTTTAACTCATAATTTTCTTTGTAAGGCAATCTCTGTAAAGGGTAATTTCCATAAGCTTTGTCTGATGAAGCTATTATTATAGATTTAATTTTTTTTTTACTTTCTCTTATTACCTCCATAAGTGTATATGTGCCTCTAACATTTGTTTCCCAAGTCAAATATGGGTATTTTAAAGCTGATCCAACCTCAACTTGAGCAGCTAAGTGAAAACATATATCAATTCTATATTTCAAAAATATACTTTTTAAAAACTCTTTATTTGTAATATTACCAAATAAAAGATTTATCTTCTTATCTATATTTTCATAAAATAATAAACTTTCTATTTTATTATTTTGTGTAAGCCCAATTACATTTGCTCCACTCTGGACTAAATTTTTAGCTAGATTTGATCCAACAAATCCTGCTACACCAGATATGAAAATGTTTTTATTTTTCCAAAAATTATTTTTTT
>CABYFG010000002.1:0-192500 GCA_902518185.1 uncultured Pelagibacteraceae bacterium | reverse complement strand
TGTTGTAAATACCATTGTAGCACGTGTGTAGCCCAACACGTAAGGGCCATGAGGACTTGACGTCATCCCCACCTTCCTCCAGCTTATCACTGGCAGTTCTTTCAGAGTGCCCAACTAAATGATGGCAACTAAAAGTGAGGGTTGCGCTCGTTGCGGGACTTAACCCAACATCTCACGACACGAGCTGACGACAGCCATGCAGCACCTGTGTTTCGTCCGGCCGAACCGAAAACTTTAATCTCTTAAAGTCGCGACGAACATGTCAAGTGTTGGTAAGGTTCTGCGCGTATCTTCGAATTAAACCACATGCTCCACTACTTGTGCGGGTCCCCGTCAATTCATTTGAGTTTTAACCTTGCGGTCGTACTCCCCAGGCGGTGTGTTTATCGCTTTCGCTGCGACACTGAAAATAAATTTCCAACGTCTAACACACATCGTTTACGGCATGGACTACGAGGGTATCTAATCCTCTTCGCTACCCATGCTTTCGTTCCTCAGTGTCAGTAATGATCCAGAAAGCTGCCTTCGCAATTGGTATTCTTTCTAATATCTACGAATTTCACCTCTACACTAGAAATTCTGCTTTCCTCTATCACACTCTAGCTGAAAAGTTTTGATGGCAGTTCCAGAGTTAAGCTCTGGGATTTCACCACCAACTATTTCAACCACCTACGAACTCTTTAAGCCCAGTAATTCCGAACTACGCTAGGTCCCTTCGTATTACCGCGGCTGCTGGCACGAAGTTAGCCGGACCTTCTTATTCGGGTACAGTCATTTTCTTCCCCGACGAAAGAGCTTTACAACCCAAAGGCCTTCTTCACTCACGCGGCATCGCTGCATCAGAGTTTCCTCCATTGTGCAAGATTCCCCACTGCTGCCTCCCGTAGGAGTTTGGGCCGTGTCTCAGTCCCAATGTGGCTGATCATCCTCTCAAATCAGCTATTGATCAAAGTCTTGGTAGGCCATTACCCCACCAACAAACTAATCAAGTGCAGGCTCATCCAATGGTGCATAAAGCTTTCTCTGTAAAGACTTATCCAGTATTAGCACAAGTTTCCTCGTGTTATTCCAGGCCAAAGGGTAGATACCTACATGTTACTCACCCGTCTGCCACTAAGTATTGCTACTTCGTTCGACTTGCATGTGTTAGGCGTGCCGCCAGCGTACGTTCTGAGCCATGATCAAACTCTCAAGTTTAAAAACGGCGCACACTAGCTTCTATATAAATTCTAAGAATAAAATTTATATAATGTTGAAGTGTGTACGACAAATTTTGGTAACCTTAACCGTCCACACTTCTCTTCTTAAATCTTTACTTTTAAAACAGCTAATTGGGTATAGACCCAATAATTCTCAGAATTATTGATAAGACAATAGAATATTGAGAAAGTTGAAGCTTATAGGCTAAAATAAAAGGAAATCAAGCACTAAGATTGAAATAAGTGCCTAAAAAACCCTGTTTTTAAAGGGTTTTTTTTGATTTTTTGATAATGCTAATCTATTAATTGCATATGCAAAATTATTTTATTTTGAACAAAATAAGAGCAAAAATAAAAAAAAATACTGAAATTTTTGCCTTATCACTATTAATATGCGCCACCATTATCTCAACAACGTATTACAATTACAATAAAAATAAAATTTTAAATAATTATAAAAATATAATCAATAATGTTTACCTAAAAAAAACTGTCCAACATTTATTTGATAGTTTAGAACCCAGATTTAAAAAAATTAATCATAAAATATCAGAGGGAGAAACTTTCGATAATCTTCTTAAAAATTATCTAATTAAAACAAAAGATATAAATGACATCAAAAAAACATTGTCAAAAAAAATAAACCTTAATAAACTCAATACAAATCAAAAAATTTATTTTACTTTCGATCAATCAAAAAAACAAATTAATGAATTTATTTTTCAAGTATCTAACACTGAAAAAATATATTTATCTAGAAATATTGAAACTAACGAATTTGATCAAAAACAGTTAATTACCAAACTTAAAAAAGACATAATTTATAAAGAAAATATTATTTTACAAAGCCTTTATAAATCAGCAGAAGATGAAAAAATTCCACCTAATATTATAATTGATTTTGCTAGGATATATGGATTTCAAGTTGATTTTCAAAGAGATATAAAAAAAAGAGATAGGTTTCAAATATTATTTGAAACTTTTACAGATGATAAAAATAAAATTCAAGAGACAGGTAATATTCTTTTTGCAAACCTAAATCTAAATGGAGAAAATAATCCTTTATATTATTTTGATAAAGAGGGAAGCGAAGGTCATTATGATAAAAATGGAAAAAGTGTTAAAAAGGCTCTTATGAAAACACCTATAAATGGAGCAAGACTATCATCACCTTTTGGAATGAGAAAACATCCAATAGATGGTTTCAATAAGATGCATAGGGGAACTGATTTTGCTGCTCCGATGGGAACTCCCATTATGGCATCAGGAGATGGTATTATAAAAAAAGCAGGTTGGTGTGGTGGAGGTGGAAATTGTATTATGATAAAACATAATTCAACATATCAAACTGTTTATGCTCACATGTCGAAATTTGCCTCTGGGATTAGGAGCGGTGTAAGAGTTAAACAAGGACAAACAATAGGCTATGTTGGTTCAACAGGTAAATCGACTGGTCCTCATTTACATTATGAGGTAATTGTTAATGGAAAAAAAATAAACTCACAAAAACTTAAATTACCATCTGGTAAAATTTTAAAAGGTGAAGATAGGAAACAATTTGAAACAAAAAAAATTAAATTAGATGTACTTAAATCAGAAAAAATAATTGGATTAAATTAATTTTTTTGTATTGCAAACTATTTAAAAATAAAAACTTATGACTCAGAATTGTTTTTGTCACTTTCTGAACTTTCATTTTTAATATGGTTGTTGCTAATAAATTTTGATTTCCTTGAAATTTCTTGATCCTTTAAAATTCTAGTGAAGTGATCTGCATGTTGAAAGTAGTTTTCAGATAAGATTTTATCACCTGTAGAAAGTGCCTCTCGCGCCAAATTATTATATTTTTCAATTAACTTTGGAGCATTATGATTATTTCTTCCAGGAGATTTTCTTTGAAAATTGTCATTACTCGAATAACCTGGTCCAAATTTAGATCTATCTCCATTAGATTTAAAACTTCTATCGCTTCTTCTAAAATTATTTCTTCTCAAATTATTATTATTTCTGAAAGTCACCATAATCTTTTTTATGTTATATTTTTGTAGAAACTATGCATCTATCATTTCTCGCATAATCTTTAAAAACGTTGTTTATATAAAATCCTTTACATTTAAGCATTTTTAAAACTTCTATTTTTTGGTTAAATGCTATTTCTAAAATTAGCTTTCCATTCAATTTTATCAGATCAGATGAATTATTTATTACTTTTCTTATTTCTGATATTCCGTCTAATCCGCCATCAATAGCAATTTTTGGCTCAAAACAAGCTATATCTTTTTCCAAATATTTAATATCTAATTTTTTAATATAAGGAGGATTAGATACAATTAAATCATATTTCCCGTTTGTAAAATTGTCAACATCTGATTTAAAAAATTTAACACGGTTGTATATGCCTAATTTTCTGCTATTTATTTTACTTAAGTCTATACATCCTTTGCTGATATCAATACCAACCCCATTAAAGTCTTTTCTCTCCTTTAAAATTGATAAAAGAATACAGCCAGAACCAACCCCAATTTCCAAGATATTTAATTTAGTTTTTTTTTTTGAACAATTTAATACCTTTTCAACTATTAGTTCCGTATCAGGCCTTGGTATCAAGGCTTGTTTATTTACGAAAAATTCATATTTCCAAAAAGCCTTTTTACCAGTTAAGTAGCTTAATGGCTTGCCCATAGAACGTTCAAAAATTAGTTTTTTAAAATATTTTTGCTTTGAAAAATCTAATTTTTCTTTTTGATTTGATATTAGGTATTCTCTTTTTTTATTTAACACTTTAGACATTAAAATTTCAGTGTCTAACTGATAAGAAGAAATCTTATTTTTCTTTAATTTTTCACTTGCTTTTTTAATTAATCTATAAATTTCCATTAATTATATATTTTTTAAACTTTCCTCTTGGGCTTGTAAGGTTAAATTTTCAATAATCTCATCAAAAGCTTCGCCTTCTAAAAACTCTTCTAATTTATGTAAAGTTAAATTTATTCTGTGGTCTGTAACTCTGCCTTGGGGAAAGTTATAGGTTCTTATTCTTTCTGATCTATCCCCAGTTCCAATTTTATTTTTTCTATCTTCAGATCTTTCTTGATTAATTCTTGATCTCTCTAATTCATACAGACGTGCTCTTAGGATTTTCATTCCTTTCGCTTTATTTTTATGTTGTGATTTTTCATCTTGTTGTGAAACAGTTAGTCCTGTTGGAATATGTGTAATTCTTACTGCACTATCAGTTGTATTTACTGATTGCCCTCCTGGTCCACCAGCTCTAAAAACATCGATACGTAAATCACTTTCATTTATCTTTAAGTCTACTTCTTCCACTTCTGGTAAAACCGCTACAGTAGCTGCAGAAGTATGTACTCTTCCTTGAGTTTCAGTATCCGGAACACGTTGCACTCTATGGACGCCACTTTCGTATTTAAGTGTAGAATAGATATTGCTACCTTTAATAGATGCAATAACTTCTTTAAGTCCTCCTGCCTCACTTTTTGAAATTGAAATCAATTCTAAGGTCCATCTCTTTTTCTGACTTACCTTTTCATACATTCTAAATAAATCTCCAGCAAAGAGACTTGCTTCTAATCCACCTGTCCCAGCCCGAATTTCTATAATAGCATTTTTTTTATCTGCCTCATCTTTAGGAAGCAAATAGAATTTTAACCTTTTTTCAATCTTGGTGAAATTAAGTAAAAGATCTTTTAACTCTTTCTCTGCCATTGACTTTAATTCTTCAACTGAATTTTGATCATCAATAATTTTTTCTAAATCTGTCTTTTCTTTCTCAAAAAGAATGAATTTTTTTGCATCCTCAATAATATCGTTTAAATCAGAATATTCCTTTGATTTCTCAGCAAATATTTTTTTATCTATTGTCCTTGAGGATAACTCTTTCTCTAAAATAGAATGCTTTTTTATTATTTCATCTATTGTTTTGGTTGGAATCATTTTATTTATTATTTATTTCAGCAACTTTTTTCTCAACTTCATCAACAACTTTATCAATGATATTTTTAGTTAAAATCTTTTCGGTCTGAATACCTGACAAATAAAGCATATTGTTTCCTTTACCTCCCCCTGTTAAACCAATATCAGTAAAGGCTGCTTCACCTGGACCGTTAACAACGCAGCCTATTATGGATAACGTTATTGGTGTTTTAATGTGACTAAGCCTTTTTTCCAAAATTTTTACAGTATTTATTACCTCAAAACCTTGTCTTGCACATGAGGGACAAGAAATAATTTTCACTCCTCGATGACGTAAGTTCAATGATTTTAAGATTTCATTTCCCACTTTTATTTCCTTGATAGGATCGTCGGATAACGACACTCTAATAGTGTCTCCTATCCCATCTAATAATAATGACCCAAAACCAATAGAAGATTTTATTGTTCCTGGTAAAAAACTACCTGCTTCTGTAATCCCAATATGAAGCGGATAGTCTATCTTTTGAGAAAGCAATCTATAAGCGCCTATTGATAAGAAGACATCTGATGATTTGACGCTAACTTTTAAGTTAAAAAAATCCTCATTCTCTAATATTTCTATGTTTCTAATTGCACTTTCTACAAGAGCCTCTGGACAAGGTTCTTTGAACTTTTCTAGAATATCTTTTTCCAAAGATCCGGCATTTACCCCCACTCTAATTGAACAATTATTATCTTTGGCAGCTTTTATAACCTCCTTAATTTTTTCTTTATCTCCAATATTTCCAGGATTTATTCTTAGACAATCAGCGCCATTTTGAGCGGCCTCAATCGCTCTTTTAAAGTGGTAATGGATATCAGCAATTATTGGAATATTGGTTGATTGAATTATTTTCTTTAAAGCATGAGTTGACTCCTTGTCCGGACAAGAAACTCTTACCAAATCTGCCCCTTCGTCCTTAAGTTTGTTAATTTGATTAATTGTTGCTTTAACGTTAGTAGTTAAAGTATTAGTCATTGATTGAACAGAAATTGGATTATTTCCACCTATTTTTAAATTTCCTACTTTAATAACCCTTGTAGTCTTTCTTTTAATATCTCTGAATGGTCTTATGCTTATCATTTGTTAAGATTAAACTCCTTATGCAAAGAAGCTATAGCTTTGTGAACACTATTTTTATTTATTAAAACTGAAATTTTTATTTCTGATGTTGAAATCACCTGAATATTTATTTTATTGTTTGCCAAAGTTTGAAACATTCTGTAGGTAACACCTGGTGTTGTAATCATACCTACTCCAATTATAGAGACTTTCGAAACATTTTTATTTATAAGTAAGCTTCTAAATTTAATACTCTTATTTTCATAAATAATCTTTTTAGTTTTATTTACAAATTCATTTTTAATTGTAAAAGTTAAGTCTGTTTCTTTACCATACGCTGAAATATTTTGAACAACCATATCAACGTTAATTGAATTTTTTGACAGTGGTTTAAAAATAGATGCTGCTACACCTGGTTTGTCCTTCACGCCTACTAGTGTTATTTTTGCATCATTTTGAGTAAATGAAATACCAGTTATAATTCTATTATTTTTTATGTTTGATCTCTTTGTGATTAAAGTTCCTGATTTTTTTGAAAAAGTCGACTTTACCTCAATATTAATTCTATTCAATCTCGCGTCTTGTATTGAAATGGGTTGCATGACCTTTGCTCCCAATGATGCCATTTCTAACATTTCCTCATATGAAATTATTTTGATTTTTTTTGCTTTTTTAAGTTTGTTTGGATCAGTTGTGTACACACCCTCAACATCGGTATAAATTATACACTTTTGTGCATTAAAAAATTTTGCAAACATAATTGCGCTTGCATCAGACCCACCTCTTCCAATAGTTGTTACTCTTCCATCTTTGTTTATTCCCTGAAAACCTGATATTATTGGAATTCCCCCCTTTTTTAAAAAACCTCTAATCTTAGTCCTATTGATTCTACTAATCCTTGAATATTTATGAGCACCCTCTGTGATGATAGGTATTTGCCATGCTAACCAAGACCTTGATAAAATACCTTTTTCAATCAATCTTCCAGCAATCAAAGAACAGGCTGCTTGTTCCCCCGTAGAAACCAATGTATCATATTCTGAAAGAGAAAAATTCTTGCTTATTTTTTTTGATTTATTTATCAAATCATTTGTGACGCCACTCATAGCTGATGAAATTACAATTACTTGAAACTTTTTTTTTTTGTAACTTTCAATTATATTAGCTACAATCTTAATCTTTTTAATAGTACCAACAGATGTTCCTCCAAATTTTAATACTACTAATTTCACGATAATATATTACTAATAATTTAAATTATTGATAAAATACATGTTGGATATAAAGTCAATATTGTTATGAAAAATAGCACAATTAACAAAGAAGAAATAGAGAAATTTTCAAAAATTGCGAAAGAATGGTGGGATCCAGAAGGGAAATTTAAACCTTTGCATAAATTTAATCCCATTAGAATTTTGTATATAAAAAACAATATAATTAATACGTTTAAACTCAAAGATAAAAAAAAACCTCTCAAAAATGTAAAAATTCTTGATATTGGTTGTGGTGGTGGACTTTTATCAGAGCCTATGTGTAGGTTGGGAGCCAAAGTAACCGGAATAGATGCTTCTGAGAAAAATATTAAAGTGGCAGGACTACATGCTAAAAAAAGTAAATTAGATATTAAATATTTTTCAGTGTCACCTGAAAAACTAAGCTCACAAAATAAATTTGATGTCATTTTAAATATGGAAATAGTAGAACATGTAAGTAATGTTGATTTCTTTTTAAAGAGTTGCTCTAAACTTTTAAAAAAAAATGGCATCATGTTTGTTGCAACAATTAATAAAACTCTTAAGTCTTATTTATTCGCAATTATTGGGGCTGAATATATTCTAAACTGGCTTCCAATTGGCACCCATGAATGGGAAAAATTTGTTAGGCCTAATGATCTTATAAATATTTTAAAGAAATATGATCTTAGGTTGGACGCTTTAGATGGAATGAAATTTAATATAATTAAAAACAATTGGTCATTAAGTAAAGATAGATCTATAAACTACATAGGAAAATTCATTAAAGGTTAGTTATTTTTATCCTCTAGCCATGGTATTATTTCAGCTTCAATACCTTCCTCTTTAAGTTCTTTAATTTCCTTTTTTGAAGCGGTACCAAAAATTCCTTTTTTATTCTTCTTGTTGTTATAATGAATTGATCTGGCCTCATATGCAAAGTTCTCGCCAACATAATCAAAATTTTTTTTAATAAATTTTTGATATTCTTTGATCTTTTTATCTATTTCAGAAAATTTTAAGTCATTTTTTTCTATTTTAATTTTTGGTGATTTATTAATCACTTTAGGAGCCATTAAATTTTTCTCAACTTTTTTGGAATTACACTTTATACAATTAAGAAAATTTTTTTTCTTTAATTTCTCATATTCATTTGATGATGCAAACCAGCTATCAAATGATAAATCACAATTTTTACAAATGAGTTTATATTTTATCATCTATTATAGATAATTGTTTATAATTCAAATTCAATAGAATTTAACTTCGATAATCAGAATTTATTTCAATGTAATTTTTTGTAAAATCCATCGTATATACAGTAAAATTTTTTGATCCACTGGATAAATTAATATTTATTTCAATATAATTATTTTTCATATATTCCGCTGCTAGTTTTTCGTCATAACTAACGCTCAATTTTCCATTCTGAAC
Organism: uncultured Pelagibacteraceae bacterium; assembly: GCA_902518185.1. Lineage (GTDB taxonomy): Bacteria > Pseudomonadota > Alphaproteobacteria > Pelagibacterales > Pelagibacteraceae > Pelagibacter. The sequence goes on along the minus strand of CABYFG010000002.1, from coordinate 183,603 downwards.
AATAATAAGTTTTCCAAATCTTATTGATAACTTATCAATATCAATTGATATTCCTGACTTACCAATGGCCATAATGACTCTACCCCAATTAGGATCTTCACCAGCAATTGCAGTTTTTACTAAGGGTGAATTGGCAATTGAAAAGGCAATTACTTTTCCGTCCGATTCTTTTCTGCAATTTTCTACTTTAACCTTAACAAATTTTGAAGATCCTTCTCCATCTAAAACAACTCTTTTAGCTAAATTAAGCAAAACTTTATTTAAAGATTCATCAAAATTTCTTATTTTTGGATCTCTAATATTTTTTATTTTTGAATGACTTGCTTTTCCAGTCGAAAAAATTGTAACCATATCATTGGTGCTCGTATCGCTATCACAAGTGATGGCATTAAATGTTGTAGTAATATTTTTTTTTAAAAGATCTTTCAATACCTTATTAGGTATATCAGCATCTGTAAAAAGATATCCTAGAGTTGTAGCCATATTAGGATTTATCATTCCAGATCCTTTTGCTATTCCGAATATTTTAACTTCAGAATTTCCAATATAACATTTTTCCATTGCCATTTTAGGTTGGGTGTCAGTTGTCATTATACCAAGGGCAGCTTTCATCCAGATGTATTTATTTTGAGTATATTTAATTTTTTTAATTAACTCAGGTATCATTTTTTTAATTCTTTCTTCGGGAAATATTTCTCCAATAGTACCAGTGCAACCAAAAATAATTTCTTTTGGTTTAATTTTTTTTGGTTGATCTTCATCATCTAGTTGTTTCTTTGATAAACCATCTGAAATGACGTCAGCAATTTTCTCTAAACTTTTATACCCCTGTTTACCAGTAAAACAATTCGCATTACGAGTGTTTACTAACAAAGAAAACACCTTTTTTGAATTATTATTTAAATTCCATTTTATATTTTCAGAAATAATTTTTGACTGGGTATAAACTGAGGCAAAATTAGCTGAGTCTCGAAAATAAAACATAACTAAATCATCTCTACTATTTTTGTATAAATTTGCGCTTACAGTTGAAATTGAAACTCCATCTATATGATCTAAATCTTGAAATTCCGTCATTCTCTTATTTTTTGATTTAGATGATAAAAAATTAGTTAAATTAATACCCATAATGTTTAAAATAAATTTTAAATGATTATATTAAAGTTTAAGTATAAATAATATATCAAAAACTTATGTTTAATCCTCTTGGCTTTATCTCAAAATTTATAAAATCTTCCAATCAAAAAGAGTTGGAAAGAATAAGTAAAATAGTTAAAGAAATAAACAATTTGGAGAGTTACACTCAAAATTTAAAAGATACAGAATTTCCAGAAAAGACATCAGAATTCAAGAAATTAATTAAAGATGGTAAAAATCTAGACGATATTTTGCCTGAGGCATTTGCTTTAGTAAGAGAAGCCTCAAAAAGAATAAGGGGGGAACGACATTTTGATGTTCAGATGATAGGCGGAATAGTTTTACACGAGTCAAAAATTGCTGAGATGCGGACTGGTGAAGGTAAAACTTTAACCATAACTCTTGCAGCTTACCTTAATGCCTTACTAGAAAAAGGAGTTCATATTGTTACCGTTAATGACTACCTTGCAAAAAGAGATTCTCAGGAGATGGGTGAAATCTATAATTTTCTAGGACTAAAGGCAGGTTTTATAAACAACTATCAAGATGACTATGAAAGAAAGAAAAATTACAATTTAGATATAACCTACGCGACTAACAGTGAGCTTGGGTTTGATTATTTAAGAGATAATATGAAATACTCTCAAAATGAGATGGTTCAAAGAGATCATTTTTTCTCAATTGTCGATGAAATTGACTCCTGTTTAATAGATGAGGCGAGGACACCTTTGGTTATTTCAGGTTCTGCTGAAGATAAAACTGATAAATATCTTGCAATTGATAAGCTTATAAGAAAATTAAATGTAAATGATTACGAAATTGATGAAAAAGATAAAAATATTCTTCTTACTAATGAAGGAATCAATAATGTAGAAAAAATATTTTCAAGTGCAGGAATTTTAAGAAATAATAATTTTTATGATCCAGAAAACTTGGGATTAGTACATCATGTTAATCAAGCACTCAGAGCCAATCATTTATTTGAAAAAGGAAAAGACTATATAGTCCAAAATAATAATCTTAAGATTATTGATGAATTAACAGGAAGAATACTTGAAGGAAGAAGATTTGGAGATGGGTTACATCAGGCGCTAGAGGCAAAAGAAAAAATTGATATTCAAGCTGAAAATCAAACATTGGCATCAATTACTTACCAAAACTATTTTAAACTTTATGAAAAAATTTCTGGTTGTACTGGAACTGCTGCAACAGAGTCAGAAGAATTTTTTGAGATTTATAATCTTCCAGTTATTACAATACCAACTAATAAAAAAATGATTAGGAAAGATTTTAATGATCAAATCTTTAGAACTGAAAAAGAAAAAAATGACTCTATACTTAAAAAAATAAAAGAATGTAATAAAACTGGGCAACCTATCTTAGTTTTTACATCAAGTATCAATAATTCTGAAAAATACTCAAAACTCTTAAATAGAGAGAACGTTGAACATTTAGTATTAAATGCAAAAAATCATGAAAATGAAGCTGAAATTATTGCAAATGCTGGAAAGGAAAAATCTGTCATTATAACAACGAGTATATCTGGAAGAGGTGTGGATATTCAACTTGGTGGAAAAAAAGGATCCTTGTCTGAAGAAGAATTAACAAAAAACAAAAAAAAAATTAAATCTCTTGGAGGGCTTTTTGTAATCGGTACGGAAAGAATGGAGTCTAGAAGAGTAGACAATCAAGCAAGAGGAAGATCGGGACGTCAGGGTGATGAAGGTAGTTCAATTTTCTACGTAAGCCTTGAGGATGATCTTATGAGGATCTTTGGTTCTGAGTCTATGAATAATATCTTAGAAAAATTAGGTCTAAAGGATGGCGAAAGTATTGATCACCCATGGATCAATAAGGCTCTAGAAAGAGCTCAACAAAAAGTTGAAGCTAGAAATTTCGACATAAGAAAAACACTGATTAAATTTGATAATGTTTTAAATGATCAAAGACATGTAATTTTTTCACAGAGGAAAGAAGCTATGAATAGTAAAAAAATTTTTGAGTACTCTGAAGATTTTTTAAGAGAAATAGTAAATAATTTAGAAATATTAAGAACACAGGAAAAAGCTAATCCTAAGAGCAAAGTTTTTGAAAATAGACTTAAATCGATTCTTGGTAAAAACATCAGCCAAACAGAATTTAATGATTATATTGCACTAAAAGATAAAAAATTAGTTGAAAAAATATTAGAAAAATTTTTACAAAGAAGAAAAGAAAGATTAAAACTTCTAGGAGAAGAGCAATCAAAAGAAATTGAGAAAAGGATCTTTTTACAATCAATAGATTTGAATTGGAAGTCACATATTCAATATTTAGAGCAATTAAGACAAGTTATAGGTCTCAGATCGTATGGGCAAAGAGATCCATTGATTGAATATAAAAAAGAAGCTTTTACAATGTTTGAAGGCTTACTTAATAAATTAAAGATTGATTATATAACTATATTAATGAATCTGAAGGTAATTGAAGCAGTCGATAAAAAAGAAAATCATGAGAACTCAAAAATAAAACCTGAGTATATTGGAAAGAAGATGAGTCGTAATGAACCATGTTTTTGTGGATCAGGGAAGAAGTACAAAAAGTGTTGTGGGTCTCTATGAAAACAAGGCTGCTAATGTCAAAATAATCAAACCTATTCCGATAGAAATAAGAAGAAAAATTTTAGATTTTAGATATTGGAGAGTGTTAGATTTAATTGGTTTCAACGAACTTAAACCATCTACATTTGTCACGAAACCTTTTCCCCTACCAATTTTTAAAAATTTATTTTTCCTATGTTTAAAAATTTCTTCACTTGTCATAGATTTAAAAAAATCAAGATTTTTTTCAATTGAACTTTTTAAATTTTCCACCATTAAATTATGGTCTCTATGCGCACCACCCAAAGGTTCACTGATTATTTCATCAATTATTTCTAAATCTAAAAGGTCTTTTGCAGATAATTTCATTGCTTTAGCTGCATCGAGCATTTTTTTTGGATCTCTCCATAAAATTGTTGCACATCCTTCAGGAGAAATTACTGAATATATAGCATTCTCAAACATTACTACTTTACTTGATGACGCCAGTGCTATTGCACCACCTGAGCCTCCTTCGCCAATTATAACTGCTAAAGTCGGCACATTAAGTTTCATGCAACATTCGATTGATCGGGCAATAGCCTCAGCTTGTCCTCTCTCCTCTGCTCCAACACCAGGATAGGCTCCTGGAGTATCAATAAATGAGATTATTGGTATATTAAATTTATCAGCCAACTTCATTAAACGAATTGTTTTTCTGTATCCCTCTGGTCTCATCATTCCAAAGTTTCTTTCAATTCTGCCATCTAAATCATCACCTTTTTCTTGACCTATCACTAAGACAGATTGATTTTTAAATCTCGCAAATCCAGTAATTACAGATTTATCTTCTCCATAAAATCTGTCACCTGACAAAGGAATAAAATCTTCAAAAATACTATCTATTAAAAATTTAGATTTAGGTCTATCTTCATGTCTTGCTACCATTGTGGTTTGCCAATGATCAAGGTTTGAGTAAACATTTTTTAACTTCTTATCTATTTCTGACTGAATTTGAGCTATTTTTTTTGTATCTACTTCTTGAAGTCCACTTTGATTATAAGGATCTTTTAATTTTTCAATTTCACTTTCAAGGTTTTTAATGTCGTTTTCAAAATTAAGATAGTTTTTCATTAATCAATAATTACTATATTAATAAGAAAAATTACAACAAAAATTAAATGCTTCTAATTAACTATTTGACTTAATTTTCCTGGAGTTTTAAAAAAGATAGATGACAAAGTATCAAAATATAAATGATTTAAAAGTTTCAATTGAATTGTTAAATTTTGTAAATAATGAACTACTAAAAGATACTGGTATTTCCTCAAAGAAATTCTGGGATGGTTTTAATGAAGCTGTTCATGATCTTGCGCCTAAAAACAAAGAGTTGTTAAATACTAGAGAAAATCTTCAAAAAAAAATTGATAATTGGCATGCCAAAAACAAAGGTCAAAAAATTAATATACAGGTGTATAAAAAATTTTTAAAGGAAATAGGCTATTTGGAGGAGGAGGGGCCAAATTTTAAAATTGAAACTCAAAACGTAGATGATGAAATTGCTAAAATTGCAGGGCCACAATTAGTAGTGCCAATAATGAATGCAAGATATACGCTAAATGCTGCTAATGCCAGATGGGTTAGCCTATATGATAGTTTGTATGGCACAAATATTATTGAATCAGATGAGGGTGGAAGTGAGAGATATGATCCATTAAGAGGCCAAGAGGTAATTAAATTTGTAAGAGAATTTTTTGACAAATACATACCAATAGATGGATCTAGTTGGAAGGATATTGCTCTACTCAAAGTCATTAACAAAGAACTTATTATCTCAAAAAATAACCTTGAGTATAAATTGAAGGAAAAAAATAAATTTATTGGTTATAGGGGAGATGCTAATAAGCCATCTGCAATTATTTTAAAAAATAATAACTTACATTTTGAAATAATAATTAATCCGAAAGCATTCAGCGCAGCACATGATATTGCAGGAATAAGTGACGTAATCGCTGAGTCTGCCATTTCAACAATTTGTGATAATGAAGATAGTGTTGCTGCTGTTGATGCTAAAGACAAGGTAATTTGTTATAGAAATTGGCTGGGCCTTATGAAAGGTGACCTGAAAATCCAGTTCGAAAAAAATGGAAAGAATTTAGAGAGAAAACTAAATCCAGACAGAAGCTATATTTCAAAAAACGGTAAAAAATTAAAATTAAAAGGAAGAAGTTTATTATTAATAAGAAATGTAGGTCATCTTATGACTAATCCCGCTATAATCTTAAAAGATGGAAGTGAGGTACCAGAAGGTATAATGGATGCATTCATTACAACAGCTGCAGCCATACATGATTTAAAAAAAAATAAGAATTCTGAAAAAGGCTCAGTTTATATTGTTAAGCCAAAAATGCATGGACCTCACGAAACTGCATTTACAGATTTGATTTTTTCTAAAGTTGAGGAATTATTAGGATTAAAAAAGAATACTTGTAAGATTGGGATTATGGATGAAGAAAGAAGAACTTCAGTCAATCTCAAAGAATGTATTAGATCACTCAAAAATAGGGTTTTTTTTATCAATACTGGTTTTTTAGACAGAACAGGTGATGAAATGCATACCTCAATGGAGGCTGGACCAATGATTAAAAAAGGTGAAATGAAATCATCTATATGGATCTCGGCCTATGAAAACAACAATGTGGACATTGGATTAGAATGTGGTTTTTCTGGTAAAGCTCAAATTGGAAAAGGAATGTGGGCAATGCCAGATAAAATGAGGGAAATGATGAGTGAAAAGATTAGTCATTTAAGAGCTGGAGCAAATTGCGCTTGGGTACCATCGCCAACTGCCGCATCATTGCATGCTTTACATTATCACCAAATTGATATTTTCAAAGAACAGGAAAAGATAAAGAAAAGACAAAAGGCAGAATTAGACAAATTATTGACTATTCCAATAGCTGACAGGCCAAATTGGTCTTTAGAAGAGATTAATTCAGAAATATCAAACTCTGCTCAAACCCTTCTTGGATATGTTGTTAGATGGATAGATCAGGGTGTTGGTTGCTCAAAAGTGCCTGATATCAATAATATTGGGCTTATGGAAGATAGGGCGACGCTAAGAATTTCATCTCAACATATTGCAAACTGGATCTATCATGGAATAACTACTAAAATTCAGGTCATAGAAATCATGAGACAGATGGCAAAAATTGTCGATAAACAAAATGAGAATGACAAAAATTATGTAAAAATGAGTGATAATTTTGAAACCTCTCTCGCTTTCAAAACTGCGTGTGATTTAATTTTTACTGGGAGAGAACAGCCTTCAGGATACACAGAACCACTTTTGCACAACAACCGATTGAATAAAAAGATTAATCAGAATTAGAATTTAATTTTGATCTATTTTTAAAAGCTGAAAATAAAGTTCCATCATCTAAATTTTCTATTTCACCACCAACTGGTAAACCTTGAGCTAACTTTGTAACTTTTACATTCAAAGTTTTAAGGCTATCTTGAATATAGTATGCAGTAGTTTGACCTTCAACAGTTGCGCTTGTAGCTAAAATAACCTCCTCAATTTTCTCATTACTCACTCTATTAACTAAAGAACTAATTAATAAAGCTTCTTTTTTTTGTCCAACCGAGGATAATGTGCCCCCTAAGATATGGAAATATCCTTTAAAAATGTTAGAATTTTCAATAGACCATTGATCAGCAATATCCTCAACAACACATATTTGATTAAATTTTTCTTTTAAATTTTCACAATTTTTGCAACCGTTTAGGTTTGACTTTAATGATCCACATAAACCACATCTTTTAATATTTTTATAAACCTGAACAAGCGCATTAGCCATAGGTTTTACTAATTCATCTCTGTTATTGATCAATTTTAAAACTATTCTTCTTGCTGATCTTGGGCCTAGGCCTGGAAGTTTAGAGATTAATTTAATTAAATCCTCTATCTCGTTTAATGTTTGCATTATCAAAATGGCCACTTAAAATTTGATATTCCTAGACCGCCAGTGGCTTTTAAAATTTCATTGTCTGTTTTAGACTTTAGTTGAGATTTCGCATTATTGTGTGCTGCCAATATTAAGTCTTCTATCATTGATTTGTCCTCTTTTAGAAGTTCATTTGAAATCTCAATTTTTTGCATTTCACCTTGTCCATCTAAAATTACTTTTACTAAATTTGATCCTGATACACCTTCTACTCTAATTTTTTTTATGTTTTCTTGGCTTTCTTTCATTTTTGTCTCAAGTTCCTTTGCTTTATCTAATATTTTTTTAAAATCTGTCATAAGCTTATTTGTTTTTTTTTGTTAAATTAGTTAGTTTAGCATCAGAAAATTTTTCTATAACATTCTTATATAATTCTAAATCTTTCACATGTTGAAAAAGTTTTTTTTTTTCATTTTTCTCTTTATCTTTTATAGAAATATTACCTTTAATTTTGCTAAAAGTAATTATCCATCTTTCATTTGTCCATTCGAAAAGTTTCAATGATAAATCTTTCACAAAATTTTTATCAAGACTATCATTAAAAGAGATTTCTATCCTATTTTTTTCAAAGCTCACAAGATTTACATTATTTTCTAATTCATATTTTAGTTTAATCTCCTTTTTCATTTGACAAATTGTTACTAGTTCATCAAAAGATTGAATAAAAGTTTTTTTTTGAAGCTTTGTATCTATATTTGTTTCAGGTTTATTTTTTTTTTCTTGGGTAATATTTCTTATTTGATCAACTGTATCTTTTTTGAATTCTGAAACTTTATTTTCTAATTTAATTGATTTCGTTAAATCATTTTTATTAAATTTTTTATTTTCTGACTTAAATGAATTTAGATGTATTAATTTCATTAACAACATCTCAACAGCAAGGTTTTGATTTGAAACTAAATCTAACTCTTCAAGTGTTTTTATTGTAAACTGCCAAAATAGTAAAATTATTTCAGCACTCACTGAATTCGAAATACTTTTTATCTCAGAAAACTCATCATCATTTAAAGAAAAATTTGTGCTTTCTAAAGTTAAAGAGTTAATATTTTTGAAATAATAGATTATCTCTAAAAAGTCATTTATAAAAACCTTCGGCTCAATTCCTTGATTATAAATATTTCTATATAACTTAATAACTTCTGTTTCTTCACCTTTTAAAATAAGATTAAAAATATCAATTAGTTGAGATTTATCAAAAATGCCAAAAATTGCTTTTGCAATTTTCAAATCAAACTCCCTATCCTTATCAGCACTTATAAGTGCTCTGTCTAGTAAAGATAAGGCATCCCTAACCGATCCCTCAGATATTTTTACAATTAATCTTAAAGCTTCGTCAGAAATTTTACCATTTTCTTTTTCCTTTATTTCTTTTAAAAAATTAAATAATTCAGATGATTTAACTCTTGATAGGTCAAACCTTTGGCATCTTGATACAACTGTAATTGGTATTTTTTTTATTTCAGTAGTTGCAAAAATGAACTTTAGACTTCCACCATTATCATATTGAGGTGGTTCCTCCAATGTCTTTAATAATGCATTGAAGGCTTGTTTGCTTAACATGTGAACCTCATCAATAATAAATATTTTAAATCTAGAGGATGAAGGGCCATAACGAGAAAACTCAATTAAATCTCTTACATCATCAACTCCTGTTTTGCTTGCTGCGTCCATCTCTAGTACATCGATATGTCTAGACTCTGAGATGGCAATACAATTTTCGCAAAAGTTTTCTCTACAAAGATTTTCTTTCCCATTTAGACAATTTAAAGATTTGGCAACAATTCTTGCAACTGTTGTTTTGCCAACCCCACGAATTCCAGTGAATAGATAAGCGTTTGGAATTTTGTCTGCTTTAATTGAATTAAGAATTGTCTCTACTGTCAAACTTTGGCCAATAAGCTCATCAAAATTTGATGGTCTATATTTTAAGGCTAAAACTTTTGAATTTTTTCTCATTTTAATCTAAGGAGACTAGAACCTAAGAAACTGTCTCTAAGTCTGCTGAGTTTCCTCCCTGAACTAATTCAAGCAGCTCTTACCTCTAGCCTCCAAAACTATTATAACAGTAATGATTTCTAATCTACAATAAAAGATTGAAAATTATTTTTCTCTATGTTTGTCGGCCTCAAAAACACCTAGGACGTGAAAATCTTGACAATGTAATCCTAATTCCTCTAAAGATTTTTGAACTTTTGGATCTTCTATGTGTCCATCTAAATCGCATAGGAAAAAGAAAGAGTCAAAAGTATTTTTTTCAGGATAACTTTGCAATTTAGTTAAGTTGACTGCATGAATAGCAAAGCCACTTAAGGATTGATACAAAGCAGCTGGTTTACTTTTTAATTTAAACAAAAAAGATGTGATATATTTTTTTTTTTCAAATTTAGGCTGAGAAATATTTTTTCCCATTATCAAAAATCTAGTTAAATTTCCGCTTTCATTTTCTATGTTTTTTTCAAGAATCTCTAATTTATATGTCTTTGCACTAAGCGAAGAGGCTATCGCTGCTTTTGACATATCATTTGTTTTTGAAATCATTTCAGCAGATCCTGCGGTGTCTGCTCTGACGTGTTCAACCAAATTGTTTTTTTTTATAAATTTTGAACATTGAGATAAAGCCTGACTATGTGAATAAACATCTTTTATATTATCAACTTTTGTACCAGGGTGACCAAGCAAGTTGTGTTCAATTTTTTGAAAATACTCTGAATAAATATTCAGCCTATATTTAAATATTAAATATTCAATACCTATGTTACCAGTAATTCTATTGGACTCTGGTACTATGATTTTTGAATTTGGTTCGTCAAAAGCCTTTTGAAAGCACTCATCAAAAGTTTTGCATGGAATTATTTCTGATTTGGGATCAATCGATAAAGCTGCAAGATGTGAATACGCTCCATAAGTCCCCTGAAAGTATATTTTATTCATTAAAGTTTATATTCCATTAATTTTTTTATAGCTACAAAATCCTCTTGTGTATCAACACCAATAGGTGATGATCTTGCAAGTGTTACATTTATATCTATATTGTTGTCTAAAGCTCTAAACTGCTCAAGTTTATGACTAATTTCATTTTTAGTTTGTTTAAGGGAACAAAATTTTTCAAGTGTCTCTACTTTATAACAATAAATACCTAAATGATGATAAGCATTTTTGATTTTATTATTTATTTCTCTCATAAAAGCAATCGCTTGAGAAAATTTAGACATTTCTAGTTTAGTTTTTGTAATTACCTTAACCACTTCATTCTTTTTTAAATAACTACTACTTGCAATCTCAGATGCAAGAGTGCCTATTTTACTGCCAGACTCTACCATTTGTTTATGTAAATTCTTAATGTCTTCATGATTCATCATAGGTTCATCTCCTTGTAAGTTAATGACTAATTCAATATCAGATCTTTCAAGTTTTTTAAAAGCTTCAAAAATTCTATCTGTCCCCGATTTAGGTTGATTACTTGTTAAAATTGCCTGTCCACCATTTTGGTTTACATCCTCAAGAATTTCTTTGTCCTCTGTAGCTACAAATACTTCTCCAATATTGGTTTTCTCCGCATTTTTAAATACATGTGAAATAATAGATAAACCATTTATTTTAAGAAGGGGTTTGCCAGGTAGTCTTGTAGCAGATAACCTAGATGGGATCATTATTAGTGTTTTCATTATTTTTTCATTAAAAAATTACTGCATTAACAGAGGCAAAATTGTACATTAAATTATAAGCAATTTTATCTTTATAATGTTATACGTTCAAACATATTTTTAAAAAATGGATTCTTTTGAGATAAATAAAATATTAGCTGCAATTTTAATAGTAGCTCTTCTATTAATTGGTATAGGTAAAATATCTAATGTTATATTTTATGTAGAAAAACCTAAAAGTCCTAGCTATATGGTTGAAGTTAATGAAACTATTGCAAAATCTGCAATTGAAATTGCAACAGATGAAAAGAAAATAGATATTAAAGCACTAATGGCTTTAGGGGATGCTGCAAGTGGGGAAAAGATTTTCAAAAAATGTGCGGCTTGTCACTCTATTGTAAAGGGTGGAAAAAATAATATTGGTCCAGCACTTTACAACGTAGTTGGAAGACAAGTTGGTGCGATAAACGATTATAAGTATTCCAAAGCAATGAGTAATTATGAAAATGTTTGGTCATTTGAAGAATTAAATGGTTATTTGATTAAACCTGCTAAATGGATTAAAGGAACTAAAATGGCATTTGCTGGACTAAGAAAAGAAAAAGATAGAGCGTCAGTTATTAAATACTTAAATCAAAATTCTGATAATCCCTTACCATTACCTTAATTTATCAAAACAATATAATAATATACTTTTTTGAACGTGGACTCTATTAAGTGCCTGATGCCAAACTTTTGATCTTTTGCTTAAAAATACTTTCCGATCAACTTCAGGGCCTCTTGGTAAACAATGTAAAAAAATGCAATCTTTATTTGCTTTTTTTATAAGATTAGGTGTAATCCTAAAACTCTTAAAATGAGATAACTTTTGTTTTACATTCACTTTGTCATTTAAAGAGATAACCTTATCAGAAAAAATTACATCTGCGTCTTTCACTGCTTCGTTTGGTTTATTAAAGATATGTACTTTTTTTTTTTGATTTCTTATCCAATTCATTAATGAACTATGAGGTATATATTTTTTAGGACATCCGATACTTAATTTGAAATTAAATTTTACAGAAGCAACTATTAGACTATTTAAAACATTATTTGTATCGCCTATCCATGTAATTTTAAGTTTACTTATGGGTTTTTTTTTAATCTCCTCAACTGTAAAAATATCTGATAAAATTTGAGTTGGATGAGATGATGGGCTTAAGCCATTAATCAATGGAATAGAAAGATATTTTCTAAAATCATTTATTTTTTTATCATCATCAGTTCTTAACATGAAACCATCTCCATACGTTGATAATATTTTAGCAGTATCCTCAAGGGTTTCTCCTCCTTGTCCTAAATGTAGCTCATTTGATCTTAAGGTTATAGTGCCGCCTCCAAGCTGCTTGATGGCTAAATAAAAACTTAATCTTGTTCGTAAACTAGATTTTTCAAACATTTGTATTAATAATTTTCCTTTTAAAGGTAAATCTCTGTCGGTTTGAAGTGTGGTGAGTGCTTTTCTTTTATTTTTTCTTTTTTTGGCCTCAGATAAAATTTTTCTTAAATCTTTTGCTGAAATATCTTTTAAATTTAAAAAATGTTTCATTTTGTGAATTTGTAACAAACTTTTTTAATTATCTTTAGTGCCACATTTATCTCACTCTTTTTAACATTTAAAGGAGGTAAAATTCTAATAACATTATCAGCAGCTTTAATTGTAAGTAGTTTATTTTTCATTAATGCATCAATAAATTTTGACTGGTCTTTAAATAATTGTAATCCAATTAAAAAACCTCTTCCTCTTACTTCTTTGATCAAATTTGGATATTGATCTTTAATCTTATTAAGCTCAGCATGAAAGTAATTTGATTTTTTTTTAACTTTATAAAGGAAATTTTTATTTGAAATTATGTCAATAACCTTACTTCCTATTTTCATTGCTAAAGGGTTCCCACCAAAAGTAGAACCGTGCGATCCAGGTATCATTGCAGAAGAAATTTTTTTAGTCATTAATACCGCACCGATTGGAAAACCCCCTCCAATACCTTTTGCTATTGGAACAATGTCAGGTTTTATTTTTGATTTTTCGAAAGCAAAAAAATCACCTGTTCTTCCAATTCCAGACTGAACTTCATCCATAATAAGAAGTATCTTTTTTTTTGTACACAATTGTCGAAGTCCTTTAAGACACCAATCAGGAATTACTTTAATACCTCCTTCACCCATAATTGTCTCAACCATTATAGCTGCAGTTTTTTTGTTTATTAAATTTTTCAAAGTTTTATGATCACCAAAATTGAAATGGTCAAATCCTTGAACTTTTGGTCCAAAACCTTCAATCATTTTTTTTGAGCCACTAGCATAAATTGCAGCAATAGTTCTTCCGTGAAATGAATTTTTAATACAAATAATTCTATTTTTTTCTGGTTTTCCTTTGGAATAAAAATACCTTCGTGCTATCTTTATAGCTGCCTCAGTTGCCTCCGTACCACTATTCTGAAACATTACACTGCTTGCAAATGTTTTTTCAACAATTTTTTTAGCTAATATTTCACCTTCTGGGATAATGAAAGCATTAGATACATGCCAAAGTTTTTTTGATTGATCGTTAATTACTTTTACTAAATTTGGATTTGCATGGCCTAAAGAATTGACCGCTATACCTTGTACAAAGTCTAAATACTTCACTCCATTAGTTGTAAACAAGTAGCTCCCTTTTCCGATTTTAAAAGAGAGTTTTTTTCTATTATAATTTTGAACAAGGTAACTCATAAATTTTAATTTTTTATCAATTCTTCTATAAATTTAACCTTCTAGACACAAGTTGAGATTGTATGTATTTTTATTTAAATTCTTTGTGTATAAACAATAATATTCTCGTGTTTATTTGTAGAAACAAACCTTATGTTGTGTTATTAATCAATTTAAACACATTATGTAGATAATTATGAGTTGGACCGAGGAAAAAGTAAATAAATTAAAAGAATTATGGGGAAAGGGAAACACTGCTAGCCAAATAGCTGAAATTATTGGTGGCATAAGCAGGAATGCAGTGATTGGTAAGGCTCACAGACTCAATCTTTCAGCAAAAATAAAAACTAGAACAGTAGCAACAAATAAAAATTTTGAAAATAGTGTTGATGGAAAAAAGATTAAAACTAGATTTAGTAAAAAAAGTAGATTCAAATCTCTTATTATAGAAAAAGATTTCGAACCTGAAAATCCAAAACAATTGGAAGAATTGACTGATAAAGATTGCAAGTATCCTATTGGTCACCCCGATGAAAAAGATTTTTACTTTTGTGGAAGAACTGCGCTTAAAGATTTTAGTTATTGTAAGCTTCATCTGTTATATAGCTATCAATCAAAAAACAAGAAAGATGATCCAATAGATAAAGAGGAAATACCTGAATTTATTGAAAAAAAAATTAAATCTGCTTAAACTTAATTATTAGTTTAATTCTTATCCTTATATTTATCTGTAGAGAATTGACCACCTTCTTTCCACATATAGCAATATTTTTTTACTTCATCATAGAAAGTTTTTGTTGCTGGCACTCCGATATCTGAATTTGTTTTGTATTTTCCAGATGAAACGTTGTCATGTTTCAAAAGTCTAATTTGATCCTTTGTAATCAAAGGGTTGGGAAATAATTGAAAAAAAGAGGCTGTTAAATTTGCTAAAACTAGAGGGAAAGGGATTAAAATCCTTTTTTTTTCAATTAATTTCAATAAAGTTTTCAATATCTCTTCAAAAGTCATAATCTCAGGTCCAACGCATTCAATAACATTAGAATGAATTTTTTTTGATATCACGTGATAAATTACATCTGTTAAATCTGAACAGTGTATTGGCATGAATTTTGTTTTTCCCGCATAATACAACGGAAACATAGGTAAACGATTTAAAAGAGTCATAAAATTGCAAGAAAAATTGTCAGAGGAACTGTATACTATCGAGGGTCTTAAAATGGTTGCTAAAGGAAAATTATTTAAAATTCTCTTTTCACCCTCTAATTTGCTCTGAGCATAATTAGAATCTGTTGCACCATCTAATCCAAGGGCTGACAGGTGAATAAAATGATTAATTTTATACTCTTTACATAAGTTTGATAATAAGGAGGGAAATATTGTGTGAATATTAGAAAAATTATTACCTTTTTTGGACTCAAACAAAATGCCAACTAAGTTAATACAAATTTCAGTATCCTTAAATAGACTTCTAATTTTCTTCTCATCAAATATATTTGACTCAACTAAGTCAATATACCCTGCATTACCCATAATCTTTATTTTGTGGCCTTTTTCGTGAATATTTCTAGTAACTACGACCACTCTATAGTTATTTCTAGTTAACTTTCTTACTAAGTGAGTACCAACTTGGCCAGTACCACCAAATATTAATATTTTTTTCATTGTAATTACCAAACAAAAGACATTATTATTTAGTATTTATATATATAAATCTATGAATAATATCAAAGTCTTTGAAAACGATTTACCTGAAGATTTAGATTTATCAAATGAAAAATTCATAGGACTTGATAACGAAGCCCTTGGATTAGTTTTAGGAAGAGACCCATTAACACTCGTCCAATTAGGACTTGAGTCAAAAAATTTTTATTTAATAAAATTAAATAGGGAGAATTATGAGGCACCTAACTTAGTTAAAGTTCTTTCCAATGACAATACTCAATTTATAATGCATTATGCTAGGCAAGATCTCTTATGGTTGAAATACCATTTAAAAGTAAAACCAAAAAATATATTTTGCACTAAGGTGGCCTCAAAAATTGCTAGAACTGCTAGTTCATTTCATGGATATAAAGATCTTGTAAAAGAACTTTGTGGAAAAGATATATCAAAAAAAGAGCAGCAGAGCGATTGGGGTGATCCCAACCTCACAGAAAAGCAAATTAAGTACGCTGCCTCAGATACTGAATATCTTTTTGACATTAAAAAAAAATTAATAAAAATGCTTGAAAGAGAAAAAAGAATTGATCTATTCAATAAAGCTATGGCGGTAATACCTGTCCTTGTCGATATGGAAATAGCTGGTTACAAGTTATCAACTTTTGAACATTAAAAATGAAAAGAAATCATAATAAAATTGGAAAGCAAGTGATAGATTTGCAAATTCAATCACTTAAAAAATTAAAAAAATCAATTGGAAAATCATTCAATGATGCAGTTGAATTAATAAGCAAATGTCAATCCAAAGTAATTTTGTGTGGAGTTGGAAAAAGTGGATTAATTGCTTCAAAGATCTCTGCAACTTTATCCTCTGTTGGAATTCCATCTTTCACATTATCAGCGGTAAATAGTTCTCACGGAGATCTAGGATCAATATCAAAAAAAGATATTTTAATTCTTATAAGTTATTCAGGAAATACAGAAGAGCTAAGAAATATCATTCAGTTTGCAAACCGAAATAGAATTAAGTTGATTGGGGTGATGTCAAAAAATAATTCCTTATTGTCAAGAAATTCAAACATTAAAATTTTAATTCCAGAAGTAAAAGAAGCTGGCTATGGAATTGTTCCCACCTCAAGTACTACAGCTCAACTTGCCTTAGGAGATGCATTAGCGATATCTTTAATGTTTCTTAAAAAATTTAGTAAAATGGACTTTAAAAAATTCCATCCTTCTGGAAATTTAGGAAAAAAGTTAAGAACTGTGAATGATATTATGTTAAAACATAATAAAATTCCTTTTGTTTATGAAAATTCAACTATTGAAAAAGCTATTAAGATAATAAACTCAAAAAAATTAGGAGTGGTTGTTGTCAGAAATAATAAAAAAGAGACAACTGGAATCTTTACAGACGGAGATATTAAAAGAACATTGCAAAAAAAGTCAAATTTAAAAAATCTATTGATAAAATCTTTTATGACTAAAAATCCAGTTTCAATACACAAAGACGTCTTAGCGGCAAAAGCCATTGGAATAATGAATGAAAAAAAAATTACAAGCTTGTGTGTATATGGCACGACAAACAAAAAAAAAACAATTGGAATTCTACATATTCATTCTGTAATTGATTCAGAAATATTATAAAATATGAGTAAAAAAACCTTACTCCAAATTTTTTTAACTTTTTTTTTAGTATTGATTACTTTTGTCTTCATTAAAAATTATTATAAAAAAGGTACTCCTACAGTACAAACAAAAGAAAATAAAATAGACGAAAAAGAGGTTCAAAAAACTGAAAAAAACTTAATTAAAGATATTAGCTACACCGCAAATAATACCAAGGGCGATATTTATCTTTTGCTAGCTAGTACAGGAGAAATTTATTTAGACGATCCGAATTTAATGTTCTTAACAAAAGTAGAGGGTGAAATTAAATTAACAAATGGTGGAAGAATAGATATCTCCTCTGATTTTGCTAATTTTAATAACAAAACTTTTGAGACAACATTTATAAAAAATGTCCTTGTTAAAAGAAATGAAGAAACTATTGTTGGTGACGAACTTTATTTAGTTTTGGATAAAAAAGAGGATCAAGATAAAAATAATAATAAGATGGAAGAAAATATTATAAGAATGTCGAGAAATGTTTTTTATAAAAAACCTGGATATAATCTTTCAGCTGATATATTAGAAGTGGACCTAATTACAAAAAATTTAAAAATTTACATGTTAGACAAAAATAACAAAATTATCGCTAAAACCAAAACAGAATAATGTCAATAATCAAAAAATTCAGAATAACCAAAATTAAAAATAGTAAACCATTAATATCTCTTCAAAAACTTTCTCTATCTTTTAAAAAGAATCATCTTATTCTTGACAATATATCTTTAGATATTTCCAAGGGGCAAGTAATAGGTTTGCTCGGTCCAAATGGTGCAGGAAAAAGTTCACTTATGAATTTAATCACAGGTGTATTGAAACCAAATTATGGAAATATAATTATTGATGGTGAAGATATCACTCAATATCCAATTTATGAAAGGACTAAAAAATTTAAATTATCAATGTGTCCTCAAATTGGTGGTTTCTTTTCAGATTTAACTGCAGAGGAAAATTTAAACGCGGTTGGAGAAATTTTATTAAAAGACTCAAAAATACGTAAAATGAAAGTTGAGGAGTTAATATTTAAATTTGAATTAGACGCTGTAAGAAAAGTTGAAGCAAAATTTTTAAGTGGCGGAATGAAACGTAGATTAGTGATCAGCATGTCTTTATTAGGTGAGCCTGAAATTCTATTAATGGATGAACCATTAGCAGCATTAGATCCACAAACAATACAAATGCTACAAAATATAATTATTAAACTTCAATCCGAATATAACCTAACAATAATAATAACAGATCATCAAGCAAGAGATCTTTTAGTTGTATGTGACAAAGCTCTGATTTTATCAAATTCTAAAATTGTTGCTGAGGGAACTCCTAATGAATTAATGAAAAATGAAAAAGCAACAAAATATTATTTTGGTGATAATTTTAAATTTAAATAACATAAGTGAACAAAAAAATAATTTTTATTAAAAAAAATATTAATACTTTTAAAAAACAATCAATTTCAGTTGATGGTGATAAGTCCTTGAGCATAAGGCTGATTTTACTCTCATCTTTAAGTGATGGAAAATGCAATGTCAAAAATCTTTTGATGTCTGAAGATGTTTTAAGTGCGGTAAGTATAATGAAAAAACTTGGAATTAAGATTAGAATAAAAAAAAAAGTTTGTGAAATAATTGGAAGAGGTTTGTTTGGATTGAAATTTAAGAAAAATTTAATTTTAGACTCGGGTAACTCAGGAACAACCGCAAGATTAATTTGCGGCTTATTATCTGACGCAAAATATTGGGTAAAAATTACAGGTGACAACTCATTAAAAAAAAGAGATATGAGAAGAATAATTAAACCTCTTAAATTATTTGGAACAAAGTTTAAAAATAATAGAACAAAACTTCCAATTTATTTGAGAGGACCAGAAATCCTTAAGCCAATAAAATATTTTGAAAAATTAGGATCTGCACAATGTAAATCTGCTCTGATGATCGCTGCTCTTAAAACATCAGGTAAAACAGAATTAAGATGTGTGCCATCTAGAAACCACACAGAGATTATTTTTAAAAAAGTTTTGAACCTTCCTATAAAAGTTAAAAAAAAAAAAAATTATGATTTCATAAGTATTTTAGGTAATAAAAAACTTAAAAAATTTAATTATAAAGTTCCTGGAGATATTTCATCAGCCTCCTTTTTTATTGTTCTTACCTTATTATCAAAAAACAATTTTTTAAGAATTAAAAATGTCAATATTAATCCTTCTCGAATAGGGATACTAAATATACTTAATTTAATGGGAGCAAAAATTAAAATTCTGAATAAAAAATTATATAAAGGTGAACCAGTTGCTGACATTTTTGTTAAATCAACTAAAAATTTAAAAGCAATTAAATTGAAGCCAAAATTAAATAGCTTTGCGATAGATGAGTTTTTGCTCATATTTTTAGTTTCAAGTGTATCAAAAGGTGTGAGTACATTCAGAAACTTATCTGAACTTAATAAAAAAGAGTCTAAAAGATTAGATTGGGGTATTAAAATTTTAAGAATGATTGGAATAAAAGTAAAGACACTAAAAAACAATGGAGTAAAAATTTGGGGACAACCAAACCTAAAATTAAAAAAAGAATATGTGATAAAAAATTTTTCCAGGGATCATAGAGTTTTCATGACTGCAGCAATTGCTGCACTTGCTTTGGGTGGTAGTTGGAAAATTTATGATCGTGATTGTTTCAAAACATCATTTCCAAAATTCATAACTACTTTAAATCTATTGGGTGCAAAAATAAATGAAAAAAATTATTCAAGTCGCTATTGACTCACCTGCTGCTGCTGGCGCGGGCACCCAAGCAAAACTTATAGCAGAACATTATAACTTACTATATTTAGATACTGGTAAGATTTACAGATATATAGGAAATTTAAAAATTAAATATAAAAAAAAATTTAATTATTCGCTTGTAAGACAAAAAATTAAAAATTTAAATGTACACGACTTACAAAAAAAAAATTTATTAAAAGATAATATTGCAACACAAGCTTCTATTATTGCTAAAGACAAAAATATTAGAAAAATTGTTCATAAATTTCAAATAGAATGTGCTTATAATCCTCCCAAAAACTTTCACGGCAGTATTTTGGATGGTAGAGACATAACGAGTGTAATTATGAAAAATGCAATGTTTAAATTTTTTATAACTGCAAATGTCAAAACTAGAGCAATTAGAAGATTTAAAGAATTAAAATCAATAAATAAAAATATTAAATTTCTTGATGTGCTAAAAAGTATTAAAAAACGGGATAAAAGTGATTATAGCAGAGCAATATCGCCATTAAGGAAAACAAAAGATTCGATCTTGATTAATACGACAAATTTAACTAAAAGATCATGTTTTTTAAAAATTAAAAAAATTATGGACAAAAAACTACACAGATAATGGAAATATATAAAGATTTATCAAACAAAGCCTCAAAAGAGTTTGAGCAACTCTTAAATAGTCAACTTTCAAAAAACAAAATAGAGGAGGGAAAAATAATAGAAGGAAAGATAAACAAAATCACTGAAAAATTTGTTTTTTTGTTTATCGAAGGACTTAAAAGTGAACCAGTATTAGATATCAATGAGTTGAGAAGTTTAGGTTGGAATGAAAAAATAAAAATTGGTGAGAAAATTCCTGTCCTTTTAGAAAGAATAGAGGATAAGAATGGGGAAGTTTTAGTATCTGCAAGCAAAGCTCAAAAAATTAAAGGTTGGGATAAATTGGTAGAGGCTTATGAAAAAAATGAACCTATAATGGGTAAGATTACCTCTAAATGTAAAGGTGGATGTATTGTTGAACATATCGATACAGGATCATTAATGTTTTTACCTGGATCTCAAATTAGTGATAAGCCACTAAAAGATATTAGTCATCTAATGAACGAACCACAAAAATTTGCTTTGATTAAACTCGATAAAGTTAGAGGTAATGCTTGTGTTTCTAGACGAGAAATAATTACTAATTTTAAGAGAGAGGATAAAGCAAAAATAATTGAAAAATATAAAGTTGGCGATGTAATCAAAAATGCTGAAGTTAAAGGTTATAGCTCATTTGGATGTTTTTTTAATGTTCATAATGAATTAGACGTTTTAGTTCATCTACAGGAGATTTCGTATTCAAGAATAAATCATCCTGAAGAGGTTTTCAACATTGGTGAGAAACATGATTTAAAGGTGATTTCGGTAGATAAAGAAAAATTGCAAGTTGGATGTTCAGTCAAACAACTATCTCCTGATCCCTTTGAACATATAGAGAATTATCAACTACAAAAAGTTTATAAAGTAAAAGTTGTAAAAATTATGGATTTTGGTGCATTTTGTGAGTTAGAGCCAGGACTAACAACACTCTTGCACAGTAGTGAATTAAGCTGGACAAGAAAAAATGCTTCCGCTAAAAAAATGTTTAGAGTTGGGGACGAAATTAATTGTGTTATCACAGAAATAGATAAAGAAAAAAGAAGAGTGGCTATTTCTCACAGACTTTCTCAAGAAAATCCTTTTGAAATATTCGAAAAAAAATTTCCTGTTGGCACCATAGCTGAAGGTAAAATTGTTAATAAGAATGATTACTCATTATTTGTAAAAGTTGAAGATTTGGACATAGATACTTTTCTGCATTGTAATGATTTAACTTATTTTAATAATGGAGAGGAGGAACTGGTTAAATATAGAAAAGGAGATAAAATAAAAGTGAAAGTTCTTGAAATTAAAGTTTCAGAGCAAAAAATCAGAGTTGGTTTAAAACAAACTCAATCAGACCCATTAGACTGGTTTAAAGATAAGAAAATCAATCAAACTATAACTGTTAAGATAATTTCAACAGACAACAAAGGTTTAACAGTAAGACCGATTGGATGTGAGATGGATTTTTTAATTAAAAAGTCTCAGATTGCAATCAATGTTGCAGATGCAAGACCTTCAAGATTTACAGGCGGTGAAAGTGTAGACTGTGCAATATCTGAATTAGATATTAATAAAAGAAAAGTAGTGTTGAGTATAAAACTTTTAGAAGAAATTGAAAAAAAAGAAGCTTTAGAGAAGTATGGTGCAGAGGGATCAGGCAAAAACCTTCCATTCTCCTCATTATCTGAAGATTTAAAAAAAAAAGAAAAATAAAAAAGTAAACTAAAGTTCTAAATTGGCAATTGTTAAATCTAAAATATTAAAAGACTTATCAAAAAATTACCCTAATTTTTTAAAAAAGGATTTAGAAAAATTTATAAATATTATACTTGGTGAAATAAAAAATACACTCAGAAAAGGTGAAAGAGTAGAACTCAGAGGTTTTGGAATATTTTATACAAATATTCAAAAAGCAAGAATATCAAGAAATCCAAAAACGGGTGAAAAAGTCAGTACACCAAAAAAAAGAACTATTCACTTCAAAATGGCTAAAGATTTGTTTAAAAAATTAAATAATGAAAAAAAATAAAATATTTATTGCCTGTGATAGCAAAAATATTTCCAAAATAAAAAAAATAATTAAAGTAACTCAAAATTCAAAAATAAATTTTGGTTATAAATTTGGACTGGAATTTTTAAATTCGAAAAAAGGTAGAAAATTTATATCTAATTTGAAAAATAAGATAATTTTTGCAGACCTTAAAATACATGATATCCCAAACACTTGTGTTTCCACGGTTAAAGCAATTAAAGATTTAAGGATAAATTATTTAACAATGCATATAAGCTCTGGACTAGAGGCTTTAAAAGCTGCAAAAAAAGTATCGGGAAAAATTAAATTAATTGGCGTAACAGTGCTCACCTCGCTAAATGATAAGTCATTAAAAGAAATTGGCTTTAATAAAAATGTAAAAAAACTTGTACAGCATCAAGCAAGATTAGCAAACAAAGCAAAATTAGATGCTATCGTGTGTAGTGCTCAAGAGGTAAAAATTGTTAAAAAAGTTTTTAAAAAAGAAATTATTACTCCTGGAATAAGATTAAATTCAAAATCACATGATCAAAAGAGAGTTTTAACTCCTAAACAAGCTTTTAAAAATGGTAGTGACTGGCTTGTAATAGGAAGACCTATAACTAAAGGAAATATCAAAAAAAATATTAAAAACCTTATCAATCACTTAAGTAAATGAATAAGGGTTTAAAAATATGTGGGGTCTCTGATCCTGAAACTTTAAATTACATTTTAAATCATGATCATAGACCAACAATGATTGGTTTCATCACAAACTATGAAAAAAGTAGAAGATTTGTAAAATATGAAAAACTGAAAGACTTGGTTAATGTGGATAAAAAAGATGTATATTTCACCTCAGTTCTTGTTAGCCCAACTGATGAGATTTTAGAAAAAATAAAAAATTTAAATTTTGATTATTATCAGCTTTACGATGTAAGTCCTGAAAGGACAAAAGAAATAAAATTAAAATTTAAAAAAAAAATTATCACAGCTCTTACTATTTCTAATAAGGATGATGTCGTAAAATATAAAGATTACTCAAAAATTGCGGATATAATTCTTTTTGACTCTAAGGGTTATCATAATTCTCAAAGTTTTGATCACAATTTGCTAAGAGATGTGCCCAATGAATTGAATAAAATGATTGCAGGAAATATACAAATAGATGATATACCAAGCTTAAAAAGTAAAGACTTTATCATTGATATTAGTGGAGCATTAGAAGATCGAAATGGAAAAAAAGATATTAATAAAATCGATAAATTGTTAAATTTGATTAAAAAATTATGAAACTTATAAAAGGAATTCCAGTTATTGATCAAGGAAATCAACTTGGATTTTGGGGAGGTAAATTTGGTGGAAATTTTGTTCCTGAAACATTAAAAAAACCAATCGAGGATTTAGAAATTCTATTCAATAAACTTAAAAAAGATAAAAAATTTATTACTGAGAGAGATAGATACTTTGAAAACTGGGTTGGAGCTCCTACAAGATTTATAAAATTAGAAAATCTAACAAATTATATTGGTGGTGCTCAAATTTGGTCTAAGGTTGTCTCAGATGCGAATGGAGGAGCGCACAAAATCTACAATGCTACCGTTCATTGTTTGCTTGCAAAACGTTCTGGTAAAAAAATTATATGTGGTGATACAGGTGCTGGATACGCAGGTAAAATGTTAAGTATGGCAGCTAAAAAATTTGGTTTAAAATGCAAAATTTTTATGGGTGCAAAGGATATTGCTAGACAACAACCAAATGTTAAGGCAATGAAAAAAAATGGTGCTGAAGTAATACCCGTCTATTCTGGAAGTCAAACACTTGTAGATGCTGTCTCAGAGTGTATGAGATTCTGGGTTGCTAATTGTGATACAACAGCAATGTGTGTTGGTAGTACTGTTGGTCCAGCAGTTTTTGTTCGTATATGTGGATGGAGCACAAGCCAAATTTCAAGAGAGTTAAAAGTACAGCTAATTGAGGAATTTGGATCAATTCCAAAAAAACTTAAGTTATACAATTGTGTTGGAGGTGGAAGTTCGAGCTTTGGATTTTGGAATGAATTTATGGATTATGATAAAAAACAAGTTGAGTTTATTGGGGTAGAAGCTGGTGGACCCGCAAAAAGTAAAAAACATGCAGCTCCTTTAACCTATGGTTCAAAGATTGGAATTTTACATGGTGCAGCTCAATATGTGAATCAGAATTCAGATGGACAAATAGAAGAGACCGAGTCAATTTCTGCAGGACTTGATTATCCTGGAATTTCTCCACTCCATTGTTTTTTAAAAGATACAAAAAGAGCCAGATATACAGCTGCAAGTGACGAAGAAGCTTTAAGTGCTTTTAAACTTGTAACAAAATTTGAGGATTTAAGACCTTCCTTAGAACCAAGCCATGCTTTTTTTGTCGCTCTAAAAGAGGCAAAAAAACTTAGCAAAGATACTGTGGTAGTCGTAAATAGTTGTGGCGATGCCTACAAAGACCGAGGAATTTTAGAACAAAGATTAGGCAAAAAATATGTTAAATCCAATTAGTGCTGCATTTAAAAAGGCAAAAACAGAAAATAGACCGGCCTTATTAACTTACACTGTTGCCGGTGATAGCTCAAAAAAACAATCTTTGGATATACTAAAATCTATATCTAAAAATGCAGATATTTTAGAATTAGGTGTGCCTCACAATACTCCTGTTGCAGATGGAAGCCAAATTCAAACTAGCGCGTATAGAGCAATTAAAAAGGGTATTAAAATAAATGATATATTTAGGATTGTAAGAGATTTTAAAAGATTTGATAAAAACAAACCTATTATATTGATGGGTTACTATAATATGATTTTTCAATATGGAGATAACAACTTTTTAAAAAAATGTAAAAACTCAGGAGTAAATGGATTAATAGTTGTAGATTTACCTTGGCCAGAAAATAAAGATTTCGCAAAAAAATGTAGAAAAAAATCAATTTATTTTATTCAACTTTTATCACCTACAACAACAAGTAAAAGACTTAAAAAAATTATACAAAACTCTCATCCAATGAATTATTTTATATCAATGCTAAGTACTACAGGTGGTAAATTAAAAGTATCACCTCGACAAATACTTAAAAATTATAATAGAATAAAAAAAATTAATCCTAAAAAAGAGATTGTGATTGGTTTTGGAATTACAGAGAAAACCATTGGAAAACTTAAATCTGCTGATGGATTAGTAGTGGGGAGTGCTATTTGTAAAGAAATTACAAGAAGTTTAGATAGTAGACAAAATCCTGTCACAAATGTAAGTAAGTTAGTAAAAAAATTAAAAAATAAAATAAAATGAATTGGATCACTAAAATAATCAAAGCAGGTGAAAAAATCAAATCTGCCATTCATAAAAGAGCTTCCAAAGAAGACATTGCAAATAGTGATTGGACATCTTGTTGTAAAGGTCCAATATTAAAAAAAGATTTAGAAGAAAATCTATGGGTTTGCCCTGATT
Organism: uncultured Pelagibacteraceae bacterium; assembly: GCA_902518185.1. Classification (GTDB taxonomy): domain Bacteria; phylum Pseudomonadota; class Alphaproteobacteria; order Pelagibacterales; family Pelagibacteraceae; genus Pelagibacter. The sequence goes on along the minus strand of CABYFG010000002.1, from coordinate 157,327 downwards.
GTAACAAACACCATAGAATTAAACCAAAACAAAGATTTGATATTTTATTTGGAAAAGATAATTATGAGATATTTCAAACACCCATCCCAAAAGATGATCCATTAAACTGGACAGACTCAAAATCCTATAAAGATAGATTAAAATCTGCCAGAAAAAAAACAGGTATGGATTGTGGGATGATGGTCGTGAGTGGTGTAATCAATGATGTTAAAATTACTGCAGTTGCATCTGATTTTGATTTTTTAGGTGCTTCAATGGCAGCTGCAGAAGGAGAGGCTTTCTTATATGGTATTCAGCACGCAATTGAAAATAAAACTCCCTTTTTATGCGTGAGCGCTGGAGGAGGAATGAGAATGATGGAAAGTTTAATTTCTTTATCTCAGATGACAAGGACCACACTAGCAATAAATGAATTAAAAAATAATAATCTTCCATATTTTGTTTGTATAACAGACCCAACTGCGGGGGGTATCACGGCTTCCTATGCAATGTTAGGTGATATTCATATAGCTGAACCAGGAGCACTTATCGCATTCGCTGGGGCAAGGGTAATTCAAGGAACTGTTAAAGAGGAGTTGCCAGAAGGATTTCAAAAGAGTGAGTACGTTGAAAAGACAGGTTTCGTTGACTTAATTGTTGAAAGAAAAGATCTTGCTGAAAAAATTGGAACTCTATTATCAATATTGTTAAAGAAAAATTCTGTTATAAGCACTGAACAAGATGAAACTACAGAAAATACTCAGTCGCTTTCTAAAATTGCATAAAAGAGAAATCGATCTAAGCTTAGATCGAATTATTCACCTTTGTGAAAAACTGGGCAATCCTCAGGATAAAATTAAGGCCATCAGTATTGTTGGGACAAATGGTAAAAACTCTACAATTCAAGCTTGTTATTCGATTTTAAAGGAGGCAGAAATAAAGTGTAACGTTTACACAAGTCCTCATATACAAAAGATAAATGAAAGATTTGTTTTTAACAACCAACAACTTGGAGATGATGAACTGGCCTCTCTATTTGAGGAAGTTGAGAAAGTAAATGATGATAAGCCAATAACATTCTTTGAAATTTTGACTGCATGTTTTTTTCATAAGGCAGCTCAATATCCCAATAATCTTAATCTGATTGAAGCAGGTTTATTTCATAAGTTTGATGCAACAAATATCTTAAAAAAAAATCTTGCAAGTATTGTTACTTCCATATCAAAAGATCACTTAGACTGGCTTCCAGAAAATGAAAGAACAATCGATAAGATTATTTTTGAAAAAACTTCAAATCTTTTAAATTCAAATATTATCGTTGCAAAACAATACCCTCTCTCAACAGCGGAAAAGATAAAAAAAACTATTTATCAAAATAAATCTAAAAAGTTTTTCTTTAATGATGATTTTTCATTTTCAAGTGGAGAAAATGAATTCTTTTATTATGAGGATAGATTTGGTGGATTGAAACTACCAAAACCAAATGTTTTAGGTCAATTTCAACAGGAAAATATTTCAACAGCTATTGCAACCTTGCGCATATTAGATCTTGGGATTGAAGATCATCATATAAAAAAAGGTATTCAAAAAATTGATAATATTGCAAGACTTCAAAAAATTGAGTCAGGTAAATTAAAAAATTTAGTTAAAGATAATCTTTTTTTGATATCTGGAGATCATAATGAAGATGGGGCAAGAGTCTTAAATGAATATTTAAAAACCCTAAATTGTAAAAAACATGTAATTATTGGTATGATGGATAATAAAGAACATGAAAAATATATCAGCTACTTTAAAGATATTACCTCATTAACAACTGTGGATATTAAAAACCAGCCAAATGCAATAAGTGGGCTAAAATTAAAAGAAAAATTTAAAAATATCCCAAATGTAAATTATAAAGAAAGTATTGAAGATGCGATCAAAAGCATAAATCTAAATCATGGAGATTTACTGCTTATTACTGGATCTTTATATCTTTGTTCTGAAGTTTTAAATTTAAATTAGATATTTTTTTCTAAAAATTCTTTCATGTGGCTTTCGGGCACACCACCAACTTTTCTATCGACTTCAACACCTTTTTTATAAATAATTACAGTGGGCACTCCTCTTATTCCAGCAGCACTCCCAGTATTTATTCCACCCTCTTCAATATCAGCGTAATAAAATCCTGCTTTATCTTTATACTCAACAGCGAGTTTATCCATAATTGGTTTTAAGGCTTTACATGGTCCACACCACGCAGCTGAAAATTGAATTACAGAAATGTTCTCATTTTTAATTTTGTTATCAAAATCCTCATCTTTAAAATCTGTTAACATTCAATCTTTCTATAATTTACTAATATAAAGTCAACTAGGCAATTTCATATTTTTTTTCAATTGACATTATAAATTCGTTTATTTCATCTAACTTTTTTAATTCTTCCTCATCATCTCTATTGGAAGCTTGATCTCTTAAATAGTCAATTTCAGTATAAGCCATATTAACAGTTTGCCACTTTTCCTTATTTTTACTCAAAATTCTTCTAGCAATCTCACTTTTAATATTTTTGTAAAGATCAGGTGGTAAAATTTGCGGTGCTTCTTGATAAATAATTTTTTGACCAAACCAGCTACATCTTTTATCTTGAAACTTATCTAATAATCTTAATTTGTCTTCCCAAGACGAGCTATGCCAAGTTTTAAATAATGCAGTATCTTTATTTGGAATAAATTTCTCATAAAGAGTTTCCTCAGGTAATAAATCTTCTTGGGTTTTTGTTTGTTCCTTTTCCTCTGCAGCTTCTCTATTTATGATTTGAATATTTTTACAAAAATCTTCATTTTCCCTAACAAGTTTAGCTCTTTTTTGAATTGTTGCTAAATCTAGCTCTGAATAAGGTTTTTGTTTAAGAGCAAATTGTTTATCTAAAATTACTGGAGCTTTATTAGTTTTTAAAACTCTTAAGGCCTTAGGGCTATATTTTTTTAATACGTCTCGTAATTGATTTACTGGTAGGTTTAACAATGGTTCTGGATCCCTTCTTAGGTCCCAAGCATATCCCCAAGATGCATAAGATGGATGAAAGCAATGATTAGGATGTAGCGTACCAGTTAGATACATGATATTTCGACCCTTCACATTTTCAAATATTGAGTAAATACCCTCATTTTTTAAAAATGTTTCAACGCTAGTCTTTGTTGATGTCTTTAAAAACGTATCCCAATTTTCTTTATGTTTGTCTTTTATAATTCTTAAAACCTTCAGTGAATTCTGTGCATCAACATAGGCTGTATGGCTAGCTGAAGTGTCGAAACCCTGCATTCTAGACAAAGATTCCAAGGCAAGACTTGGATTACCTGCTTCGGTAAGCTCTGTTTTTAGGGTCTCTGAGTTTAATGTTTGGGCTGCTCTAGCTATATGCAAACCATCATGTTCACTATTGGGCGATGAGTGGGTGGCATAAGGATACCTATTACCCTTAAAAAAATTAAAGTGGAACATTCTTCGATCAAAATTTAAATTTGACCAACCCATAAATACTGCTGGAGCACACTTTGTGAAAAAATTTTCAACAGCACCTAAAAAATTGTAATGTGAATAATTGCCTTTGGTAAGTAAATCAATGCTAGTTGAATTAACAAGTAAGGCCTTTGCGCTTGGCACCTCTCCTTCTGGCATTCTGCCTCTAATATTTAATTTTCCAATCTCTTTAAGATTTTTATCAACAACGACAGCACCTACTTCAATTATTGATCCCCAAATAGTGCTATTGGTTGTTTCGGTATCATAGATTACTATTTTATCCATTATTTACATTACTCCAAATTTGTGAGTTCATTAAATTTTTTAAGTCTTCCAAGAAATAAATTTTGATAAGTAACTAATTCAGGTCCTTGAATTTTAAACTCTTGAAACAAATTATCTACTGTGCAAACGAGAATAACGCAAGCACTGATATTTGAATTATAAACAATATTATGGGCTAAGGAATAAGCAGCAGTTTGTAAAAACCAAGAATCTATATATTCAGCTTTTTTTGGTTTATTGGATTGTTTAAAATCAATAATAGTTTCTTTTCCCTCATAAACACCAACGCAATCTGCTGTACCTGCATATCTTTCAGGATAATGCATTGTACATTCCACACCATATATTTCCTCTAATCTATTTGTTAAACCTTTATCAATTATTTCTTTTGCCATTTTTTTATATTGTTCATTATCCTCAAAGAAACTTAAATTTTCTCTTCCTAAAAGAAATGACTCTAAATAGCTGTGCATCTGAGAACCTCTGCTACTGGCTGCTTTTGTAATAGCCTCAGCTTCTTTATGGCCAGTTCTTTCTCGCCAATTTGCTAATGCTGCTTTATCTTCTTCTGACTTTGTTGCATCAAGTATTGAAGTTACACTTGGTAATTTTGCTTCTCCTAAAACATATCTTCTTATTCCATCTTCGGTAGCCCTTGAACTTAATGGATAGTTGTATTTTTTGTTCCAACGCATTTGATTTCTTATAGTCGGTAATATGTGAAAAAAGAAATTATTTTTTAAGCTGTTTATTTCTCTCAACAAATTTTTCAACGTTATCTCTCAGTACAGCTTTTTCAACTTGCTCGGGATCTTTTATATTTTCTAGAGTTCTAGTGATTGATCTTGCATCAGTTCCAAACTTATCCACTACATTCATAGCCTCTTCTAGCTTTTTTCTTAAAACTATGACGTTGTCAAAATGCTTTGCAAACCTTGTACTGATTGTTTTTAAATGGTTATAAATTTCTGTTGCACCCTTTTGAACCTTAAGAGATTGAAATCCCATGTGTAAAGACTGTAAATAGGCTGAAAGAGTATTAGGGCCACAAACTACTATTTTATATTTTTTCATCAATTCTTGGGTTAATAATTCTTTTGTGCTTGGATCTTGGTATTCAGTTAATTCTTTATAAAGACTTTCAGTTGGTGCATAAACAATTGCAAAATCAGTTGTTTTTGGTGGAACAATATATTTTTCCATGACACTTTTTGCTTTGGTCTTAAATGCACTTGCTAATTTTATTCTAGCATCTGCAACTGCTTTTTTATCATCTGCATCATATGCATCAGTGATGGTTTTAAATTTTTCTACTGGAAAATGAGAATCCACTGGAACCAAGACATCTCCTTGAAGCTTGATTGCAAATTCTACGTTTTCACTAGTGTCCTCTTTCATTTTGACATTTGTCATATATTGAGATGCGGGTAACAAATCTTTGATTAAAGCATCCAAAGAATATTCAGCCAAAGTTCCGTACTTTTTAACCCCTGCTAAAATTTTAGTAATCCCCTCTTGGCTTTGATTTAATAATTTGACTTGCTCATTAAAGTTACCAACCTTCTCATCTACTTTAGTTAAGGCCTCAGTCATATCTTTTGTAACCCCGGTTGATAAAGAATTAAATGAAGTAGACATTGAACTAAGCGATGTATTGATTGTAGAATTAAGACTATCTTTTAACCTCACTATTTCAGCATTTAAATTAGCTAATTCCTCAGCTTCTTTATTCTCATTCTCATCTTTAGTTTTTGACCTTAAATTTAAGTATAAAATACCTAAAGTCGCACCAAGGAGTATAACTAGAATTATTAATAGAATCGTGTCCATACTTTTAAAGATATACGTGTTTTAATGGAAATCAACTTATTACTAGATTACTATGAGATACCAAGATTGGTTATTATTTTTAAAAAATAATTAATAAATATGGATTTTTTTTTGGTTTTAAAAATATTGTTTGTTATTGGATTGATGATCGCTCTATATGCGATAATTAGAAATTTCGATATAATAAAGATTATTTTAATTTACCTTAAAGATAAATTACTTGGAAAGTAATTGAATTAAATTGTTTAATCGCTTTTTCTTTACATTTTTTTTTGAAGTTAAAAGACAAGCTTCAGATTTTAAAATTTTGCCGTCCTTTAAGATACGTAGATTATTTGCTTTTAAGGTCTCACCTGTTGATGTAATATCAGTAATTAATTCAGAAGATCCAGTAAAAGGATAAGCCTCGGTAGCTCCTAGACTTTCAACTAACCTAAATTGTGTAACACCTTTTGAAAACAAAAAATCTTTTGTTAAATTTGGATATTTAGTTGCAACCCGAATTCTTTTTTTTTTAATATCTCTGAATTCAAAAGCAATTTCCTCAAGATCGGCAATAGTCTGAACATCAATCCAAGGATCTGGAATTGCTACAACTAAATTTGCTCTTCCAAAATTAAGTTTTTTGGCAACATTTATTTTATTTTGGACATTTATTCCGCTTTCTTTTAATAAATCAAAACCAGAAAAACCAATATCTAAAGAGCTATCACCTAGTCTTTCAATAATTTCTCTAGCATGTAGATATAAAATCTTAACATATGGTTTATTTTTAATTGATCCAATTAAATCTCTTTCGCCTCTTTCAGATATAATTCTTAATTTTTTTTTCTTAAAAATTTTTAAAACATCTACCTTAAGTCGACCTTTGCTTGGAATACCTATATTGATTAAATTATCCATTTTAATAAACTAAATTTAAAGCAGCACCAACTGCTGGAGTTTTTTTTTTTGAACCAAGGTCGGAAATCAATTTGTCATATCGGCCGCCATTGCAACAATTAATAATTTTCGATTTGGACTTAATATCTATTTTAAAAACCATACCAGTGTAATACTCAAGCTGTCTGCCAAAAGCAGCTGAAAAAGTCACATTTAATTTATTAATTTTATTTTTTGAGACTGGAAAATATCTCTGATCTACCAATAAATTAATTTTATATTTCTTGAAAAACTTATTTAATACCTTGGCTGCATTATTAATTGGACATTTAATTTTCAAAAACTCCTTAATAATTTTTGAAATATTTCTTCCTTTACTAGGTCTCCTTGGATCTTTAATCTTTTTATCAAATCTCCTTAAAATTTCGTTAATTGTTCTATTTGCTATAATGGTTGATTGATCATCTTTTAACATTCTAAAATATCTTTTTTTATCGATCTCAACTATTGTCGGATCAACATCTGAATTAGTCTCTAATCTTTTGAGAAGATCATTAAAATAATCTTCTCTCCAAAAATGTCTTGAAAGTCTTAATTTCCATCTCTTAGGGATATCTAATTTAGATATAAGAAGATTGAATATTTCTACATTCCCAATTGTGATCTCGCCTGATGAATAATTAAAATTTTTTAAAGATTTTAATGATGTATTTATTATTTCCTTATCATCAATTTTCTCGTTTCGTGACCCTATGATTTCAAAACCAACTTGATTTCTTACTATGGAGTCATTTTTGTTTTCAGATTTACGATATGCTTGACCATTATAAAATATCTTCTCCTTGCCATTTAAATTATTTTCTAAGTATCTAAGACAAGATACAATTGTCAGATCTGGCCTTAAACATAATTCATTTCCTCCTTGGTCAGTAAATGAGAAAATAAATTTTCGAAAACTTTCACCAGATCTTTGTACGATATGGTTAGCTTCAATTACTGAGGGTAATTCAATATACTTAAAACCGTTTGATTTAACAGTTTTAAGTATGCTGTCAGATAAATTTTTTGATTTCATTTACTAAATTCTCTTTTGAAAAGGTGATTTGATTATCTTCTCCCTTAATACCCAGGAGGTTCTTAAGTGTAATTTTATTTTCTTTAAATTCATTTTCTCCACAAATAACTGCAACCGGGCACCCTCTTTTATTTGCATATGTCAGTTGTTTCCCAAGATTTTTCTTACTATCTAAAAAAATTTCTGAATTTATATTATTTTTTCTCAAAATATCTAAAATTTCGTAATAATTTTTTAAATATTTTTCATCCATTACGCAAACAATAACTGGTTTTTGATCATCTAATTGAACTTGATTTATTTGAGACATAGCAAACAAAAGTCTGTCTACACCAATACTGACACCTGTTCCAGGCGTATCGACACCTTTAAATCTTGAAATTAACTTATTGTATTGTCCGCCAGAGCATACGCTACCAATATCAATTTCTTTACCTTTATTATTTGTTGTTTTAAAATTTAGATTGGTCTCAATACAAAAGCCATCATAATACGCCAATCCTCTAACTATTGTGAAATTCGTTTTGACTAGCTCAGAATAATTTCCAAAATTTAGCACCTTAAATAAATCCTCGAGTTCTTTAATCCCTTCTTGGGTAATAAGATTTTTAAAATCTTGTTTGAGTTTTTTTAAATCTTTGATTTTTAAAAAATCTAAAATTTTTGAAACTTGCTCGTCATTTAAATCAGCTCCTTTAGTTATCGCACCACTTTTATCTTTTCTCTCTTTTTTTAGTAGATCTTCAACTCCTTTTATTCCAAAATCTGGTTTGTCTAACTTATCAATTGCTCTCATCACCTTGTTTTCTTTATTTGCAGGAATTTCAAGGTCTTGAATTAAACCTTGAATAATCTTTCTATTACTTACATTAATTGTAAATTGATCTTTTTTTAGACCACATTCAATTAAAGTACTTGCAACCAGATTGCATAATTCAGCGTTTGCTTGTGCTGGATTTACATTGCCCACAATATCACAATCAGCTTGAGTAAATTCTCTAAAACGTGCATTGCCTGACTTTTCATTTCTAAATACATTTTGAATAGCGTATCTTTTATAAATTGATGGAAGTTCCTGATTATTTTGGGCAACAAATCTTGCTAAAGGACTTGAAAGATCGTATCGAAGAGTAATATTCTTTTCACCATCATTAAAAGAAAAAACATCGGACATAGGATTATCCTCATCCTCTGCAAGAAAGGATCCTATATTTTCTGCAATTTCAAATGACGGAGTTTCTAAAGGATCGAAACCATATTTAATAAAATTATTCTCAATGACTTTTATTAGTCTTTTTTTGAGAATTAATGTTTTATTCCATCTATCTTCAAAACCTGAGGGTAATCCAGGAATTAATTTATTTTTTTCAATCATTTTTTGGTACCTTGAGTAGGTTACGCTCCTACGACTTCGGATCCACAAACCGACGTGATACTATTTCACCATCAAGGCATATCCTTTTTTGTTTTATCTTATTTTGTTGTTATTTAAAATTATAATATAAATGATAATTCGCTAGCTTTAGCCAGCATGGAAGTGAGCGTGCGCAACTCTATTAATGCTTTTAAGAGCTTTTCTTAAATTACATTTTTCTGCTAATTTGTTTTTCTCAAATTTTTTCATCAAAGGCTTTTTAGACAAAAAAGAAGATAATGCAACCCCTAAAAGAAAAAGGACGTACATCCACTATAGATATATCGCCCTTTTTATAATTTTAGAAAACTAGTCTAGTTTTTTTAAATTCACTGCAGACGGACCTTTTGGGCCATCTTCAAGCGTAAACTCCAATTTATCTCCCTCATTTAAAAACCGCATTCCTGCAGCTTTGACAGCACTCGCATGAACAAATGCATCTTTTTCTTTATCTTCTCTTTCAATGAACCCGAATCCCTTCTTGCCATTAAACCACTTTACAGTTCCTTTTAGTGTACTCATTTTATTTGTAAGTCCTTTTGTTATTTATTAAACTTTAAAGTTAATTTTTTATTAAGTAAATTTCAAGATCTTTTGATGGTGCCTCGGGAAGGATTCGCACCTCCGACACAAGCCTTTTCAGGGCTCTGCTCTACTCCTGAGCTACCGAGGCAAAAACTAACCTCTAAAAATTATTCTACCTTTTGTAAGGTCATATGGCGTCATTTCTACTGTAACACTATCACCTTGTAACACTCTTATTCTATTTTTTCTAAGTTTACCCGCGGTATGAGCAGTAACTTTTACTCCATTCTCAAGCTCAACTCTAAACATAGCGTTTGGGAGTAAATCAATTACTTTACCTTTGAACTCAAGTAAATCTTGTTTTGCCAAATCTATTTTCTCCTAATTCTTTTTTTTACTGATTGCGCATGCGCAACTAAACCCTCATAATTTGCAAGAGTTATAACCGATGGTCCCAGACTTTCAATACCCTTTTTTGATAAATTTATGTAAGAAATTCTTTTATAAAATTCATTAACACTCATACCGCTTGAATATTTTGCTGAGCCTGTTGTGGGTAATATATGATTAGATCCGATATTATAATCTGTCATCGCCATAACAGCATACTTACCCATACAAATTGAGCCAGCATTTTTTATTTGAGTTAATAACGATTTATAATTTTTTATATTTAATTCTAAATGCTCGGGTGCAATTATATTGACTATTTCACTAATTTTTTTATCTGAATTCGCATAAATAATAATTCCATTATTAGTTAAACTTTTTTTTGCGATTGACGCTCGTGGAATTTTTTTTAATTGTTTTTTAATTTCAATTTTTATCTTATTTATTATTGGCTTATCTTTTGAAACTAAAATGCACTGTGCTAAATTATCGTGTTCGGCTTGACCTATTAGGTCAGAGGCTACCCATTCAGAATTTGAAAATTTATCACATACTATTGTTACTTCTGATGGACCTGCAAACATTCCTTCAATACCAACATCACCAAAGACTTCTTTCTTCGCCGCTGCAACATAGGAATTTCCTGGTCCAACTATTTTACTCACCTTTTGAATTTTTTTTGTTCCATAAGCTACTGCCGCTATTGCTGATGGCCCACCGATTGAATAAATTTCTTTAATTTTACATTTTTGCGCAGCATATAAAACTGCAGCATTTTGCTTTCCTCTTAAACCCGGATTTATCATAACTATTCTTTTGACACCTGCAACAATAGCCGGAATAGCATTCATTAAAACGCTTGATGGATATGAAACATTTGAACCAGGAACATAAATTGCTACTGAATCCAGTGGCAGATACTTATAGTCAAGTTGGTTTCCAAGTTTATCTCTATAGGAAATATTTTTAAACTTTTGCAAAGAATGAAATTTAAAAATTCGATCATATGCAAGATCAATAGCCTTTTTTACTTTTTTATCTAATTTTGCAATTGATCTGGATATTTGTTTTCTTGAAGGTTTAATTATTTTATTTCTGTTGAATTTTCTTTCATATTTTATTAATGCTTTATCACCATTATTTTTGATATCTTTAATAATTTTTATTACAGTTGAATTCGAAGATCTTAATTTTTTCTTCCTTGATTGAAGAAGATTATTTAAGATTTTATTAAAACTTTTTTTTTTACTATTTAAAATTCTCATCACTGTCTATTTATTTTGTTTCATTTTGATCCTCAAGTCTTACTTCAATAGTTTCTGTTGTTAGAGCTATGTGAGCGTTATTTTGAAAAATAAGATTAATTTCATAATTATTATCATTTTTCATTGGACTTATGCCCACTAGCTCTAATACTAAACTATCATTTTTTTGGTCAATATTTTTAGATTTTACTTTGTCTACAAAATCAAATCTGCAAATACTATTTATTTTCTTATCTTTTTGACCTTTTTCAATTTTATTTCTTTCAATAGATAACAAAAAAACTTTATTAGATCCTAAATATTTTATATCAGCCACTTTTACCTTAGCGCCAGCACTACATGCAGAAATCATTTGTAAACCATCGTTATCATTTGCTATTATTTTTGCTAAATATTTTTTTTCCATTATTTAAATCTTTTTATTTTAGCTCCAACTTTTCTTAATTTTTTTTCAATATCCTCATATCCTCTGTCAAGATGATAGATTCTGTTAATTATAGTTTTACCTTTTGTTGTCAAAGCTGCTAGCACAAGCGATACTGAAGCTCTTAGATCTGTGGCCATTAATTCTGCTGGAGCAAATGTTGTATTCCCGTTAATTAAAGCTTTGTTACCCTTAATCATAATTTTGGCACCCATCCTATTAAGCTCAGCTACATGCATAAATCTATTTTCAAAAATATTTTCTTGAATGACTGAATTTTTGTTTGCTTTACATAACAGAACCATCATTTGAGCTTGCAAATCTGTTGCAAGGCCAGGCCAAGGTGCTGTTTTTAAATTGGTACTTTTAATTTTTTTTGATCCACAAATATGTATTTCATCTTTTTTTACTTTTATAAATGCACCAATTTTTTTTAAAATCTTTACCTCAGTCTTTAATAAATTTGGTATGATATTTCGAATTTTTAAATTTCCTCTAGTGAGAGATGCAGCGATTAGATAGGTCCCTGCTTCAATCCTATCAAACATTACAGAGTATGAATTTTCTTTTATCTCACTAACACCGACAATTTTTATTGACCGTTTTGCTATCCATTTAATGTTGCACCCAATTCTATTCAGAAAATTTACTAAATCGTTTATCTCTGGCTCTATTGCACAATTTTTTAAAATAGTTGTCCCTTTTGCCAAACTGGCAGCAATTAATAAATTTTCAGTTGCACCAACCGAAATTTTTGAAAAACAAATTTTTGACCCAATGAGTCCTCTCGGTGCAGATGCGTGGACATATCCTTGATCAATTTTATATTTGACACCAAGACCCGCTAATCCTTTGAGATGAATGTCAATTGGTCTAGATCCAATTGCACATCCACCTGGAAGTGATACCTTAGCGTTACCAAATTTTGCTAATAAGGGTCCTAACACTAAAATACCAGCTCTCATAGTTTTTACCAATCTATAAGGTGCAACTCTTTTATTTTGTTTTAAATTATTAATTATTAAAGTCTTTTTTTTGTATTTTACTTTTGAACCCAATGATTTTAATAACTCTATCATTGTTTTAATATCATTTACTTTTGGTAAATTTTTTAAGAAAATTTTTTTTGTAGATAATAAAGAAGCTGCTAATATTGGTAAGGCTGCATTTTTTGAACCTGAAACATTAATTTTTCCCTTAAGCACATTCGGCCCAAAAACTTGAAGTTTTTGCATACTTATACTTTGGGTAAAGTTACACCTGTTTGCCCCATATACTTTCCATCTCGATCTGCATAAGTTACCTCTGGTTTTTCATTTCCTTTTAAAAAGATAAATTGTGCAACGCCCTCATTTGCATATATCTTTGCTGGTAGGGGTGTAGTATTTGAAAATTCTAATGTTACATAACCTTCCCAACCGGGTTCCAGAGGAGTAACGTTAACAATGATACCACATCTAGCATAGGTCGACTTACCTAAACAGACTACAAGCACATCATCAGGTATTTTAAATTTTTCAATTGTCCTTGCTAATACAAAAGAATTTGGAGGTATAATACATTCTGAAGTTTTCTTTGTAACAAAGTTAGTAGGTTTAAAATTTTTAGGATCAACAATTTCAGAGTTTACATTAGTAAAAATTTTAAATTCATCAGCGACTCTTGCGTCATATCCAAATGAAGATAAACCAAATGATATTTTATCACCGCGCATCTGTTTTTCCTCAAAAGGTGTAATCATACCTTTTTCTCTAGACATTTTTCTTATCCATTTATCGGAAAGAACTGACATTGCTTTTCTTTTTTGAAAACTTTTTTTGAAACAATTTTCTTTTTTTTAAATTTTTTTTCAAAGCTGAACTCAATTGCAAATTTTTTACTTTTTTGTTTATCATTCCTTATCTGGATTAGTCAAAAAATCTAATGTAATTGGTTTAGACACATCTAATATTTTTGATTTATCTTGATCTTTTTTTGGACCTTCTTTAGCCAATCTTTTTGCTTTTCTTTCTGCTAATTTTTTTTCACGCTTTGCCTGTTTTTCCATTAACTTGGCACTTCTAGTTGATTTATAATCGTAATGAATACCCATAAAAATTCCTCAGTTAGATATAAATCATATTATTAAAAAAATTAAGGCATTATTTTGAATAAAATGCTTTATTATCTTAAAATATATTTGAAATATTGCTCCTATAGTTAAATGGTATAACAAGTCCTTGGTAAGGACTAATTCCCTGGTCAGTACAGGGTGGGAGCACCAAGGCTAATTTTTATAAAATATTTTTCTCAAAAAAATAGTTAAAATTACTAAGCTAAAAAAAGCTATTATAGGAATATATATAGTTGGTGTAAAAATTATATCAGAAATATTTGGTACTTTAGAATTTTGCTCAATTATCTTTTCTAATCCACTTCCTATCGAGACAGCTAAAAAGATCTGAGGAATAATACCTATTAATGTTGCAAAGAAAAAATTAGTTATCCTGACATTAAAAAGAGTTGGAAGTAAACAACTGATTTGCCATGGTATACCACCAAGAAAACGATAAATTAATAAATAATAAAATTCTGATTTTTTAAATTTATTTTCTAAATTTTGGAATTTATTTAAAAACTTTTCTCTAATAAGATCTTTTAGAAAATAATTACCAAATATATATAAGAACGTGGCACCAATACTCAAACCTAGAATTACTAGAACAGTTCCAATCCATTTTCCAAAAATAAAACCACCTAGTAATGCAATTGGAGACCCAAACCCTAAGAAAGGGAAAACCCACAATATAGTAAATAATAAAAAAAATATAGATATTAAAAATAAATTTGAATTTTTTAGTTCAAGAAAATATGACCTATTATTTTTGATGAAATCATATGAAGAAATTTCTTGAAAACTAAATTTTGAAAAAAAAAAATATAAAATTATACTTATCAAAATTAAGTAAGATAATCCTATAAATAATTTAATTTTTTTTGATTTATTCATTTTGTCATCGTATTTATAAAATCTTCCATTTGCTATTTATATATTTAGTTATTATAAAGAGCGAAATTTAAATTAAATATATTACATTATGAAAAGAACATACCAACCTTCAAGAAAAAAGAGAAACCGTGCTCATGGGTTTCGATCAAAAATGAAATCAAAGGGTGGTAGAAAACTTCTGAAAAGAAGAAGAGCTCGAGGTAGGAAATATCTGACCGTATCCTCAACTATAAAAAGAAAAAAAAAATAAAATTTAATAAATGAAAAGCAAAATTGTTGCTCTTTCTACTAATGCTGAATTTAAAAAACTTCTTGAAAAGAAAAAATTATCTAACAAGTATGTAACTATTTTTTTTGGGGATTTGAGAATCAAAGATCAAAATAAACTAAATGTCTCATTTGTAACAAGAAAAAAAATTGGAAATGCAGTAAAGAGAAACAAAATAAAAAGAAGACTTAGAAGTATTATAAATGCTGCAGTGAAATTTAAGCAGATAAAATTAAGATATTCATATCTTGTTATTGCCAAGCCAACTATGTTAAACAGTGAATTTAAAATTATAAAAGAAACTTTATTTCAAGAATTTAATAAAATAAAATGAAAATTACTTTAAGAAATTTTTTGATAAATTTAATTCAATGCTATAAATTTTTAATAAGCCCAATATTTGGCAATTCATGTAGATTTTTACCCACATGTTCTGATTATAGTATAGAAGCTTTAAAAACGTTTGGAATTCTTAAAGGTCTTTTTTTAAGTTTAAAAAGAATATTATCATGCCACCCATGGGGTAGTTGTGGACTTGATCCTCTTAAAAAAAAGAAAATAGTCAAAAAATAATGGACTCAAAAAATGTAATCGCTGCTATCGCATTATCTTCTGCAGTGATTGTTCTTTATTCTTTGTTTTTTATACCAGAGCAGCCTGCAAAGAATATAAATGTTAGTGAAAAAAAAATAATTGAAAAAAATTCTGATACTCCAAGTTTAGATCAAGAGGAAAATTTAGTAGAAATCTCAAGAGAAGAGTCTTTAAAACAAAATCAAAGAGTAAAGTTTGAGAATAAAAGTATTGTTGGTTCAATATCTTTAAAGGGTGCAAGTATAGATGATTTGACATTTAAAGAATATAATACTGATCTAGTAAATAACGAAAAAGTTGTCTTATTAAGTCCTAGAAATATTGAAGAGGGTTATCTAGTTGAGAGTGGTTTTGTAACCCCAGATAAAAATATTGAAGTTCCAAATGCAGAAACGCTGTGGTCAATAGAGGGAAGCAAAGAGCTGAATGCCCAAACGCCTATCCAATTATTTTGGACAAACAATCAGGGAATGACATTTGTGAAAGAAATTAAGTTAGATGATAAATTTTTATTTTCCATAAACCAGAAAATAATCAATCCAACAAATAAAAAGTATGATTTTTATTCATACGGTCAAATTATAAGAAATTCGATACCAGAAATTTCAAATTTTTATATTCTACACGAAGGACTAATAGCTACCTTAGATGATGAACTAATTGAGGAAGATTACGACGATATTCAAGAAAATAAATTTACTAAAATTGCAAAAAAAGGTTGGTTAGGAGTCGGGGATAAATACTGGATAACATCTTTAATTCCACCAAAAAATAAAGAATTTAAAACAACATTTGATTACAAGAAAAAATTTAGAGCAAATTTTATTTCAACACAGCCACTTGAGTTAAACGGTAATAGTAATATCGAGGAAGAAATAAAAATTATTGTAGCTGCAAAAAGAGTTGATGTAATTGATGGATATGCAGATTCTCTTAAAATTGATAAATTTGATTTGGTGATAGACTGGGGTTTTTTATATTTTATTACAAAGCCTCTTTTTTTTGGCATAGATTATTTTTTTAATTTACTTGGAAATTATGGTTTAGCTATAATTGCAATAACAATATGTATACGGCTAGCCTTTTTCCCTTTAGCCAATTTTTCATTTAGAAGTATGGCTAAAATGAAAGCACTTCAGCCGGAAATGATAAGACTAAAAGAGCTTCACAAAGACGATAAAATGAAACTTCAACAAGCAATGATGGCTCTATATAAAAAAGAAAAAGTTAATCCTATGTCTGGATGTTTACCAATACTTTTACAAATTCCAGTTTTTTTTGCTTTATATAAAGTTTTGTTTGTTACTATTGAGATGAGACAAATGCCATTTTATGGATGGATTCAAGATTTAAGTGAGCGAGACCCCACTAGTTTATTCAATTTATTTGGTTTGCTACCTTATGATGTACCTTCTTTTCTGATAATTGGTGCATGGCCAGTGGCGATGGGTGTTTCAATGTGGGTTCAACAGAAACTAAACCCCGCGCCAACTGATCCGGTGCAAGCTAAAATTTTTGCCTTTTTTCCACTTTTCCTAACTGTAATACTTGCACCCTTTCCAAGTGGTTTAGTTATTTATTGGACTGTTAATAATATTTTAACAATGGCTCAGCAAGTATTCATTATGAAAAGAACAACTATTAAAACTACAAACTAAAAATTTTTAATTTAATAATAAATTGATGGACTTACAAAAAATACTTCCTAAAGGTGGGCCTCCACTAAATGAGGTAAATAGATATATAGAAAAATATAAAAATGAATTAATAGTTATTAAATATGGGGGAAATGTTTTAATTGATAGAAATATCTTTGATAATTTTATTACAGACTTATGTATTCTTAAAAAATTAGGTCTTTCAGTCATTGTTGTCCATGGAGGTGGCCCAAGAATTAAAAGAGAATTAGACAAATCAAACATTCAAACTAAATTTATAAGGGGTCTCAGAGTAACTGATGAAAAGATAATAAATATTATTGAAAAAGTTTTAATAGATTTTAACAATGATATTGTAAGTTCTTTAGATAAAAAATCTACAAAAGCAATCTCGATACATTCAAAAAATAATAATATAATTCAGGTAATACCAGAGGCAAAAGAACTTGGTTTTGTGGGCATACCTAATAAAATTAATAATAATATTTTATTAAATATGATTAGACAGGACTTAATACCAATTGTTTCACCACTTGGCTTAGATAAAAAAAATCAAGTATATAATATAAATGGTGATACCGCGGCTATGGCTGTCTCAAAATCAGTAAAATCAAGAAGATTATTATTGATGACAAATGTTGATGGTGTTTTAACTAAAGAAAAAAAACTTATAAATGAAATTTACTCATCTGAAATTTTAGAAATGTTAAAAAATGAAACTATTACAGGTGGAATGATACCAAAAATAAATGCCTGCTTAGATGCTGTAAATAACGGAGTCACTGCTGCAGGTATAATAAATGGCACAAAAAAACATTCGTGTTTATGGGAAATTTTTTCAGATGTTGGCTCAGGTACATTAATAAGAAAATGAATTTAAAAAAAAAAAAATATCTTCTGCTTGATCTGGATGGAGTTTGTTATGGAAAACACAACAATTACTCTTTAGAGCGTGTTTTTGGCCAGGTTTCAAAAAGGATGACACAATTCATATCAGATAAACTAAAAATTGATAAAGATAAAGCTAGGGAGTTACAAACAAATTATTTCTATAAATATAATACATCATTAAGAGGATTAATGGTCCATGATGGAATATCACCAGATGAATTTTTATCTTACGTCCATGAAATTGATTTATCATTTATGAAAGAAGATAAAATTATGAGAAATGAGCTTAAACAATTAGATATGGAAAAATTTATCTTCACCAATGGTAGTGCTGAACATGCTGCAAATATTTTAACTCACTTGGGTGTGTATGATTTATTTGGAAGAGATAAGGTTTTTGATATTAAAGACGCTGGTTATATACCTAAACCAGAAGCAGAAACTTTCGACTTAATGGTAAAAAAATTTGGTATAGATCCAAAAGAGACTATTTACATTGAAGATATAGCTAAAAATTTAAGTATAGGTCACGAACGAGGTTGTACAACCGTTTGGCTAATTAATGATGAGCATTTTGGAAAAATGGATGCAGACAAAGATTTTATTTCACACAAAATTGAAAATCTGTCTTTATTTCTAAAAGAAATAAGGTTATTAAAAAGTAATTAATTATGTCTTTAGAAAAAATAATCAATGATGCTTGGGAAAATAAAGATCAAGTAAACCAAAATTCTGATCAAAATTTAAAAGATGCTATTAACCAAGTCATAGCTGATTTAGATAGTGGTAAATCAAGAGTTGCTGAGAAAATAAATGGTGAGTGGGTAACTCATCAGCACCTAAAGAAAGCTATAATGTTAAGTTTTAGAATTTACCCAATGGAAAATTTAAATGGTCCTTATAGTAGTTGGTACGATAAATCACATTTATTAAAAGGTAAAACTGCAGGATGGACAAAAGCTGATCATGAAAAAGCAGGTTTTAGAATGGTTCCAAACTCACCGGTCAGAAAAGGTTCATTTGTCGGAAAAAATGCTGTTCTAATGCCATGTTATGTAAATATTGGAGCGTATATTGACGAAGGGACAATGATAGATACTTTTGCAAGAGCTGGTAGTTGTTGTCAGATAGGCAAGAATTGCCATATTTCTGCAGGTTCGGGTGTTGGTGGAGTTCTAGAGCCCGCACAAGCTTTACCGACAATCATAGAGGATAATGTATTTCTTGGAGCTATGTCTGAGGTAGTTGAAGGCGTAATTGTTGGAGAAGGTTCAGTTTTAAGTATGGGTATGTATGTTGGTCAATCAACTAAAATAGTTGAGAGAAAAACTGGAAAAATTACTTATGGTAAAATACCACCTTATTCAGTTGTAGTTCCAGGCTCGTTGCCTGATAAAAATAATTCTTCTGCACCCTCCTTGTATTGTGCAGTAATAATTAAACAGGTTGATGAAAAAACAAGATCTAAAACCTCTATTAACGACCTCTTAAGAGACTAAGAATGAAAACTTTTAATGAGTTAAAATTAGCTAAAGAGCTAATCAGATTTCCTTCCATCACTCCAATTGATGCTGGAGTAATGAAATTTTTAGAAAAAAAATTAAAAAAACTTGGTTTCAAAACAAAAATATTAGAGTTCAAAGAAAAAGGATTTCAACCTGTGAAAAACTTATATGCTAGATTGGGATCTAAGAAGCCAAATTTTATGTTTGCCGGACATGTTGACATTGTCCCTCCAGGAAACATTAAGGATTGGACAGTAAATCCATTTAAACCAACTATTAAAAAAGGCCATTTAATTGGAAGAGGTGCAAATGATATGAAAAGTTCTGTTGCAGCTTTTGTGTCTGCCGTAAGCACTTTTTTAAATAAAAACAGAAAATTCAGCGGATCAATAAGTTTACTTATTACAGGTGATGAAGAAGGTGATGCAGTAAATGGCACCAAAAAAGTTGTTGATTATTTAAAAAAAAGGAAAGAGAAAATTAACTTTTGTATTGTTGGTGAGCCAACAAATCCAAACAAATTAGGTGAAATGATAAAGATCGGACGTAGGGGTAGTTTAACTGGTAAATTAATCATATTCGGTCAGCAAGGCCATGTTGCATATCCTCAAAGAGCTAATAATCCTTCAACTATAATAGTAAAAATTTTAAAAGAGTTAAAAGATATAAAATTTGATAGAGGATCGAAAAACTTCCAACCCACAAACTTAGAGGTTACAAAAATAAAAATAAATAATAACGCTGATAATGTTATCCCAGCAATGGCTGAGGCAACATTTAATATAAGATTTAATAATAAACATTCTTCAAAATCTTTAAAACAAAAAATAAATAAATTTCTCATTAAAATTAATAAAAGAAATAAATCAAAGTTTAAAATTAATTATAGAGTCTCGGGTGAGGCATTTCTGACAAGACCAAATGAAACAACATATATGATACAAAATATCGTAAAAAAAATTACTAAAATCAAACCTAAGTTATCTACTACAGGTGGAACCTCTGATTTAAGATTCATAAGAAAAATATCACCTGGTCTAGAATTTGGTTTAGTGGGAAAAACAATGCATAAAGTTGATGAAGCTGTATCTTTAAAAGATCTGAAAAATCTTAAGAAAATTTATGAAAACATTTTACTTAATTATTTTAAATGAAAACAGCGATCATAAATTCTGAGTCCTATGAAAAACATAATACTGGCAATGGTCATCCTGAGCAGCCCAAAAGAGTAATTGCTATAAAAGAAAAATTAAAAAAAAGAAAAGACCTAATCTGGGATAAGCCAGATAGTGTTCCTGAAGATATATTGTCTATGACACATTCTAAGGACTATATAATTAATTTAAAAAATTCTTTTCCTCAAAAAGGCCTTAAGTTTTTAGATGGCGATACAGTTGTATCACCCGAAAGTAAAAAAGCAGTTTTTGATGCTGCTGGTTCTACTATAAGAGCAATAGATGGGATTGAGAAAAATCAATATAAAAATGCATTCTGTTTGGCTAGACCACCTGGGCACCATGCTGAAAAAAATAAAGCCATGGGATTTTGTTGTATATCAAATGCGGGGGTAGCAACGAACTATTTAGTGAAAAAGTATAAATACAAAAGAATTGCCTGTGTAGATTTTGATGTTCACTGGGGTAACGGAAATTATGATGTTATGCGTGATAATAAAAACTCATTATATATTTCTACGCATCAATATCCTTTTTATCCTGGAGGTGGAACAGATAAAGATAAAGGAGACTTTAACAATTCATTGAATATCCCTTTGCCCGCAGGCACAAACTCAGAAAAATACTTTAATGCATTTGATAGAGTGTTAGAAAGATTAGCACAATATAAACCAGATTTTCTTATATTTTCAGCAGGTTTTGATGCACATAAAGATGATCCATTAGCTCAATTTCAACTTAGTTCAAAAGATTTTTATGAAATTACTAAAAGAACATTAACAGTTACTAATAAGTTTACTGCAGGTAAAGTTGTTTCTATACTTGAAGGTGGATATGATTTAAATGCCTTAGCAGAAAGTGCTTATGAACATGTAAATGCTTTGGTAGAATTCAATTGATAAATAGCTAACTTATCACAAATCGCCTTAATGAAATTATACAAAATAAAAAAATCAAAAATTGATAATAAAGGCCGTGGACTCTATGCTGCTAAAAATATCATAGAAGGTACAAAAATTATTAATTACTTAGGAAAAATAATTACCAATAAAAAAGTTGAGAAGTCAGACAAATATGACAATAAAAAACCTATTTACCTATTCACTCTAAATAAAAAATATACTTTAGATGGTGATTTCTCATTTAACATTGCCGGACTAGTAAATCATAGTTGTGATGCGAACGCGCGTTATGATGGTAAGGGTTTAAAAATATGGATAACAGCTGATAGAGATATTAAGAAAGGTGAAGAAATAACTTGTGATTATGGCTTTAGTTTTGATAAAGAAGATTACAAACAATTTCCTTGTAAATGTAGATCAAAGAATTGTTGTGGTTTTATAATTCGTGAGGAAAGTCGTTGGAGAATTCATCGTAAATTTTCGATGAGTAATAAAAAAAAATTAATAAATAACTCTCGTTAAATAGAGACCTTGTGATGGTGCAGGTGGAGCGCATAAGTCTCTTTTTTTAGACTCCATTACATTTACAAATTTTTTTAATGTCCATTTTTTTTCTCCAACATATTTTAAACAACCAACCATGGACCGGACTTGCTGTTGTAAAAAAGATTGAGATCTAAATTCTATTTCTATCTTATCTTTTGTAGATTTGATTTTAACTAATTTCATTGTTTTTATTGGACTTTTAGCCCTGCAACTTGATTTTCTAAAAGTACTAAAATCTTTGGTTCCTATTAATTTTTTTGCACCTTTAATCATTAATTTTAAATCAAGATCTTTCATAATGTGCCAGCCTCTATTTTCATCTAATACTGGACCGCCGATCCGATTTATAATTATGTAATTATAAACTCTCATTTTAGCTGAAAATCTTGCATGAAAATTTTTACTTCTTTTTTTAATCTTAAGTATTGCTATTCCATCTTTATTCAAAAAGTGATTGATTGATTTTAAAAACCTATCAATTTTGTTAATCTTATTTTTACAATCAAAATGTGCTGACTGCTCTTTAGCATGAACCCCCACGTCTAACCTTCCAGCTCCATATATTGTGACATTTTCTTTTAATAGTTTTGAAATTTTGTTTTGTAATAATCCTTGTACAGTTTTTCCCTTTTTCTGAATTTGCCATCCTCTAAAATTAGTACCTTCATATTCAATTAAGATCTGATATCTAAACATTTAATAACTTTGAACCCTTTTTAATTTGGAAGCCCAACATGAATTCGCTAATTTTTTGTGCTCTTTTTCCTGGTCTTTGAATTTCAAGAATCTTGATTGATTGATTGTTCTTACATGCCACTTCCAACTGATTTGAAATTATTTCTCCAACTTGACCTTTACCATTGCCAATTTCGGCTTTTAAAATTTTATATCTTTCGCCATTAAAGCTAAAAGAAGCACCTGGAGAGGGAAATAATCCATTTATTTTTCCAATAATTTTAGACGCATCCTCGTCCCAATTAATCTGTGACTCCTCCTTATCAATTTTTTTAGCATAAGTTGCTTTTGAATGATCTTGATCAATAAACTTCGCCTTATCCTTAAGTATATCATCCACATTATCTAAAATTTTTTCAGCAGCTAAAGCGGATAGTTTTTGTGAAATTTCTTGAGCATTTTGGTTTTGATCTATTTTGATTTTATAAATATTACTAACTGGTCCGCTATCCAATTCTTTTTTGATCTTCATAATACTAATGCCTGTTTCAGGATCTAAATTCATAATTGATCTCTGGATCGGCGCCGCCCCTCGCCAACTAGGAAGAATTGAAGCGTGAATATTTACAAAACCTTTTTTGGTTAAGTTTAAAAAATTTTCAGGAATAATTTGTCCATATGCACACACTATTGCAAGATCAGCATTTAACTTTTTTAAAAATTCATACTCCTTTTGATTATCCTTAAGTATCTTGGGTGTTCTATAATCTATATTTAAAGTTTCAGAGATAAACTGAATCGGACTCTTGTTAATTTTTTGACCTCGATGAGATTTTCGTGGTGGTTGAGTGAAAACCACAGAAATGTTATAACCATTTTGATATAGAGATTTTAAGATAGGAACACAAAATATTGGTGTACCCATAAAGATAATCTTATTTGCCATCTTTAAACTACTATTCTATCTGGACTTTTTTTAATTTTTGAAATTTTTTTTATAATAAAATCTTTCTTTAATTTTGATAAATGATCAATAATTAATTTTCCATCTAAATGATTTATTTCATGTTGAATACAAGTAGATAAAAGTCCGTCGCATTTAAGATCTTTCTTCTCTCCCTTTTCATCAATATATTCCACCTCACAAATTTTTGGTCTCTCAATTTCAATAAAAGTTTCAGGTATTGATAGACAACCCTCTTCGTACACCGATGTTTCATCGCTTAAGTTTTTTATTAGTGGATTGATTAATGCAATTGGTTGATTTTCTTCATCCTTATTTGAAACGTCAACAACTAAAATTCTTTTTAGTATACCTACTTGAACTGCCGCAAGACCAATTCCCTTGGAGTGGTACATTGTTTTAAATAAGTCTTCAATTAATTTTTTTTCATTAATTCCAACTTTTTCAATTGGATCAGAAATCTTTTTTAATATTTCATCTGGAACAGTAACAATTTCTCTAAGCATAATAGATAATTAAACTAATTTTTAAACTTTTAAAGGAAGAACTTTAAGTAAAATTTTGTTTCTCAATAAATCTATATTTAATTGATTAAGTGTGGAAATTATAAAATAGAGAGTATCTTCATCAATTCTATCAAGTTTGTCTTGCCCAATAACCTCAGCTATTCTTAACAAAGCAGCACCCTTTTCATCATTATTTATCATCACTTGAATATCTGTTGGTATCTCTAATTTATTTACCTTATATAAATCATCGAATTTTTTTGATATTTCGACTCCATCATATTTTAGTGACTCTAGAAATATTTGATCTTTTTTTGAAAAAAAATAATTTTTATTTTTTTTTATTTTTTTCAAAAAGTTGTTTACATCTTTTTCAATCTTTGATCTTGAGTAATCTCCATTAAAATAATTTATAAGCTTAGATTGATGTAAAATATCTTTATCAAATTTCATCTCAATCTTCTCATCTTCCTTAATCTCGATATTTGTATAATAAAAACTTGTTAAATTATCCGGAACATCTGTTGGATTTATTTTCTCAAGAAACTTTTTTAATTCAGTATCAAATGCGTCACCTAATTTATCATTTTGAAATGATTTTTTTAATAAATTTAGATAACTTATTTTTTTAATGATTTCTGACTCTAGTAGAATTTTTTGATATAATAAAGCTCTTCCCTCAATATTTGTTAAGGATTTATAGGCTTTCTCAACATTTAATAACTGATTTATATTAAACTGAAATTTTTTATAAATTTTAAATAACTCCTTCTCTGGATAATTTTTATTATGAGTAGCTTTTTCTAAAGTTGAAATTTCATCTAATTTAGAAATATCTATCAATTCTACTGATTTCAAAAGTCCAGATGAAGCAAGATACTTCCAAATTATCTTTTTTGTCTTATCATTTGGTTTAAAATTGAATTTTGGATTCGATTGATGAGCTAAATAAAATTCAAAAATATTTTTTTCTGATATTGAGCTATCAACTTTAGATTTATAACCTAAAAAAAAGTTAATTTTTTTTTCAAAATATTCATCTTTAAAACCTTGCTCTTTTTTCAAATCTAAAATGAGTTGTGCCTCCTCCGTCTTGCCCGAGTCAATTAGACAATAAAGGTTAAATTTTGAAAGATACTCATCATATAGAGGATCAAGTATTTTTGAGAAAATTTCACATGATTTTTTTATATTGCCTTCAGCCAAATATTCATTTACTAAATATTTCGTTAATTCTGGATGTAAATTAAAAACTTGATTTTTAATTAAGTAATCCTCAATTAAATCTAAATCAGAATTTTTAATTAACCAATCCGATTTGAAACCTAAAAATTCTTTCTCTTTAATATTTTTTTGGGGTGACTGGGCATTTGTTAGTAAAACGATATTTAATATTTCATTTGCGTCTTTTGATAATTTCATTTTATTTAATTTTTTAAAAATACTTTTGAGTTGATCACCATCAGAGTTTAACCACATTTCAATATCAAGTCCATAATCCTGAGGATCATAAAGACCATAGATTTTTATTTCTTGAGATTTTAAATTTTTTTCAGAGGTAACAATACTTTCTGGATTATTTTTTTGCATATCAAAGATTTGAAATTCAGAAGATGGCTCAATATTTAAAATTTTGTTCTCAGAGTTTTGAATAGAGGAATTATTGTTTTCCTTTTTTTTATCAATATTCCAAATATCCACTGGTTGATTTTCTGCAACAGAAATAGTCCCAAAATACGTATAAATTATGAAAATTAAAATTAATTTCTTATTTAATAATCTTAAAGTTTTCATTAGGAATAATCTTTTCTATTTCTTTTTTTGGAGCTGGAAAATCAACTTTATTTAATAAAAAAACAATTCCTAAGATTGTAACCAAAACTAAAGTTAACTTAATTATTAACCCAAGAAAACTTGTTCTCGAACTTGTTTTTTTTATAAATTGCATATAGTTTTAGTTATTTTCAAATTAAGACATATTTGTGTTTTTTCAATAAAGAAAATTATGAAATCAAAAGAAAATATAGTTTTTTTAGGTATGATGGGATCAGGAAAGTCCTCTTTAGGATCATTGATATCAAAAGAATTAAATTTTCATTTTTATGATACCGATAAAATTATTGAAAAAAAATTAAATCAGAAAATAACTGAAATATTTCAATATAAAGGAGAAAAGTTTTTCAGAGAGTACGAAGAAAAAATAACTTTACAAATATTAAAAAATAAAAAATGTGTAATAGCTTTAGGTGGTGGTACTTTTTTAAACAAGAATGTTAGAGAAGAGATTTTAAAAAATCATAATTCATTTTGGCTTAAGTGGGATCCTGAAACTATTTTAAAAAGAATAAAAAATAACTCTAAAAGACCCGTTGCTATTAATTTAACAAGTTTTGAACTGATGAAATTAATAAAAAAACGTTCAACTATTTATTCAAAAGCTCTATATAGTATTAATTGTGATGGTCTTTCAAAAAAACAAATAGTCAATAAAGTAAAAAAGATTTATGAAACCAATAAAATTAACTGTTAATACAAACTCTGGTAAATATCCAATCTTAATTGGATCAAATGTTGTTTCAAAATTTGCAAAATTGATAAATCAAAATTCAATTGATTTTAAAAAATGCATGTTAATTATCGATAAAAAAGTCCCAAAAAAAATGATAAAAATTTTGAAAAAAAATTTAAAGGGTAAACAGTTATCAATTAGATTTATTGAAGCAAGTGAGAAAAACAAAAATCAAAAAAATGTTGATCTAATAATCAATGACTTATTAAAAAAAAATTATTCAAGATCTGATTGCTTGATTGCAGTTGGTGGAGGTATCATTGGTGACATAGTAGGTTTTGCAGCAAGTATTTTTAAAAGAGGTCTAAAATTTATTAATATCCCAACAACTCTTTTGTCACAAGTAGACTCATCAATAGGAGGCAAAACCGGGATCAATTCAGATTATGGAAAAAACCTTATTGGAAGTTTTTATCAACCTAAAATGGTTATAAGTGATACTGGTTTTCTAGAATCTCTTCCTAAAAGAGAATTGATCTGTGGTTATGCGGAAATCTTTAAACATTCTCTAATTTTAAACAAAAATTTTTATAAATATTTGGAAAAAAATATATTTCAAATTCTTAATTTGGAATCTCCACAGATAGAAAAAGCGATTTACGAAAGTTGTAAAATTAAAAAAAAAGTTGTCGAACAAGATGAGAAAGAAACAAACATAAGGAAAATATTAAACTTTGGTCATACGTTCGCACATGCCTATGAAGCGGCATTAAATTACTCAAAAAAATTGAATCATGGAGAAGCTGTTTTCTTGGGTATTTACTCAGCTTTGAAATTTAGTTTTAAATACAAATACCTTAATCAAAAAGATTATAACTCTATTTTAAATAATATTAAAAATTCAAAATTACCATTTAAACTTGTTAATTATTTTTCAAATAAAGATATCACTAAAATTTTACACTATATGACTAGAGATAAAAAGAATAAATCGAAAATGATAAACCTTATTCTGTTAAAAAAGATTGGAGTAGCATCTTCGAATAACGAGTTTAGTAAAAATAAAATTAAATTATTTTTTCAGAAAGAGTTATTCAATTAAAATTTGAATAGAGTGTATAAATTTTTTTATCTCACTATCTAATAATTTATAAATTAGTTTATTACTCTCTAATCTACTCATTTTCTTTAACGTTTTTGATTTTATAAAAATTTTCAAATGAAATTTCCCTACTTGATTACCAGAATGATTTTTATGAAGAAATGATTTATCTTCAATTTTAATGTTCTCAATTAAAATATTACTCACAATTTTTTTTTTTATATTTACAATTAATCTATTTATGTCCATAAATATAATTTATTATATATCATGAGATTCATTTGTGACTGGAAAAATTGTAAAAAAACTGGTGAATACAGAGCTCCAATTGAAAAAGATAATAGTAGAAAATTTAGGATGCTTTGTTTAGATCATGTGAAAGAATTCAACCAAAATTGGAATTATTTTTCTGGTATGAATGATGATCAAATTATAGATTTTTTAAAATCTGATATGACGTGGCATAAACCTACTCAAAGTTTTAGTTCCTCAGATAATTTTTTTAAAATTTTATGGAATAACACGCTGAAAGATGAATTTGATAAAAATAAGTTAAAAAGTGATTTTAATCATATGCGTCAATTTAAATTTAATCATAAAGATATAAAAGCTTTTGAAATTTTAGGTATTTCAGTAGGTCTAAATTGGTCTAAAATACAGAAAAAATTCAAAACTCTTGTCAAAAAATTTCACCCTGATATGAATTCAGGTAATAAAAAATTTGAGGAAAAACTTAAATTGATCACTTTAGCTTATACACAATTAAAAAACACTTATAGAGAAAAAATTGACAAATAATTTAAATCTACAACCTGATATTAAAGTTTCAATAAAACAAACTTTTGGATTTGACTCTGAAATGGAATTAAAAGCTTTTTCAAAAAAAAGTGAATATGTTCCAGAAATAGACAAAAACTATAAATTCGATAAAGATACAACGTTGGCTATAATTTCTGGGTTTGCTTTTAATAAAAGAGTTCTAGTACAAGGATATCATGGGACAGGTAAGTCAACACACATAGAACAAATTGCAGCAAGACTTAACTGGCCTTGTGTCAGGGTAAATTTGGATAGCCATATCAGTAGAATTGATTTGATTGGAAAAGATGCGATTGTTTTGGAAGATGGAAAACAAATCACCAAGTTTAATGAAGGTATTTTACCCTGGTCAATTCAAAATCCTGTGGCATTAGTTTTTGATGAATACGATGCTGGAAGACCTGATGTTATGTTTGTTATTCAAAGAGTGCTTGAAACTGAGGGTAATTTTACACTGTTAGATAAAAATAAAGTAATAAAACAAAACAAATACTTCAGGCTATTTGCTACATCTAATACAATCGGTTTAGGCGATACAACAGGCTTGTATCATGGCACCCAGCAAATAAATCAAGGACAAATGGATAGATGGAATATAGTAACCACTTTGAATTATCTTAGTTTAGATAAAGAAATGGAGATTATTCTAGCTAAGAATAAAAATCTAAATAATGATAAAGGTAAAGAAAAAATTGCAAACATGATAAAGGTTGCTACTTTGACTAGAAAAGGTTTTATAAGTGGCGATATCTCAACAGTAATGAGTCCTAGAACAGTCTTACATTGGGCGGAGAATGAAGAAATATTCAAAGATGTTGGTTATGCGTTTAGGGTTACTTTTTTAAATAAATGTGACGAAATAGAAAAAAATATTATTGCAGAGTATTATCAGAGATGTTTTGGCGAAGAATTACCTGAGTCCCTTGCTAATATAAAAATGTAAATGAGCAAGAGTGATAAAAGCACAAATGTGCAGGAAAAATTCAAACTAGCTCTTCAATCTACTTTTAAAGTAATTTCGAATGATTTTAAAATTGAGGATAATAAAAAAAACAATAAATCAATTGAAAAATTAAGCATTCCTGAAATTGAAGTTTTAAATACCAAAAACTCTTTTATTAAAGCCAGAGCAGATATGGATTCATCTGCACTAAAAAAGAGGTTTTCAGATGAATATGTATTTAAAAAAAATTTACCATTTAATTCTAGCTCAAAATCTCTTTATTTTTTTTCAGAGAAAATAAGAGTAGAATGTTTAGGTGGAAAAATGCTCAAAGGTATACAAAAAAATTTTAAAGAAAATTATTTTCGAATGATAAATCTTAAACGAAAAGATCAACTTAAAAGTAAAGCTGATGTGTCCCTCAATGAGGCCTTTGAGTTATACATGATTAAGAATTTTCATGATGTAGAGCTAAATCCACTTACAAAAAAGATGTTAAGTTACTGGGAAGAAGATTTTGATAAATCAATTAAGAAACATTTTAATTTTTTAAAAGAAAACTTAGAAAATCAAGATAAATATTCTTCAAAATTTTCTGAAATTTTTAATGAGATGGATATATTTCAAGATGAAAAAATAGATGAATTTGAGGAGAAAAATCAAGACACAGATCAGAATAATTCATCAGATGAATATAAGGAGAGTGAGGATCAAAATAAAAGAGATCAAGATAAAAATGAGGATGCTGCTGCCAACTTGGAAACTGAATATGATCTTGATGAATATAAACTTGACCAGAGTCAAACAGATACAAATTCACAAGAAGATAACATAGATCAAATAATTCAAAAAAAAACAATTAATGCGATTAATTTAGATTATAAAATTTTCACCACTAATTATGACGAAATTATTAGAGCAGAGAATTTAGAAAATTCAGAAGAATCAGAAAAATTAAGAAAAACTTTAGATCAACAATTAATTAATTTTCAGGATATAATTACCAAGCTTGCAAATAAACTGCAAAGGCAATTGTTAGCTAAACAAAACAGATCTTGGGAATTCGACTTAGATGAGGGGTTATTAGATAGTTCAAAATTACCAAGGATTATCATAGATCCATATAATTCCCTATCATTTAAAAAGGAGAAAGATTTAGAATTTGAGGATACCGTTGTAACTCTATTAATTGATAACTCCGGTTCCATGAGGGGCAGACCTATAACTATAGCAGCGATTTGTGCTGATATATTATCAAGAACTCTCGAGCGATGCTCTGTGAAAGTCGAAGTATTAGGTTTCACCACTAAAAATTGGAAGGGTGGACAAAGTAGAGAAAATTGGAATAATAATGGTAAACCAAAATTTCCTGGAAGATTAAATGATCTTCGTCACATTATTTATAAAAGTGCTGATAGTCATTGGCGTCAATCTAAAAATAACCTTGGTTTAATGCTCAAAGAGGGATTGCTCAAAGAAAATATTGATGGTGAGGCTATATCATGGGCTTTTAACAGATTAAAAAAAAGAAGAGAACAAAGAAAAATACTAATGGTAATTTCTGATGGTGCTCCTGTTGATGACTCAACTCTTTCGGTTAACTCAGGAGATTTTTTAGAAAAGCATTTAAAGAGAATTGTAAAATTTATTGAAGAAAAAACAGAAATTGAAATACTAGCAGTTGGAATTGGTCATGATGTTTCAAGATATTACAATCGCGCAATTAAAATTTCAGATGTTGGTGAATTAGGAGATGTTATGATTTCTCAATTAAGCAAATTATTTGATAATAAAAAGATGAAAAATTTTCACTAAATCAAATATTAAATAAATCTTTATTCTTCCATCTAATAATTATCTCTGCACCACTCCTGGTTTCAGAATTTTTACAATTTATCATAGCAAAATTTTTTTCTAATAAATTTTTCCCAATAAATAATCCTAAGCCTAGACCGTCTTTACCAGTATTAGGATTTTTTATAGATTTTAGATAGGGTTCACCTATCTTGGAAATTATATCATTCGGAAAACCACTACCATCATCCTCTATAATTACTTCAGTAAAATCATTATCACTTTTTAATGAGATAAATATTTTACTAAAACTAAATTTATTTGCATTGCCTATAAAGTTCCTTAATCCATAAATTATTTCTATTGATTTTGTAATTTTTTTTGAATTTGAATCTTGAGCAAAATTGAAAATGAACTTTTTATTGCTTGCCTCCTGGAATGAAGAAATTATTTCCTTAA
The DNA here is from genome assembly GCA_902518185.1 of uncultured Pelagibacteraceae bacterium. Taxonomy (GTDB): domain Bacteria; phylum Pseudomonadota; class Alphaproteobacteria; order Pelagibacterales; family Pelagibacteraceae; genus Pelagibacter. The sequence continues at coordinate 125,452 of CABYFG010000002.1, read as the reverse complement.
GATAATCTCGCATTGTCAAATCCTCATCAATAAAATCGTCTTCTTGATTAGGGTCTAAAGATAATTTTTTCAGTATTTGATTACATCTTTCTACCTGACTAGATAAAAGTTTAATATCTTGAATTACATCCTTTTGATTCTTGAATTGCTTCATAAGTTCCTGACTAATAATCTTTATTGTGGAAAGTGGTGTACCTAATGAATGTGCTGCGGCCGCTGCTTGACCTCCTAAAGATAACATCTCATGTTCTTTAGCCATTATTTCCTCCATTTTATTCAAAGCTTCTTTTCTTAATCTAGACTCTGAACCAAAAATAATTGCAAAATAATTTAAAAATACCAGAGCTATAACTAAAGCAATAGGTATTGAATAAAAATAATATGGACTGACATGAAAGTGGTCATTTAAAGGGGATGGTAGACTTTTGGAAAAAAAGGTTAAAAAAATAATCATGGCTATTGTTGTTAAGACAAGAAATAAATTTGATCTAAAACCTAAATTTGAAGAAGCAAAAACACTTGGAATTAATAAAAATATAATAAAAGGATTTCGTATCCCTCCAGTTAAATAAATTAGTGCACCAAGTTGAAAAATATCTACTAATAAAAAGAAAAGTGCTGCTCTGTCTGAAATTTGGGTTTTAGGGTATATATAAATTAGATAAAGATTACTTAAAATTCCAACTAAAATTATAATAGACGAATAGTAATAGTCAAAATTAAATTTAAAATAAAAATATACAATGTTTATAGAAAATAACTGACCAAATATAGCAATCCATCTTAAAGATATATATGTAGATTTTTTAAGAGTATAATATTTTGAAGTTTCAAAAAACTTCATATATTACACATCTAAATTCTGAACATTAATTGCATTAGAAATTATGAAGTCTTTTCTTAAAGAAACATCATTTCCCATTAATGTATGTATTAAATTTTGATCTTTTTTTAAATCTTGAGAATATTTCACTTGAAGTAAATTTCTTGTTTCTGGATCTAAAGTTGTTGTCCATAACTCCTCAGGATTCATTTCTCCAAGTCCTTTGAATCTCTGGATACTCATTTTTGACTTTTCTGTTCCAATAAATTTTTTAAACTCATTAGATCCTTTTTTAATTTTTTTCATATTTTTATTATTCTTAACAATATAATCCTCTAACTCTTTTTCATCTTTTATGTATATCCCTTTAGATCCTTTGTTGATTTTGAATAAAGGTGGCTGAGCTAAATAAATGTAACCATTTTCTATCAACTTATTAAAAGGTTTGTTATTAAAAAAGGTCAATAGTAATGCTCTTATGTGTGAACCATCCACATCAGCATCGGTCATTATTATAATTTTACCATATCTCAAATCTTTTAAATCTATCTCTTGAACTTTTGGGTCTAACCCTAAGGCATTTATCAAAGTCACTATTTCATTTGAAGAAATCATTTTTGAAAGAGCTTTTGTTCTTTGATCTGATCCATTTGAATGGTTTGTATTTTTATTTAATTTTAAATCCTCAACATAAGTATTAAGTATCTTTCCTCTCAAAGGTAAAACTGCTTGATTTGATCTATTCCTGCCCTGTTTTGCAGATCCTCCAGCTGAGTCCCCTTCAACAATAAAAAGTTCAGTTCCTTCTTGTCTACCAATTTGGCAATCTGCTAACTTTCCGGGCAGTCCACTTAATTCAAGGGCCCCTTTTCTTCTAACACTTTCTCTTGCTTTTCTCGCAACATCTCTTGCTAAAGCTGCTTGAATTATTTTAGCTAAAATGATTTTGGATATAGATGGATTTTGGTCAAACCAAATAGATAATTTTTCATTAATAATAGTCTCTACTATCATTCTTACTTCGGAAGAAACTAATTTATCTTTTGTTTGTGATGAAAATTTAGGATCTGGTATTTTAGTTGAGAGTATACAAGTCAGACCCTCTTTAATATCATCTCCAGAAATTGCGAGTTTATTTTTTTTCAAAAGATTTTGTTCATTGGCATATTTATTCACAACGCGAGTTAGAGCACTTCTGAAGCCTAATAAATGAGTCCCACCATCCTTCTGATAAATATTATTGGTATAAGAATTTACATCCTCAGAGTAGCTTGCGTTCCATTTCAAAGCACACTCTATTTCAATATTATTTTTTTTTCCCTCAATATAAATAGGTTTTTTAAATAAATCGTTACCATTTTTATTTTGAAGATTTTCCTTTTTTTCATCTAAAAAATTAACATATTCTAAAACACCACCATCAAATTTAAATTCATAAATTTTTTCTTTTTTATGTCTTGAGTCTACAAATAAAATTTTAATACCTTTATTCAAAAAAGCTAATTCTCTTAATCTTTTAATAAGGATATTCTCGCTAAATTTTATTGATGAAAAAATTTTACTTGACGGTAAGAAAGTAATTTTTGTGCCAGTTTCTTTAGATTTGCCAACTTGCTTTAAAGGTTTTTTTGGCTCACCATCTACAAATTCAACAAAGTATTTTTTTCCATCTCTATTAATTTCTAGTTCAAGTTTTTCAGAAAGAGCATTAACAACTGAAACGCCTACTCCATGTAGCCCACCTGAAACTTTATAGGAGTCATGATCAAACTTACCACCTGCATGCAATTGAGTCATAATTACTTCAGCAGCAGATTTTTTTTCTCCTTTATGAAGATCGACAGGAATACCTCTGCCGTCATCTTTAACTGTGATTGTTTCATTAGAATTTATAGTAACATGGATATTTTTACAATATCCTGCCAAAGCTTCATCAATAGAATTATCAACAACTTCGTAAACCATGTGATGAAGGCCAGTGCCATCATCAGTATCCCCAATATACATACCGGGCCTTTTTCTTACTGCCTCAAGTCCCTTTAGAACTTTAATGGAGTCAGCTTGATATGTTTTTTTACTCATAATTTTATTTATTCGGAAAGTCTTACTATATCATTTTTTTTTGAGTAAATATTTAATTTATTTGCTCTAAAGAGTAATATTAACAATAATTTTTAATGTATATTATTTTTAAAAATGAAAAAAAGATTACTTGTGATTATAGGAGCAAGGGGAATTGGTGACTTAATATACCATTTACCTTTACTAAGGTCTTTATATTTAAGTTTTAAAAAAAAAATCATTATTTTGTCAAATAAGGTTAATCATGCAAAAGAAGTCTACAAAAACGAGAGTTTTTATGATCGAATTATTAGTTTTGATAATACTCGTTATGGCATTTTTAAAACAATTCAAAATATAATTAAATTTAGAAATTTGATAAATAAGCTTAATGTAGATCGCTTGATTTTGACCGCTAATTATCGAAGATTGGTAATTCCAGTTCTATTAAGTAATGTAAAAAAAAAAGATATTTTTGGAGTGGGAAAATTTCAAATTACGAAAGATAAGTCCCTCAATCATTTAACAATATCAGAAAGACTAATTAAATATACAAATAACTTAAAGTTACCAATCAAAGAAAGTAATTTTTTTCTAAGAAGAAAAAAATTTAAAAATTTAAAAAAGAAAAATAAAAGGCAAATTTTTATAAATATTGACTCACATCATGATCAAAATAACTGGCCAATTAAAAATTATTTAGCAATAATAGAAAAATTAAAAAGAAAAAATATCTTGTACATTAATTTTGCTCCTAATAAAAAAGAGTTAAAAAAGATTTTTCTTAAAACTAAGTATAATTGCAAAAATGTACATTATACATATAACAAAAATATTTTTAAAATAATTCAAATTATAAATAGTTGTAAATATGTTATTGGTAATGAGTCTGGGCCGATTTGCCTTGGCTCTTCATTGAAAAAAGATGTTCACGCAATTTACATTCCAGTTCATACTAAACCAGAAAGCAAAATAATTTTTGCTAAAAATAAATACTATAATACTGATAAAATGAATTCTCAGAAAATTATAAAAAAAATTTTAGGATCTATAAAATAATTGGCGGAGAGAGTGGGATTCGAACCCACGAAAGAGTTACCTCTTAACACGCTTTCCAAGCGTGCGCCTTAAACCACTCGGCCACCTCTCCATTACTTTTCTTTTGAAATTTTTAACACTCCAATAAAAGCCTCTTGTGGTATTTCAACACGTCCAAACTGTTTTGATCTGGCTTTACCTTTTTTTTGTTTCTCTAATAATTTTCTTTTTCTGTCTGTGGCTCCTCCTCCATGAATCTTAGTTAAAACATCTTTCTTAAAACCTTTAATTGTTTCTCTTGCAATAATTTTTCCACCTATAGCTGCTTGAATGGGTATCATAAAATTATGTCTAGGAATTAAATCCTTCAATTTTTCACAAACTTCACGACCTGTTTTCTGTGCAAAATCTTTATGTATCATCATAGCTAATGCATCAACAGGCTCAGAATTTACTAATATACCTAATTTTACCAAATCTCCCTCTTTATATTCAATTATTTCATAATCAAAACTAGCATAACCACTTGTCATTGACTTTATTTTATCATTAAAATCAAAAACCACTTCATTTAAAGGAAGTTCATAAATTATGACTGCTCTATTTCCTGAATAACTTAAATTAATTTGTATACCGCGTTTTTCTTGACATAGTTTTATAATTGATCCTAAATATTGGTCTGGTGTAATTATTGTAGCTTTAATCCAAGGCTCTTCTATAAATTTAATAAAAGTTGGATCTGGAAGGCTCGAAGGGTTCTGTAAATGAATGATATCTCCATCATTTAAATTTATTTTATATACTACACCAGGTGTAGTAGTGAGTAAATTTACATCAAATTCTCTCTCTAACCTTTCTGTTATAATCTCAAGATGAAGAAGTCCTAAAAAACCACATCTAAAACCCAAACCTAAAGCCGAAGACGACTCTGCCTCGAAAGAAAAGCTTGAATCATTTAGTTGTAATTTAGCAAGACCATCCTTTAATTTTTGATACTCAGAACTATCAACTGGAAAAAGACCACAAAAAACAACCGGTTTACTGGGTTTAAATCCTGGTAAAGGCTCAACTTCAGCTTTAGATGACTCACATATAGTATCACCAACTTTTGTTTCAGATAAAACCTTAATGCCTGTTGTTATAAAACCTATTTCCCCAGTATTTAACTCATTAATATCTCTTGGTTTTGGCGTAAAAACTCCAACTTTTTCCACAATATAATCTTGTTGAGTTGATAACATTTTTATTTTCATATTTTTTCGTATTTTTCCATTTATAACTCTGACTAAAATTACTACCCCTAAGTAAGTATCATACCAGCTATCAACTAATAAGCATTTTAAATTCCCATCTAAATTTCCTTTGGGTGGAGGTAGTTTCTTTACTATTTGCTCAAGTATATCCCTGATACCCTCTCCAGTTTTTCCAGAACAGGCGACGGCTTGTTCTGTATCTATACCGATAACATCCTCAATTTGTTTTTTAGTTTTTTCTAAGTTAGAAGCAGGTAAGTCAATTTTATTTAGAATAGGGATTATTTCATGATCTATATCTAAAGCCTGATAAACATTAGCTAATGTTTGAGCCTCAACCCCTTGCGTTGTATCTACAATAAGTATTGAACCCTCACAAGCATACAAAGATCTGCTTACCTCATAACTAAAATCAACATGACCCGGTGTATCAATAATGTTTAAAAGGTAACTTTTGCCATCTTTAGCTTTATAATTTAATTGGACTGTTTGGGCCTTAATCGTGATTCCTCTTTCTCTCTCTATATCCATTGAGTCTAAAACTTGGGCTTTCATTTCTCTTTCACTGAGTCCACCACAATGATGAATGATTCTATCAGCAATCGTTGATTTACCATGGTCAATATGAGCAATAATTGCAAAATTTCTTATGTTGTCGATTTTTGAATTCATTTAGGACCTAATTCTAGCCCCAGTTTGTGTCTCAACAGTTGAAATTATTAAATGATTAATTTTTTCTAAATCTTTATCGTTAAGAGTTTTTTCTGAAGATTGAATAGTTACATTCAAAGCAATAGATTTTTTGTCTTTAGGTATATTTTCACCTTCATAAATATCAAAAACTTTAACTGATTTTATTAAACTTTGATCAACTGAAGATATTATTTTAATCAAATCTTGAGCTTTAATATTCTTGTCAACGATAAATGCAAAATCTCTCTCTGACTTTTGATAATCTGAATACTCATAAAAAAGTTTTTTTTCTTTTAGATTTAAACTACTAATTTTCAAACGATCTAAAAATATCTCAAAGCCTACGAGCGCATCTGTTTTGATATCAAGTTTTTTAATAATATTTGGGTGGAATTCACCAAAAAAAGCTACTGGTTCTATATCATCCTTATCCAAATAAACTGATCCTGACTTTCCTGGATGATAATAAGTAGGAGTTTTGTCTCTTATAAAAAAATTATTTTTATTAAATCCAGATTCTATTAATGTTTGAAATAAATCTTTTTTTAAATCAAAAACATCAATAAGTCTCTCGTTGGCGTTCCAATTATGTCTAAAAATTTTCCCGCACTTAATCCCACCAATTACAGTTGATTGTTCGCCAGGTTTGTTTCCACTAAAGACTGGGCCAATCTCAAATAATGAAATATCCTTAAAACCTCTGTCTAAATTTTTTTTAATATAAAACATTAAATTTGGAAAAATTGAATTTCTCAAAACATCTAATTCTGAACTAATTGGATTTACTATTCTAATTTCTTTGTTCTTTTCTTGAAAAAGCTTATTGATTTTAGAGTCAGTGAAAGACCAAGTTACTGTTTCAAAATATCCTTTTGATGCTACAGCTCTTTGAAGAAAATGAAATAACTTTTGTTCCTTATTTAAAGTATCTTTAGTTCTATCTTTTTTTGGTTCTAAAGTTTCAATATTATCATAACCTTTTATTCTTGCTATTTCCTCAACAATATCAACTGGTTGAGTTATATCAGGTCTCCATGTGGGAACTATTAAATGTAATTTTTGTTTTTTTTTTGAAATACCAAAACCTAAATCAGTTAAGATTCTAATTATTTCTTTATCTTTAACTTTGAAGCCTGTAATTTTTTTAAAAAGAGGAATATCAAATTTGATTTTTCTAATTCTACTTTTTTTACTTTTTTGGATATCAAATTTACTAATCTTACCCCCACAAATTTCAGTAATCAAATTAGCTGCTTTTGAGAGACCTTCCTCAATAGAGTTAGGATCTATGCCTCTTTCAAATCTAAATTTAGCATCTGTGTCTAAATTTAATAATTTTGAAGTCCTTCTTACCGACTCAGGTAAAAAATAAGCAGATTCTAATAAAATATTTTTAGTTTTTAATTCTGTACCTGAGTATGTTCCACCAATAATACCACCTAAACCTAGGACTCTTGATTTGTCTGAAATTACACACATGCCCTCATCCAATAGGTACTCTTTGTTGTCAAGTGCACGAAAAGATTCACCTTTTTTCGAATTTCTTACAACAATTTCCTTATCAATCTTGTCAGCATCATAAGCATGAAGTGGTCTGTTTAAATCTAACATTATGTAATTTGTAATATCTACTATAGCTGAAATTGGATTTTGACCGAGTGAGATAATTTTTTCTTTTAACCATTTTGGGCTTTCTTTATTAATAAGACCTTTTATTAAACAGGTCCCAAAAATTGTGCATCCTTGGTTTTTGCTCTTTATAATTGAAACTTTAAAAGGTTGTTTGCCCTCTTTTTTTTGACTTTTTACCGAGGGGTCTTTTAATTTTCCAACACCAGCAGCGGCAAGATCTCTTGCAATCCCTCTAACTCCAAGGCAATCTGGACGATTAGGAGTTATTGACAAATCGATTACTTTTTCAGAATTTTTCTTAAAAAAATCTACTCCTATTTGATTTAAATATTTACTGGATTTTAATTCGATTATGCCATCAGCCTCGCTAGAAAGGTTTAACTCAGACTCAGAACACAACATTCCGTAAGAAGTTATCCCTCTAATTTTACTTGTTGTAAGTTTAATTTTACTTTTTGGTATGACTGATCCTGGGCTAGCATAAACTGTTAAAAGATTTTTTTTGGCGTTAGAAGCTCCACATACTACTTTTATAATTTTTTTTTTACCTATATCTACATCACACAATTTTAATCTATCAGCATTAGGATGTTTTTTGACATTAACAATTTTTGCAACTTTAAAACCATCTAAATCAGAACTTAATTTTTGAAAGCTCTCTACCTCTAAACCAATATTTGTTAATTTATCAATTATCTCATTATCTTTTTTATTTGACTTAAGATGATCTTTAAGCCAACTTATTGTAAATTTCATCTGCTAAGGCCCCTATAATTTGATGGGACATCCAATGGATCAAAGCCAAAATGATTTAGCCATCTGTAATCTGTCTCAAAAAAAGCTCGTAGATCATTGATTCCATATTTTAGCATCCCAAGTCTATCTATACCAATACCAAAAGCATAGCCTTGATATTTATCAGAATTGACATTCACATTCTTTAAGACATTTGGATGTACCATGCCACAGCCTAAAATTTCTAACCATTTATCACCCTCACCGATTATTATTTTGCCATCTTTCATTTCGTAACCAATATCTACCTCTGCTGACGGCTCTGTGAAAGGGAAATGACTTGGTCTAAATCTCATCTTAATCTTGTCAACTTCAAAAAATGACTTTATAAAATAGTTTAGACATCCCTTTAAATGCCCCATGGTTATATCCTTATCAATATAAAGTCCCTCAACTTGATGAAACATTGGTGAATGAGTTTGATCACTGTCAGACCTATATGTTCTGCCGGGGGCTATAATTTTAAATGGTGGTTTTCCTTTTAACATAGTCCTTACTTGAACTGGTGATGTGTGTGTTCTCAGAAGCGTTTTCTTATCATTGTCCAAATAAAAAGTATCGTGCATATCTCTTGCTGGATGATTTTCAGGTGTATTTAATGCCGTAAAATTATAATTTTCATTTTCAACGTCAGGTCCCTCTTCAACACTAAATCCAATCTCAGAAAATATTGAAGATATTTCATCGATGACCTGTGAAACTGGATGAATTTTTCCCTGACTGATATCTCTTTCAGGTAAAGTTATATCTATTTTTTCATCTTTTAATTTGGAATTTATTTCCTCTGCCTCTATTTGCTGAAATTTTGCATTTATCTTATCTTGAAGCTCTTCTTTTATTGAATTTAAATCAGATGCATGCTTTTTTCTCTCATCTGGTTTTAATTGACCAAGATTTTTAAATGAATTTGAAATTAGGCCATTTTTTCCGAATAATTCTGTTTTAATATTATTTAGTTCCTCAATTTTTAAATTACTGTTTAATTTGTCTAAATATTTATTTTTAATTTTTTTATAATCAGACATATTTGTAGAATATTTGTTTCTAGAAAAACAACAATGAAATTAATTTAATGCTGCTTGGGCTTTTTGAACTATAATTTTAAAGGCTTCTGGACTATCATAGGCAATCTCAGCTAATATTTTTCGATCTATTTTAATTCCACTTTTATTTAATCCGTTAATAAATTTAGAGTAGGTTAATCCTTCAGCTCTAACACCCGCATTAATTCTTTGTATCCAAAGAGACTTAAAGTCTCTTTTTTTATTTCTTCGATCTCTGTAAGCATATTGCATAGCTTTTTCCATCGCTTGCTTTGCAACTCTTATTGTGTTCTTTCTTCTGCCCCACTGCCCTTTGACAGCTTTGAGCACTTTTTTATGCTTCGCTCTGCTGGTAACTCCTCTTTTTACTCTTGCCATTCTAGCCTCTTAAACTGTAGGGCATGTACGATTTAACTATTTTACTATCTTGTTTAGACATAGTTGTTGTCCCTCTTAGTTTTCTTATTTGTGAGTTTGATCTTTTTATCATACCATGTCTTTTTCCAGCTTGAGCCATTATCACTTTTCCTTTAGCCGATATTTTAAATCTTTTTTTAGCTGAGCTTTTAGTTTTTAATTTTGGCATAATTTGCGAGGTTATACAAAGAATGATTAAACTTTACAACCACAATTAAGATTTATATTGGTTGAATCACCATAATCATTTGTTTTCCATCGAATTTTGGATGCAATTCAACTTTACCTATGTCTTTCATATCCTCTTTAATCTTTGTCATAAGCACATTACCGAGATGTGAGTGCTGAAGCTCACGGCCTTTAAACCTGATTGTAAATTTTACCTTATCGCCTTTTGCAATAAATTTTTTAGCATTTTTTACTTTAAATTCGTAATCATGTGTTTCTGTAACCGGTCTCATTTTAATCTCTTTAAGAGATATTACCTTTTGTTTTTTTTTTGCAAGATTTGCTTTCTTTTGAGCATCATATTTAAATTTTCCCATGTCCATAATTTTACAAACTGGCGGATTAGCATTAGGTGCTATTTCAATTAAGTCTAAACCTTGATTTTTAGCCTTGGAAATTGCTTCATTTGTATTGAGAATTCCCAAATTTTCTCCATCATTAGAAATTACTTGTACCTCTGGAGATGAAATTCTATTATTAGATCTTGGACCTCTATCTTTTGTTCTTTTTTGAAAATAATTTTGTTTGAAGTCTGCCACTAGTTTGATGGTGCTTTATTTAAAGAAGAAAATTTTTTTAAAAACGTTTTTAATTCCATGTTTTCTTGTTTGTTAGAGTCTAATCTTCTAATGGTTACTGAGTTACTGTCAACTTCTTTTTTACCACAAATTAATAAAAGAGGGATTTTTGCTAATGAATGCTCTCTAATTTTATAATTAAGATTATGATTTTTTAAGTCTACAAATGAGCTTATTCCTGCATTCTTAACTTTCTTTGAAACTTGAATCGCATAATTGCTGAAATCTTCTGAAATAGGTATAACGACCGTTTGTAATGGAGAAATCCAAAATGGAAACTTACCTGCATAATGTTCTATTAGAATTCCTATGAACCTTTCTAGTGATCCAAACAATGCACGATGAAGCATTACAGGAACTTTTTTTGATCCATCTTTATCTACATAAGATGCATTCAATCTTCCTGGTAAATTTAAATCAACTTGTATTGTACCACACTGCCAGTCTCTTCCTATTGCATCTCTTAAAACGAATTCAACTTTTGGTCCATAAAAAGCTCCCTCTCCTCTGTTGATAGAATATTCTAACTTGGATTCCTTCACTGCATTTAATAATGATGCTTCAGCTTCATCCCAAACTTTATCCTCACCAACTCGTATTTCTGGTCTATCGGCGTATTTTAAAATTACATTTTCAAAACCTAAATCTTTATAAATTTCAAGAATCAAGTCTGTTACCTTCAAGCATTCACTTGTAATCTGATCTTGAGAGCAAAAAATATGTGCGTCGTCTTGTGTGAACGCCCTTACCCTTAAAAGTCCATGAAGTGCTCCTGAAGGCTCATATCTATGAACTTTTCCAAATTCAGTGATTCTCAAAGGTAAATCTCTATAACTTTTTAAGCCTTGATTAAAAACTTGAATATGACCAGGACAATTCATTGGTTTAATAGCGAAAACTTTTTCATCAGGAGTTTTTGAGGTATACATGTTTTCTCCATATTTTTCCCAATGACCTGATTTTTCCCATAAAAGTCTATCCAAAACTTCGGGAGTATTAACTTCTATGTATCCCGATTTATTTTGTTTCATTCTCATATAATTAATTAATTTTTGAAATAACGACCATCCTTTTTCATGCCAGAAAACTGAGCCTGGACTCTCTTCTCTAAAATGAAATAAATCCATTTCTTTACCCAATTTTCTATGATCTCTTTTTTCCGCCTCATCGAGTCTTTTTAAGTATTGATCTAAATCACTTTTAGAAGCCCAACTGGTTCCATAAATTCTCTGCAGCATTTCATTTTTTGAGTTCCCACGCCAATAAGCTCCGGAGACTTTTGTCAACTTAAATGCTTTTCCAATTTTACCCGAAGACACTAAATGTGGACCCCTACATAAATCATGCCATTTATCACCATGATAATAAATAGAAAGTTCCTCATTTTCTGCTATACTCTCAATTATCTCAGCTTTATATTTTTCACCAATCTTTCTAAAGTGTTTGATTGCTTTTTCTCTCTCCCAAACTTCCCTTCTTGTCTTAACATCCTTGTCAATTATTTCTGACATTTTTTTTTCAATCTTTTCAAGATCACTACTTGTAAAGGGTTCCTTCCTAGCAAAGTCATAATAAAAACCATTTTCAATTACAGGCCCTATTGTTACTTGTGTACCTGGAAATAACTCTTGCACAGCCATAGCCATGATATGAGCAGCATCATGTCTTATAACCTCTAATCCCTCAGGATCTTGAGCCGTAAAAATTTTTACTGAGCAATCTTTATTTAAAGGGAAGTATAAATCTTTTAACTCTCCATTAACACTCATAATCAAAGCTTGCTTGACTAATGACTTGCTAACTTTTTCTGCAATTTCTAATCCAGTTACAGATTTAGAAAAATTCAAGGTTTTTCCGTCAGGTAAAGTAATAATTGGCATTTAGTTAATTAATCTTTTATACTCTGAATAAGTAGAAAAACACATTTTTTCAACATTAAATTTTTTTATCACGTTTTTTCGTCCCTCTTTAACCATCAATGCTCTTAATGCCTCATCCATTGTTAAAGCTTGAATAATTCTTTTGCTCAAAGATTTTGCATCTCCAGATTCAAACAATAGTCCTGTTTTATCATTATTGATTGTCTCATTTGATCCACCTATATTGCTAGCAATTATAATTTTTTCCATAGACTGTGCTTCAACTGCAACTCTACCAAAAGCCTCCGGTTCAACTGAGGCAGAAACGACAATATCGGAAATTTTATAAGCCAAAGCCATATTACTACAATGATCTATAAATTTAATTTGATCAATTAACCGATATTGTTCTGTTAGATGAACTAGTTTTTTCTTATAAAGATTTCTCCCCTGGTCATTACCTAGTATGACTGCATGAAAAGCATTATAACCAAGCTCTATTTTTACTAGATTGACTGCTTCTATAAATAATTCTTGACCCTTCCAAGAAGTGAGTCTTCCGGGCATTAATATTATTTTTTTTTCTCTATCAATCCCCCATTCATTAATAAGTCTTTTTTCATCCTCTTCTAAAGTTGTAGATGAGTCAAAATAATCTACATTAATTCCTCTAAAGATTACTAATAATTTTTTTTTTATATTTATTAGTTCTGAATAATTTTCTTTAATATGTGAAAAAATAAAATTTGATCCCGCAATTATTAAATCAGATCTTAACATAATTGAGTTATAAAATTTTTTAATTTTACCACTAAAATTATATGTGCCATGGAAAGTTGTCACAAATTTCCTCCTTGTTAACCTTGTTGCAATAAAACATGACCAAGCAGGGGCTCGACTTCGCGCATGCACAATTGAGATATTAAAAAATAAAATTATAAATACTAATATAATTGCATTGAACAAAATTAGAATTGGATTTTTACTGTGCACTGGTAACTTAATTAATTTTACCTTTTTTTTATCTATAAATTTAGTCAATTCACCTCCACTGGTAACTATAAATGATTTGCAATTATTTTCGGGTAAATAGTGAGCAATATCATAACAGCCAGTTTCAGCACCTCCATAACCAAGTTTGGGTATTACTTGCAAAACTTTTATATTAGACGTCATTAAATTTGTTTATATAATAACTGGCAAAACTATTAAACTTTTATGACTAATTTCAATTATTTTAAAATCAGCAAAACCCAAAAGATCAGATACATGAAGAATATTCAAAATAACACTATTTATATAGTTTTTTTACACGGATTTATGTCGGACTTACAAGGAGCCAAGCCTAAAACTTTTCTAAGTTTTGCAAAAAGAAATAAATTGGGTTTCTTGGCCCCAGAGTATTCAGGCCATGGAAAATCAACAGGAAAATTTACGAAAGGAAATATTACAAAATGGACTAAAGACTCGAGCATGATGATAAAAAAAATAGTAAATAGAAATAAGATAATTTTTATAGGCTCCAGTATGGGTGCCTGGATATCATTGAATTTATTTAATGAATTTAAAAAACAAATAATTGGTTTTTTAGGTATCGGTTCCGCACCAGAATTCTTAGAACATTTAATGTGGAAAAAATTTACAAAAAAAATGAAAATTGAGCTTAAGAAAAAAAAAATTTTAAATTTAAAACATGGTGATTACGAATATCCAATAACATTACAATTAATAAAAAATGGCAGAAAAAATAAAGTTTTGAATAAAAAAATAAATTCAAAAATTAAAGTTACAATGGTTCATGGTCAAAAAGATTCTTCTGTACCAATTCTATATTCTAGAAAAATTTTAAAAATCTTTACAAAAGCTAAGAGGAAATTAGTGATTGTAAAAAAGGGCAACCACAGCCTATCTTCACAAAAATGTCTTAAAATATTAAAAGAGGAGCTAAATCTTTTAATTAGCTAACCCTTTTAACTTTAGAATTTAAAGATAATGGGTTTGCTAATTTATCTAACATTTCCTTAGGACAAACTTGAATAAAATTTTTAATTTCTTCATCAAAATTTAAGATTATATTTTTGGATAAATCTGATCCCGTTTCTTTTGAGTGTTCGATAATCAAATTCTTTAAAAAATTTATCCAATACTCTGTTTCAACACTTTGCCAAATTACAGATTCTGGATTAACTTTTTTTTCAAAATCTTTTGATTTATCATATATAAATGCCATTCCACCTGTCATACCAGCCGCAAAATTATCACCTACATCACCCAAAATGACAGCTGTTCCTCCAGTCATATATTCACAACCATTTGAATCACATCCCTCGATGACTGTTGTCGCGCCTGAGTTCCTGACTGCAAATCTATCACCAGCTTGACCAGCTGCAAACAGTTTACCTGACGTTGCACCATAAAGAACTGTGTTCCCAATAATAGTATTCTCGTTTGAAATTAAATTACTTTCATCGGGAAGTTTTATAGAGATGGTTGCTCCTGACAAACCTTTTCCAACATAATCATTTGCATCACCTTTTAAATTAAGTTTAAGTCCTTTTGCTGTAAATGCACCAAAAGATTGTCCTGCTGAACCTTTAAAATCTAGAGTTAAAAAATTTTCCTCTAATCTTTCGTAACCATATTTCTTATACAAGTGATGTGAAATTCTAGTGCCTACAGCTCTATTAGTATTTTTAATTAAAAACTCTTTACCTATTTTTTCTGATTTATCTAAAGTCTTTTCTATTTGAGGCCAAATTTCTTGGTCCAGTGTATCAGGAACTTGATTAATTTCTGATATCTCACAATACCTCTTATTATTACCGGGGTCTGCTTGCACAAATAGTGGGTTAAGATCCAAATCATCTAGATTAGGTGAGGCTTTACTTACCTGCATTAATAAATCTGTTCGACCGATAACCTCATTTAAAGATTTAAAACCAAGTGAAGCTAAAATTTCTCTTACCTCAGTAGCAATAAATGTAAATAAATTTACGACTTTGTCAGGAGTTCCAGTAAATTTTTCTCTTAATTTTTCATCTTGTGTACATACTCCTACAGGACAAGTATTAGAATGACATTGCCTTACCATAATACAACCCATCGCTACTAAAGCAGTGGTTGCTACACCATACTCCTCTGCACCCATCATAGCCGCAATAACAACATCTCTTCCAGTTTTAATTCCTCCATCAGTTCTGAGAGTAACTTTGTGTCTTAAATTATTTAATGTTAAAACTTGATTTGCCTCAGTTAGTCCCATCTCCCATGGAATACCTACGTATTTTACACTTGTTTGGGGTGTGGCTCCAGTTCCTCCGTTATGTCCTGATATCAAAATTATATCTGCTTTTGCTTTTGCCACACCAGCTGCAATAGTACCGACGCCTGATGATGCAACTAATTTAACTCCAACTCTTGCTTCAGGGTTGATTTGTTTTAAATCATAAATAAGTTGAGCTAAATCCTCAATTGAATAAATATCGTGATGAGGAGGTGGGGAAATTAATGTTACGCCTGGAGTTGAATGTCTTAGTTTAGCAATTTCATCTGTTACCTTAAATCCTGGTAATTGGCCACCCTCTCCAGGTTTTGCACCTTGAGCGATTTTAATCTCAATTTCATTACAATTATTTAAATAATTTATAGTTACGCCAAATCTTGCAGATGCAATTTGTTTTACTCTGGAATTTGCACTATCACCAGAATCCATGATCTTAAATCTATTAGCATCTTCACCACCTTCTCCGCTACAGGACGCACCTTTAATTCTATTCATCCCAATAGCCAAAGTTTCGTGCGCCTCCTTGGATAATGCTCCATGAGACATACTTCCGCTACCAAATCTTTTTAATATTTTTTCTACTGGTTCAACCTCAGAAATTTGAACAGATGGGCCCAATTTTTTTTTTCTAAAGTCTATCAAATCCCTTAAATTAATTGGTGGCAAATTATATATTCCCTCAGCATATTTTTTATATGTCGAATACGAATTTGACCCTACGGCACTTTGTAATAAGTGAATCAATCTACCTTGATACTGATGTGTTTCTCCATTCTTTCTGTATCTATAAATACCACCAATAGGTAAAACTGTATCGGTGCTCTCAAATGCCTCTTTATGTATTATACGTATTTTTTTTTCAATTCCTGACAATCCAATACCAGAAATTTTTGAAGTCACGCCTGGAAAATAATCATCAACTATTGATCTGCTTAGACCAACAGTCTCGAAATTACATCCACCCCTATAAGAACTTAAAACAGATATACCCATTTTAGACATGATTTTTAACAATCCTGCATTTACTGATTTGATATACCTTTCAACACATTCATCAAAACTATACTGACCAAATAGCTTTTTCTCGTGTCTTTGGTATAAACTATCAAAAGCTATATATGGGTTAACTGTAGTTGCCCCGACACCTATCAATGTTGCAAAAGAATGGGTATCCAAAGCTTCACCAGTTTGAACATTAATTGAGACATACCCTCTTAATTTTTTATCAATTAAAAAAGTATTAATTGCACCAACGCATAACAACATCGGCATAGGCAATCTTGTATCTGAAGTAGCTTTGTCACTTAAAACTAATTGTGTTACACCCCGTCTGACGGCAATTTCTGATTCTTTTTGGATCCTTTTAATAGAGTTAAATAAATTTTGATCATTCGAAAAAGTACAATCTATAGATACAGAGTTTTTTCCAAAAAAATTAATAAATTTGTTAAATTGTGAATTCGATAGTATTGGACTATTCAAAACATAAATATTTTCCTTCGTTAAGGTATCAAAATCTAAAATATTCCCCAGATTACCAAATCTTGTTTTCAAACTCATAACTTTATTTTCTCTTAAAGAGTCAATCGGTGGATTAGTCACTTGGCTGAAGTTTTGTCTGAAAAAATGATAAAGTGGCCTGTATTTATCTGATAAAACTGCTAAAGGCGTATCATCACCCATGGAACCCGTTGCTTCTTTAGCATCCTCAGCCATTGGGTGTAAAATTAGCTCTAAGTCTTCTAAACTAATTCCAAAAGAGTATTGTCGTCTCCTTAGGTCGTCACCATCAAAATTATGTTTCTCATTAGAAATGGATAATTTTTCATCTAAATCTATTATTTGAGAATTGAAATGCTTATATTCTTTTGCCAAATAGTCTTTAATTTGATTATTCGTAAATACTTTACCTTTCTCAATTCTTACACCAATTATCTCACCCGGACCAAGTCTTCCTTTTGATAAAATTCTTTTTTCATTTAATTCAATCATTCCGCTTTCAGATCCTGCAAAAAGAAACTTATCTTTTGTTATTGCGTATCTTAAAGGCCTTAAACCATTTCGATCATTTGCTGCAATAACCCACTCATTATCGGTTGCGGCAATTGCAGCAGGGCCATCCCAAGGCTCCATAGTACTATTTAAAAAATTAAACAGTTGTTGATGACTTTTTGGTAAAGTTTTATTTCTTTTGGACCAAGCATCAGGGATCATCATTAATTTTGCTAAAGGGGCAGGTTGCCCTGATTTATTTAATAACTCGAAAACATTATCTAATGCTGCGGAGTCGGAGACTCCTTTTTGTATAACAGGCTTTAAATTTTCAACATTTTCAAAAAGAGGGCTGCTCATTTCTTGCTCATGAACTCTCATCCAGTTTTTATTTCCTTTGTAAGTATTAATCTCACCATTATGGGCAACTGCTCTAAATGGTTGAGCCAAACTCCAGCTTGGAGCAGTATTAGTTGAAAATCTCTGATGAAAAATTGCAAATCTTGAAACAAACCTCTTATCCCTTAAATCTAAGAAAAAATCTGAAATAGCTTCAGCTAAAAACATGCCTTTATAGATAATTGATTTAGCGCTTATAGAACAAATATAAAAATTATTTAATGATAAATTGAACGCTTTATTCTCAATTTTTTTTCTTATTTCATAAATTTTTCTTTCAAGATCTTTATCAAGTAAATTTTTATCGTTTGATTTAAACAGCACTTGAATTATCTCTGGCATAGTTTGGAAAGCTCTTTCTCCTAAAACTTTTGGATTAACAGGCACTTGTCTCCAGCCATAAATACTGAAATCATTTTTGGTTAACTCACTTTCTACAATTGTTTTACAGCTTTCTTGTGAAGCGTAATCATTCCTTGGTAAAAAAATCATCCCAACACAAATATCAGAACCATCATGTGTGTGACCTGTAACTTCTATTTTTTCAACAAAGAAATCTTTGGGTATTTCTAGATGTATTCCCGCTCCATCACCTGTTTTTCCATCAGCATCAACAGCTCCTCGATGCCAAACAGACTTTAAAGCTTCAATTCCATATTCTACAACTTCTCTTGATTTTTTTCCCTCTGTTGATGCAATTAATCCTACTCCACATGCATCATGTTCCATTTCTTGAGAATAAACCTTGTTCCTAGTAAGTAATTCAAAATTTTTATTATAAGTACTCATTATGCTACTTTAGATTTTTTTAATTCTACATCTTCAAGATAAGATTTAATTGATGAAGCGGCATCTCTGCCATCTTTAATTGCCCATACAACTAAAGATGCACCTCTTATAATGTCTCCAGCAGCAAAAACACCTTTGATATTTGTTTCCATAGTATCAAAGTCGGTTTTAATTGTTCCCCATTTTGTAACTTGTAATTCTTGTGCTTCAAATAATAAAGGCAAATCTTCTGGATCAAATCCTAAAGCTTTTATCACCATATCTGCTTTAATTTCAAATTCAGATCCTTGCTTAATTTCTGGTCTTCTTCTACCAGAGTCATCTGGATCTCCAAGTTGAATTTGATCTACAATAAGTTTTTCAATTTTATTTTTTCCTTTAAATTCTTTTGGACTAGATAACCAAACAAAATCAACACCTTCCTCTTCTGCGTTAGCTACTTCTCTTGCAGATCCAGGCATGTTATTTTTATCTCTTCTATATAAACATTTGACTGACTTAGCTTTTTGTCTTACTGATGTTCGAACACAATCCATTGCGGTATCTCCACCGCCAATAACAACTACATCTTTACCCTCGGCGTTTAATATACCTTTATCAAATAAATCAACTTTATCCCCTAATCCCTTTTTATTTGATGCAGTTAAAAATTCCATAGCTGGAAAAATATTACCTAAATCATTACCTGGAAGATTAATTTCTCTTGGTTTATAAACTCCAGTGGCAATTAGAATTGCATCATGTTTTTTTCTTAATTGTTCTAAGGTCGCATCCTTTCCAACCTCAAAATTTTGTTCAAATTTAATTCCACCATCTTTCAGCAATTTTGTTCTTCTCTCGACTACATGTTTTTCTAGTTTAAAATTTGGGATCCCGTAAATTAACAAACCACCTGCTCTGTCATATCTATCATAAACAGTAATTTGATATCCATTTTTCCTAAGTTGTTCAGCAGCTGCAAGTCCAGCAGGTCCAGCACCAATTATTCCAACACTTTGATCTTTTTCATGTTTAATTGAGATAGGCTTTACCCATCCATTCTCCCAAGCACTATCTGTAATATATTTTTCGACTGATCCAATTGTTACAGTACCATGACCTGACTGCTCAATAACACAATTACCCTCACATAATCTATCTTGGGGACATATTCTGCCGCAAACCTCTGGCATATTATTAGTACTTTGAGATAATTCATAAGCTTCCTTCAATCTGCCTTCAGCAGTCAATTTGAGCCAATCTGGAATATTATTGCTTAAAGGACAATGAACCTGACAAAAAGGAACGCCACATTGAGAACATCTGCTTGACTGTTCTTGTGCCTTTTGAGTGATAAATTCATCGTAGATTTCATTAAAATCATTTTTTCTATTTTCAACCCCCCTTTTAGGTGGAGTTTGTTGACCTATTTTTACGAATTTAAGCATTTTATCGTTCATAAATTTTTTTTAATTTTTACATAAATATAGATTGTTTTTATTAGTAAAAGGAATAAATAGGTCAGTTATTATTACCTAATTAAGGTAATATTTAGCTTAAAACCTACTGAATCTGATTTTTGCATATCTAATATGACTAAATCGAATTGTTTAAAATGAATATTTTTTAAGCTACGACACTTGTATGTTTCAAAATTTTATAGAAATTTTAATTCTTTCTGCGGTTCAAGGAATTTCTGAATTTTTACCCATAAGCTCATCAGCTCATTTAATACTGGTATCAAATTTTTATGATTTAAAAACAAGTTCTTTATTAATAGACATAAGTCTACATCTAGGCTCATTAATTGCAGTAATTTTTTATTTTAGAAAAGAGCTATTTGATCTAAGAAATAATAATAGATTATTAAGTTTAATAATTATTGGTTCTTTGCCTTTAATATTTTTTGGATATATTTTACACTCAACTGAATTAATTCATCTTTTAAGAAACACTAAAGTAATTGCATCAACAACACTTTTTTTTGGATTTATACTTTTCTTTTCCGATCAAAGAAAAACTGATCGAAATATTTCTACAGACTTGAATATTAAATCAGTTTTATTAATTGGTTTATTTCAAATATCAGCATTGATACCAGGAGTTAGTAGGGCTGGAATAACAATTACAGCAGCAAGATTTTTGAATTTCAATAGAACAGACGCTAGCAAAATTTCTTTTTTACTGTCTATCCCTGCGTTAGCAGGAGCAAGCTTCCTAGGTTTAAGAGATGCTTTTGAACAATCAATAGAAATGAATTATTTATTATTAATTGCTACTTTTTTATCATTTTCGTTTTCATTTTTTACAATTAAATATTTTCTTAAATTTATAAGCAGAATTTCTTTTAATATATTTGTAATTTATAGGACAATTCTCGGGTTAATTTTATTTTTGATAATATTTAGTTAGGTTGTTTTCTTTACTAATGGAACTAGTTGAGATAGCAAAACTCCACTTAGTATGAAAAAACAACCAAGTAAATTATTAAGACCTAAAATTTGATTTAAAAGAAACCAAGCAGCGATTGTTGCAAATACACCCTCTAAAGAAAAAATTATCGCTGCTGGTGCTGGAGTTATATTTCTTTGGGCATATATTTGTAGAACAAACGCAAAACCACCCGATAAAATACCAGCATATAAAATTGAGTTAATTTCATTTAAAATATTGTCAATAACAAACTCTTCAGAAAAAAAACTTATTATGAATGAGAATAGAGCAACTAGCAAAGTTTGAATTGCACCAATCGTCAATGGTAGATTATACTTTTTAATAATCATCCCAGTAAAAATGATATGTGTACTCCAAAACAAAGCTCCTAATATCACAAGGGTATCCCCTAATCTTACAGTTGCATCTTGAAAATTTGTTAATAAGTATCCACCAATTAAACATAAAATTACTGATGGCCATACACTCCAATGTAAAAAATCTTTTTTAAAGATGAAAATAATTATTGGGACCATTGGAACATAAAAAATTGTAAAAAAAGCTGCATTAGCTACATCAGTATAAAGTAAAGCTACCTGTTGTAATGCTGAGCCTAAGAAGAGTGATAATCCAATTAAAAAAGATAAAATGACAAAAGTTCTCTGATCTATTTGAAATTCTAATGTAAATTTTTTTTTTTCAAAAAATAATGCAAGGGGGAGGATTGCTAAGAAACCTACAAAAAATCTTGCAGCGTTAAAAGTAAATGGACCTATATTATCCATGCCAGTATCTTGAGCAATGAATGTGGTTCCCCAAATGAATGTGCACAAAAAAGCACTTAATAAAGAGAAACTTTTAGACATAATCTTAATTAAACAGCAAGCTTATATGCAAAGTTTTTACCCAAGTTTTCTTTTAAATCGTTATTAAATCGAGCTGCTTCCGCGCCATCAATAATCCTATGATCATAAGATAAGGAAAGTGGCAACATAGTGCGCGTTACAAATTTACCATCCATGAATACCTGTTTTTTTTCTGCTCTCCCTACTCCTAATATAGCAACTTCAGGATAATTTATAATTGGAGTAAAAAAAGATCCTCCAATTCCACCTAAGCTAGTTATAGTCATAGACCCTCCAAATAACTCTTTTTTATCAATTTTAAGATCTCTACATTGCTGGCTTATTTTTTTTAATTCTGTGCTTATTAAAGAGATATTCTTATTATCAGCATTTCTTAATTTTGGAACCATCAAACCATGAGGGGTATCTACTGCTATGCCAACATGAAAATATTTTTTTACTGTCATTTTACCATTTTCGATATCATCTATTGAAGTATTGAAATTTGGAAATTTTTTTAATGATGCTGTTAATGCTTTTACGATGAAAGCAAGTGGGGTAATTTTTTTTTTCTCTCCTGTATATATATCTGTAAGAGAAGTTCTAAATTCTTCAAGTTCAGTTATATCAGCTTCGTCATGATTAGTTACATGAGGGATTTTTGTCCAAGAGTTCATTAAATATTTAGATGACAATTTTTTTACCCTAGGAATGTTTTTGATTTCTACTTCTCCAAACTCAGAATGAGAATATTCTTGTTCAATCTTTTGCTCAGTTGTAATTTGATTTTTAGAATTTTTATCGGATTTGGTTGCGACAAACAACTTTACATCATTTTCGGTAACCCTACCTAGTCTTTCACTGCCTGATACTTTATTGATATCTATTCCAAGTTCTCTTGCAAATTTCCTTACTTTTGGTGATGCGGGGGCATTTGAAGAAAAGTCTTTGATTATTATATTTTCAGACTCTTTACCTTTTTTTTCTTCATTTTTTTTTGTCTCTTTTGGTAACTGATTTTTTAATGAATCTTTTTCGCTCGTTTTTTTTTTTTCTTTTTCGATTTCAATTTCAACAATTTTATCACCTTCTGATACTTTATCTCCAATTTTGACATTTAAAGAAATTACGGTTCCATCATCTGATGATGGTATTTCTACACTTGATTTATCACTTTCAATAGTAATAAGTGGATCATTTTTTTTAATTTTTTGACCTTTTTTAATTAAAACCTCAATAATTTCCACATCTTTAAATTCACCAATATTTGGAACATTTATATCCTTCTTTGACATTATAATTTTGTTGGCATTGGTTTATCTTTATCAATTTTATATTTCTTTATTGCCTCTTGGGCATATTTTGAGGCAATTAATTGTTCTTTAGCTAAAACACTTAGTCCATAAGTGACGACATGCTCTTTATCCACTTCGAAAAACTTCCTTAAATTTTTTCTTGTATCGCTTCGACCAAATCCATCTGTTCCTAATGAATAAAAGCTCTTATTAATATAGGGTCGAATTTGGTCTGAGTTCATTCTCATGTAATCTGATGCGGCTAAAATAGGGCCCTCGGTTTTACCTAAACAAATCTCAACATACGACTTTTTTGGCTCTTTCTCAGGATTTAACAAATTATACCTTTCGACCTCTAAACCATCTCTTCTTAATTCGTTAAAACTAGTTACACTCCAAACTTCACTATCAATTTGATATTCCTTTTGTAAAATTTCTGCACCAGCTATCATTTCTCTTAAAATTGTACCTGATCCTAAAAATTGAATTTTGGTTTTTTTAAATTTGTTAAATTCTTTTATTTTATACATGCCTTTAAGAATACCTTCTTCACACGATTTTTCTTTTGGCATAGCAGGGTGAGGATAATTTTCATTCATTGTTGTGATATAATAAAAAATATTTTCTTTCTTTTCATGCATTCTTATCAATCCTTCTCTAAAGATGGTTGCTAACTCATAATGAAATGTTGGGTCATATGACTTACAGTTGGGAATGGTTGATGCCATTAAATGACTATGTCCATCTTGGTGTTGTAAACCTTCTCCTGCTAGTGTTGTCCTACCAGCAGTGGCACCAATTAAAAATCCTCTTGATTGACTATCTGCTCCTGCCCAAGCAAAGTCGCCTATTCTCTGAAAACCAAACATTGAATAAAAAAGATAAATAGGTATCATTTCAATATCATGATTTGTGTAAGAAGTACCCGCAGCAATCCAAGAAGACATAGCGCCTGCCTCATTAATTCCCTCTTCCAAAACTTGTCCACTTTTTTCCTCTCTATATGAACTTAATTGTGCTGAATCCTCAGGCTCATATTTTTGTCCTTCATGTGCATAAATACCAATTTTTTGAAAAAAACCTTCCATACCAAAGGTTCTCGCCTCATCAGGAATAATCGGCACTAGTCTTGGGGCAACATTTTTATCTCGTAAAAGATTGGTTAGCATTCTTACTAATGCCATTGTGGTAGACATTTCTTTTTCACCTGTTGACTCTTTCATGTTATCGAAAATATTTTTTGGAGGAGCTTTAATTGATTTTGCATAAGTAGTTCTCTCTGGAATAAAGCCTCCCAACTGCAGTCTTCTTTCCTTAATATATTTTATTTCAGGTGAATTTTCGTCTGGCTTATAATATTCAATATTTTTTACCTGTTTGTCAGTTAGAGGGACATCAAACCTATCTCTATAATACATTAAATCATCTATATCTAGTTTTTTAGTTTGATGGGTTGTATTTACACTCTCGCCGCTTTTACCCATTCCATATCCTTTAATTGTTTTGGCGATCACAACTGTTGGTCTTCCAATATTTTTTGAGGCTTTATCATAAGCTGCAAAAACTTTATGTGGATCGTGTCCACCTCTGTTTAATCTCCAAATATCTTTATCTGAAAGGCTTGAGATTAATTCTTTTGTTTCAGGATATTTACCGAAAAACTTTTCTCTAACATAAGCTCCATCTCTTGCTTTCATTGCTTGATATTCTCCATCAACAGTTTCATTCATAACTTTAATTAGATGGCCAGTTTTATCATTAGCCAATAATGGATCCCAATAAGAACCCCAGATTACTTTAATAACATTCCAACCAGCTCCTCTAAAAATACCTTCTAATTCTTGTATAATTTTTCCATTTCCCCTTACAGGTCCATCCAATCTTTGAAGATTACAATTAATTACAAATATTAAGTTATCTAATTTTTCTCTAGCTGCTAAACCAATTGCTCCTAAAGACTCTGGTTCATCCATTTCTCCATCTCCTAAGAAAGCCCAAACTTTTCTTCCTTCATCTTTGATGAGACCTCGGTTAATTAAATATTTCATATATCTAGCTTGATAAATTGCTAACATTGGTCCTAAACCCATTGAGACTGTAGGAAATTGCCAAAAAGTTGGCATCAACCAAGGATGTGGATACGATGACAAACCTCCTGGGTTAACTTCTTGTCTGAAACTATCTAATTGTTTTTCATTAAGTCTTCCCTCAAGAAATGCTCTTGCATACATACCTGGAGCACTATGTCCTTGAAAATAAATCAAGTCTCCACCAAATTTATTATTTTTTGCTCTCCAAAAATGATTCATTCCTACATCATAAAGTGTAGCTGCAGATGCAAATGTTCCAATATGTCCTCCAAGTTCAGGAAATTTTTTATTTGCTCTTACAACCATTGCTGCAGAATTCCATCTTATTAATGATCTAATTCTTCTCTCAATATTTTGATCACCATTTGATTTTCTTTCTTCGTTTGCAGGGATTGTATTTATATAGGGCGTGTTTTGTGTGTAAGGAATATTTGCACCCTCCATATAAGCTTTATTAATTAATTCTTTTATTAGATAATGGGCTCTTTGATTGCCATCTTTTTCAATTACTGCAGTTAGCGACTCCAACCATTCGCTAGTTTCTAAAGGATCAATATCACCATCATTAACAACTTGTATTATTTGTGGTTTTTTTTTCTCGCTGTTATTTGCATGAGAAGTTGTCTCATTTTTTTTTTCTAAAGATATTTCAGCCTCTTTAATTAAGTTCTCAGTGTCCTTTGGAATAGTTTTTGTTGTAGCATGTTCTTCATTTGACCCTAAAATATTCAGAATTAAATCACCTTTTGAAACTTTATCACCTACCTTAACTTTTATTGTCTCAATTATGCCTGATAATGTTGAAGGTATCTCAACACTCGATTTATCACTTTCTATAGTAACTACTGGATCGTTCTTTGCAATTTTTTGACCTTCTTTGACAAGTAATTCAATGACCTCTACATTTTCAAAGTCACCAATATCAGGAACTAATAGTTTTTCGCTCATTTAATACTTAGATCTTATACACTAAATAATTTTACTTAATTGCTAATTTTAACACATTCTGCTCAATTTTTTGACACTCTTCTTATGTATATATTAAAAATGATTAAAAAGTTATTAAATATACTCTTGCAACCAAAAGAAAGCACTTACATCGATGCTAAAATTTGGATACAAAAAATTTTACTTGAAGAGAAATTTAAAAAAATTAATTTTTAAATTCTCTCAACGCATATGGCTAAGCCCATTCCACCACCTATGCATAGTGTAGCACAACCTTTATCCTTTTTTTGTTTTATCATTTCATGAATTAGAGTGACTAATATTCTGGCACCTGATGCTCCTATAGGATGACCTAAAGCAATAGCTCCACCATTAACATTAACTTTATTCTCATCAATATTTAACTCACGTATTACTGCAATGCTTTGAGCGGCAAAAGCTTCATTAATTTCAAAAAGATCTATATCATTTAAATTCCATTTCGCTTTTTTCACTGCTTTACGAACAGCCTCAATGGGTCCAAGACCCATCAGAGTTGGGTCAACTCCAACTGATGCCCATGAAATTATCTTTACTAGAGGTTGAATTGATCTTTTTTTTGCTTCTTCAAAGGTTGTTAATAATAAAGCGGCAGCACCATCATTGATTCCTGATGAATTTCCAGGAGTCACAGTTCCACCTTTTAGGAATACTGTTTTTAATTTTTCTAAATCTGTTCTAATTATCTTTTTTCTTGGGTGTTCATCTTTGTCAAGATTGATACCAGGTTGATTTATTTTAATTAGTTCCTCCTTAAATCTATTAGTATTAATTGCAGTTTCTGTTTTTTTTTGAGAATTTAAGGCAAAGTCATCTTGCTCAACTCGTGAAATTTTAAATTTCTTTGCAACATTTTCAGCAGTTACACCCATATGATAATTATTAAATGCATCTATCAACCCGTCATTTATCATTGTATCTATCAAATGTTTCTCTGAAATTTTTTTATTATTTCGATAAAGGATTGAATGTGGTGCTAATGACATGTTTTCTTGACCACCTGAAATAACATTTTTTACGTCTCCTAATTTAATTGATTGATAACCTGATATCACAGCTCTAAGTCCAGAGCCACAAACTTGATTAACTATGTGGGCTGGTTTAGAAATATTTATACCTGCATTTATTGCAGCTTGTCTTGCAGGATTTTGGCCACCACCGGCTGTAAGCACTTGGCCCATAATCACCTCATCAATATCATCTTTATCAAATTTACTTTTTCTTAAAATTTCCCTAATAACAATTGATCCCAACTTATCAGCACTTAATTCTTTAAGAGACCCTTTAAAAGCTCCAATTGGAGTTCTAATAGCCTCTACAATTACAACTTCATTCATTGAATTATTCATAATAATTTAAATTTGTCTTAGCATTAAAATACACTAAAAAATGATATAGAATAATAAATAAAATTTAAAAATGCGCCTGTAGCTCAACTGGATAGAGCGCTTGGCTACGGACCAGGAGGTTCTGGGTTCGACTCCTAGCAGGCGCACCATTAATAAGACAAATTATGATAAAATGGTTGATTAAATCCTCGCTTCAAATGTCTGTGATTTATTTTTTTTTAATTATTCTTATAATTTTACTTATTTTAACTTTTATACTTTAACAAATTATGTCTAATTCATTTGAACAAATAAGTTTAAAACATGGTTTTATGAAACATAATGGTGGTGTTATGTTTAGGAATATCTCTGAAAATGAATATGAATTTAGAGTAATTATAAATGAAAATCATTTAAACGCTGCAGGTATAACTCATGGAGGATATTTAGCAGCTTTGATAGATGCTGGAGCCGGAACAGCAGCACATCGCAGTGCCCAAAATGCACCATGTGTAACGATTTCATTGGATCTGAAATATATTGGTGCTTCAAAAATTGGTGATGAGATTATAGGGCATGTAAAAATTTTAAAAAAAACAAAAACTTTAGTATTTTTATTTTGTGAATTAAAATGTAACGACAAAATAATCACATCTGCTTCTGGAGTTTGGAAAATTCTTAAGATAAAGTCTTAAAACTTTGTGCTTAATAGTAATTTGGACAAAAAATCATATTATGTTAAGCTTAATTTTTAAAAACTTGAAATGAGAACTTTTTATAGAACGATTCGGTCATGTTTTAGACTATTTTTGTTCTTTACGAGTAACTACATCTTGTAGGTAATATATTTAACATACCAAAGATAGAAATGAATAAAAATAAAATCACGGCTGTGCTTGGTCCTACAAATACGGGTAAAACCCATTTAGCAATAGAAACAATGCTCTCTTTTGATACTGGGATGATCGGTTTTCCATTAAGACTTTTAGCTAGAGAAGTCTATGACAAAGTTATTAGAAAAACTAGATATGATGAAGTTGCTTTAATAACCGGTGAGGAAAAAATTATACCTTCAAATGCAAAATATTTTTTGTGCACAGTAGAGTCAATGCCAATAGATAAAGATTTAGAATTTGTAGGAGTTGATGAGATTCAAATGTGTGCAGACCATGAACGAGGTCATATTTTTACAGATAGGTTACTTAATATGAGAGGAAGTAAACTTACAATGTTCATGGGATCCAATACAATCAAAGGAATAGTTTCAAAATTAAATGACGATATAGAATTTATAGATAGAAAAAGATTATCTAAACTCACTTATTCAGGTCACAAAAAAATTTCACGTATTAATAGAAAAACGGCAATTATAGCTTTCTCAACAGAAGAAGTTTATGCAATAGCAGAATTAATACGAAGACAAAAAGGTGGTGCTGCAATTGTTATGGGATCTTTAAGTCCAAAAACAAGGAATGCACAAGTGGACTTATATCAGTCAGGCGATGTTGATTTTTTAGTGGCAACTGATGCAATAGGAATGGGTATAAATATGGATTTAGATCAAGTGTATTTTTCAAATTTAAAAAAGTTTGATGGAAAAAAATTAAGAAAGCTTAATCTATCCGAGATAGGCCAGATTGCTGGAAGAGCAGGTAGATATCTAAATGATGGTAATTTTGGTATCACAGGTGATTGTAAAGAAATTACAGCTGAAGAAGTTGAACTTTTAGAAAATCATAAATTTGAAAATATCAGAACATTATTTTGGAGAAATTCAGATTTAAATTTTAACAATCCCAACTCGTTATTAAAATCACTTGAAGAAAAGCCAAATAAAGACTGGCTTAGGAGGATTCATGAGTGTGAGGATGAGAAGGTTTTAAAGTATTTCTTAAAGAAGTTGGACTTATATAATTTTTCAAATGCAAAAGAAACGCTGATGCTACTATGGGAATGCTGTCAAATTCCTGACTTTGTAAAGAAAACCTACGGAAATCACATCGATGTCGTTGAAAAAGTATTCAATTTTTTAAACAGTGATAAAGGGGAAATACCAGAGAATTTTATGCATTTACAGCTTATGAAGCTAGATAAATTAGACGGAAATGTAG
This sequence comes from uncultured Pelagibacteraceae bacterium, assembly GCA_902518185.1. Classification (GTDB taxonomy): domain Bacteria; phylum Pseudomonadota; class Alphaproteobacteria; order Pelagibacterales; family Pelagibacteraceae; genus Pelagibacter. Next base: position 95,501 of record CABYFG010000002.1, on the reverse strand, counting down.
ATTCTTTAGCGAATAGAATTGCAAATGTGAGAACTTGGTCATATGTTTCAAATAAAAACAATTGGGTCAAAAACCAAAATTACTGGATTGAAAAAACTAAATTCTTAGAGGATAAACTTTCAGATAGACTTCATGAAGAACTTACAAAAACATTTATCGATAAAAGAGCAAGTGTACTTGCCAGAGGTTTAAAACAAGATATGGAATTTGATACTAAAATTTTAGAAAATAATAATGTAATGATTGATGATCAATTTATAGGTAAAATAAATGGACTTAAATTAGAACTAGATCTCAAGAAAGGAGCTTTAGAGACTGATATTAAATCTCTAAAAAAAGCCGCAAGAAAGACAATAGGACCGGAACTTGAAAAGAGAATTCAAATTGTGATTGATACAGGTCTTGTTGAGTTAAAAAATGACTCCAGGATATATTGGAACAATGCAGCAATTGGCAAATTAATTCCTGGTAAAGATTATTTGAGCCCTAATATAGAATTATTAGTGGATGACATGTTAGAGCAGAATCAAAAAAGTAAATTAATTACCTTTTTAGAAAAATGGCTAAAAAATAAAATTTCAACAATTTTAAAGAGTCTTTATGACTTGAAAAATTTAAAAGATAAAAATTCATCGATAAAAGCCTTAGCTTATCAGCTTTATGAAAATAATGGTGTTCTTAAGAGAGATAAAGTTTCTGAATATTTAAAGAAATTAGATCAAAACGATAGAAAAATTTTAAGAGAGCTGGGTGTCAAATTTGGTAGATACCATATCTTTCTATTTAAATTAATTAAACCGGAACCTGTTTCATTAAGAACTCTATTGTGGAAAAATCATAATCAGAAATATTTTAATTTAGAACCACCAACATTTGGTTTAAATTTTCTTAATAATTACAAAATTGAAAATAAGAACTTTATGTTACTTTGCGGATTTGAAAAATTCAATAATTCCTATATTAGAATTGATATTTTAGAGAGATTATTTGTGCTAATAATAAGTTCGGACACAGAGAATGTTAAAGAAGTAAAAATGATACCAGATATGTTAAATTTATTGGGATGTACTAAAGATGATTTTAAAAAACTACTAAAAGCTATGAATTATAAGATTTTAGAAAAAAATAATGAAGTTTTCTTCAAATATATGCCAAAAAAGAGGGTAAAGTTAAAAAATAAAGAAAATATTAAAGAAAATCCTTTTGGTATTTTAAAAAATTTAAATCTTAATTAAAATTATGTTTTTTAAAAAAGAAAAGAATCAAGCTAATGACCTAACTAAAGTAGCTGCACTTTTAATTCACGCAGCTAAAATTGATGAAAACTTCTCAAAAAATGAGCAGGCAATTATAAAGCAAGCTCTTTTGCAAATAGGTGCGAACGATCAAGATTTAGATAAAATATTTAATGATGGAAAAAAAATTGAGGAAAATTCAAATCAAATTCTAGATTTTACAAAAGAGGTAAAAAATATGGCAGAAAATGAAAAGATAAAAATAGTTGAGACACTTTGGAGAATTATTTATTCAAATAATGAGGCAGATATTTACGAGTCAAATCTAATGAGACGTCTAGCTGGTTTATTATATGTTGACAGTAAAATAATGGGAGATATTAAGGAAAAAATTAAAAATGAAAATTCAAAATGACATATCTTGTTAACGATAAATGTATTAAGTGTAAGTTGATGGATTGTGTAGAGGTCTGTCCAGTTGATTGTTTTTACGAGGGTAAAAATATGCTTGTAATTAAACCTGATGAGTGTATAGATTGTGGCGTTTGTGAACCTGAATGTCCTGTCGATGCAATTGTTGCGGATACAGAATCTGGAGTTGAAAAATGGCTAGAACTTAATACAAAATATTCTGAAGTCTGGCCAAATATAACTGAAAAAAAAGATCCACCATTGGATCATGAAAAATATAAAGATGAGCAAAATAAGTTTGAAAAATATTTTAAAGAAAACATTTAAGAAAAATGTTGTTAAAAAAAATGCAAAAAAAAAAAATATCAAACAAAAAAAATCTAAAGTAAAAAAAACTATTCAAAAAAAAACTAAAAAATTCATCAAACCTGTATCAAAAAAATCTTTAAAAAATAAAGAAAAAAAAGTAGATCAAAAAACTGATAATTTAAGAATTCCAAAAAGTAATGAAATAAAACCAGAAATTAAAAAAGTTAAAAAACAGGAAACTGAAAAAAAAGAATATAAAGTAAAAGATTATGTAGTTTATCCAAAACATGGGGTTGGTCAAATTACAGAGTTTAAAAAAATTAATATTGGAGGAATCGATGTTGAAACATATGTGATAAAATTCGAAAAAGATAAAGCGAATGGAATGGTTCCAGTAAATAAACAGTCACATATCAGACCCTTGGCTACTATAAATCAAGTAAATAAGTGTATTTCAATTTTAAAAAGTAAGCCAAAAATAAAAAGGTCGATGTGGAGTCGAAGAGCCCAAGAGTACGAGGCGAAAATATCCTCTGGTAAAATTTATGAGCTAGCTGAAGTTGTAAGAGATCTAAATAAAGGTGATGATCTTATGGTAGATCAGTCTTACAGTGAAAGACAGCTTTTTGAGAAAGCGTATGAAAGAATTTTATCTGAATTTCAAATAATTTTGAATATATCCACCGAAGATACTCAAAAAAAATTAGATAAAGCTCTAAAAAGGAATGTTAGTGTTGACACGAAACCAAAAACTGATGCTCCTGTAGAAAAAACTTCTTCTTCGTCTTTAAATGAGGAGGAAACTATTAATGAAAATGAAGAGAACTTAGACGAGTAAAAAAAAACGCTCTCCACACGTAAATCGTTATGGAAAGCGTTTTAATTATTAAAGAATACTAAGTTATTATCTTCTTCTTCTTTTCTTAGCTTTTTTCTTAGCTTTTTTCTTAGCCTTCTTTGCTTTTTTTCTTCTCTTAGGCATCTTTAGCTCCCTTATTAGTTAAACGAATCAATTTGATTCGTAATTAATCTATTTTTATTTTTTTATACACGTTATGTCAATTCTTTAATTAATGTAAAAATTTTTAATAATTAGAATTTAATTTTAAAAAATTCTATTTAAATTTGATACGTTAAAAAGTGAATGTTTATGCGATTAATAATCAAATATTTTATAAAAATTAATAAAGTGTTTCTAAATCATGTTTATATTTATCTAAAATTTTTTTTCTTTTTAATTTTAAAGTGGGTGTTAGCATTCCATTTTCAATTGTAAATTCCTCATTAATTAATTTAATCTTTTTTATTTTTTCAACAACAGATAGGCTTTTATTTAAATTTTCTATAAATAATTCAATTTCTTTTTTATTTTTTATACTTTCAGTAACAATTAAAGCAACTAAGTAATTTTTTTTGTCCCCATAAACAAAACTTTGTTTAATTTTTTCATCAAGACATAATAAATTTTCGATTTTTGAAGGGGAAATATTATCGCCTCCAAGATTCACGATTATTTCTTTTTTCCTATCAGTAATTTTTAAATTTTTTTCTTTTGTAATTTCACCTATATCTCCAGTATGTAACCAACCATCTCTAAGTATTTCGTCTGTTTCTTTTTTCATATTCCAATAACCAAGCATAACATTTTCTCCTTTTACCAAAATTTCACCATCTGTTGCGATCTTTACCTCATTTGTCTTAAAAGGAGGTCCGACTGTTTCAATCTTGATTTTTCCTGGAATATTGCAACTAACTACAGGAGATGCTTCGGTGAGACCATACCCTTGTAAAGTTGATAAACCTATTGAATTCAAAAATTCTCCAATTTTTTGATCCAAAGCACCCCCTCCTGAAACAAAGGCTTTTAACCTTCCACCAAATTGATTGTTGATTTTCCTTCTCACTAATTTTTCACAAAAAAAATTAATTATTTTTTCGCTCAAACTCATATTTTCGTTATTAAGTTTTTTAATTCCAAGAGAGATGGTGGAAGATATCAATTTCTTTTTAAAACCTTTTTGTTTAGAAAAATTCATAAAAATTTTGCTATATAAATTTTGATAAAATCTTGGCACTGCAGTCATTATTGTTGGTTTAGCGTCAGCCATATTAGACAATAATCTCTCTAAACTTTCAGCATAATAAATTTTCGCTCCAAGTGAAATTTGAACAAATTGAACTGTATGTTCGTATGAGTGAGATAATGGTAGCCAAGTTAAAAAAACGGGTTCACTATTTTTAGTTAACAAATTCAAAATTTCTTGAGCACCTTCACAATTAGATAAAATGCCCCCGTGACTAAGCATTACCCCTTTAGGGTTACCAGTTGTCCCAGATGTATAAATTATACAAGCAAGATCTTTTCTCTTAATATTTTGATTAAAGTTCGACTGAAAATTTATTTCTTTTTCTGAAAAACTTTCAAAAATACTCTTCGTGCTTTCAATTTTTTCACTTATATCCTCAAATGATAGAACTTTAATTTCATTTGAAATAAATTTTTCAATCTTTTTAAATTGTGTATTGTTTGAAATAATACAAATTTTTGGTTTACAATCATTAATAATGTATTCATAGTCCTTATCAGAATAAGTTGTAAATAGAGGGACAGTAACTCCACCAGCATTCATGATGGCTATATCCGAAATTAGCCATTCAGGTCGATTTTCAGATAATAAAATACACCTATCCCCTTTAGATAAATTTTTTTTCAAATATTCAGATAAAATTTGAATATTAGACTTTACCTCACTCCAGGTTAAAAAATCTTTCTTATTATCTTTAAGCCATTTTAAAAATTCTTTCTCAGGAGTAATCTTTTTTATTTCTTCGTACTTTTTGAAAAAAAGTTCTACTAAACTGTTTACTTTACTTAGTTCCATAATTTGGTGGGCGAAGAGAGAATCGAACTCTCACTTCTTGCGAAACACGATTTTGAGTCGTGCGCGTCTACCAGTTCCGCCATTCGCCCTAATTGTTTAATAATTTATTAAATAGTATAAGAACTGAAATTATATTAAAACAAAAAATGTTCAAAAGACTTTACAAAAAATGTTTAAATCTAGCAGCTCATAAAAGTTCTAAATATTATTTAGCAATAGTAGCGTTTATTGAAAGTTCTTTTTTCCCAATTCCTCCGGACGTTATGATTATACCAATGGTTATATCAAAAAAAAATGATTTCATTAAAATTTTTCTTATTACCACAGTTTTCTCAGTTATTGGTGGTATGTTTGGATATTTAATTGGAGCATTCTTTTTTGAATTTGGGGAATACATTATGAATTTTTATGGCTACGAAGATAAATTATCTAACATTAAAAAAAACTTAATTAATAGTAAAGGTTTTTATGCTTGGTTAGGAATACTTTTTTTAGCAGGCTTTACTCCTCTTCCCTACAAGGTTTTTACTATTGCAAGTGGTCTTATAGGTTTTAATTTTTTAATCTTTATTTTTATAAGTTTAATTTCTAGAGGATTAAGATTTTTTATAGTTTCATATCTCTCTTATAAATTTGGGAATTTATTTAACAAATTTATGGATAAACACGGGTCAAAATGGTTCACAATAATTGGAATATTAATAGTTATTATCGGTGTAATAATTTATCTAATTTTATAATTTTATGATTAATATAAAACCAGAATTTTACTTAAGAATAATTCTACTATTCAGTTTTATCGCATTAGCGTCTGCATATTTTATAGAATATGTTCTTGGACACCAGCCATGTAATTTATGTCTAATTGAGAGAATACCTTATGGTTTAAGTATAATTTTGATATTAATGATTTTTTTTTTAAAAAAAGAAAAAGAATTTTTTACATTATTATTAATAATTACTTTTATTTTTTCTTTGGCTATTTCTATATACCATTTAGGAATTGAACAAGGCTTCTTTCAAGAATCAGCAGTTTGTGGTATTAAAAATTTTTCCGAAGATATAACGAAAGAAGATTTGCTCAAACAATTAAATCAAAAAACTATAAGTTGTAAAGATGTGACATTTAGGATTTTTGGATTATCACTAACAAGTATTAATATTGTAATTAACTTATTAATTATTATAACTTTAGTAAAGATTTATTTGAAATATGAAAAAAACAAATAATAAAGTAGAAGAATTTATAAGGGTTGATCACGCTGGTGAGCGAGGAGCAGTTAAAATTTATGAAGGTCAACTACTTGCTCTTAATACTATAATTAAAGATGAAAATTTAAAAAAAACGATCGAGGAAATGCAAGTTCATGAAAAAGAACATTGTGAATTTTTTGAAAGAGAAATCAAAAAAAGAAATATTAAACCAACAAAATTTTTACCGCTTTGGGATCTACTTGGGTTGGGATTAGGTTTTGGGTCAACAATTTTAGGCAAAAAAGCAGCTATGTTATGTACTGCTTCAGTTGAGGAAGTTATCGATAAACATTATTTAGATCAAATTAATCAACTAGGACCCGAGGAAAAAGAATTAAAGAAAAAAATAATTAAATTTAGAGAGGATGAGTTGGACCATAAAGACATAGCATATGAAGAAGGTGCCACAAAAAAAGGTTTTTATAGCATTTTAGATAAAGTTATTAAAACAGGATCAAGAATAGCAATTAAGGTCTCTGAAAAATTTTAAGATTAAGCCTCTAGTTCTACATCCCAGTACAAATAATCCATCCAACTTTTATGTAGAAAATTGGGGGGAAAGTTTTTACCATTTTTATGTAAATCCTCAGTAGTAGGTTGGTAAGGATACCTTGATAGCTTCATACCAGAGAGATTCAGTAACTTTCCACCTTTTTTAACATTGCAACTTGAACATGCGGTTACAACATTGTTCCAATTAGTCTCCCCACCTTTAGAGCGTGGTAACAAGTGGTCGAATGTTAGTTCATTATTACTACCACAATATTGACATGAAAACTTATCTCTTAAGAAAACATTAAATCTCGTAAAACTAGGTTTTGCTTGGGGCACAATGTAATCCTTAAGAGCAATAACACTTGGTAATCTCATTTCAAAAGATGGGCTTCTCACTACTCTATCGTAATTACTTACAATGACTACTCTATCAAGAAATACGGATTTGACAGTATCTTGCCATGACCACAAAGATAAAGGATAATAACTTAATGGTCTGTAGTCTGCATTTAAAACTAAAGCAGGACATTTTTCTAAAGAAACATCTTGTTCAAAAAAATTATTCATAAACATGATTAATTTAAGAAAAAAAAATTTTAATATCAAGCATTTATTTGATTCTTTTTAAAATATAGTTAAGTGCTAAACTTGATGCTTCAATTGGAATATGATGGTCACAATTTTTAATTAAATGAGTTTCTATTTCAACATTATTTCTTATTAAAAAATCTTTAGCTTCTAGCATATAGTTAGGTGAGACAACTTGATCAGCATCACCATGTATTAACAAAGTATTTGTTGAAACTTTTTTTCTAGATTTTAAATCATCCTGGTCTATTATTTTTCCAGAAAAACCAACAACACAGTTATATTCTTTATCAGCAGTAAGACCCAAATTTATTGACATCATACATCCTTGACTAAAACCTGATAAACAAATTTTATCATTTTTCAAATTATATTTATTTTTTACCTCTTTAAGAAACTCATTTAACTTTTTCTCAGCTTTCAAAGACTCTTTAATTATATATTTTGGATCCTCTTTTGTTAGATCAAACCATTGATAGCCTGAAGGATTAATTGGACATACTTCATGACCATCGGGACATAAGAATATCGTATTTGGTAAATATCTTTTCCAATTCAAAGATAACATACTTATATCTTTACCATCACCTCCATATCCGTGAAGTAAAATAATTGCACTGTTGATTTCTTCATTTTTTTCTGGTTCAATGATGGTAGTTTTTAGACAAAATGTCATACTATATTTTTTATGTTTTTTTATTTCGAAAACACCCTACAATAGTTTTATGGTTTCTGGAATAATTGTAAAAATATTATCTATAATTTTATTAATTGCTGTTGGTGTAGTTCTAATTTTAGGAATTGGTACATTATTCAGGGGAGGCGAGACAAGCAAAAAATATTCAAATAAATTAATGCAATTAAGGGTATTGCTACAATTTATTGCAATTATAGCACTAGTTGGTTTCGCTTATTTTTTTAAAAACTAATTATATTTACTTAACCATTTTATAAACTCTTCATCTTTAAAATCTATTGAACCAACAATTCTAGCAAATTCAAATCCATTTTTATTAATCAATATTGATGTTGGTATTCCTCTTAATGAAAATTTTTTTGCTAAAGTAATTGAGGAGTCAAAATATAAGTTTAGATTTTTTACTTCTAAATCATTAAAAAAACTATTTGCTTTTTCAAAACTATCTTGGCCTATATTAATTGGAAATATTTTTAAATTATCTAAATTTTTATTCTTTTGTAATAGATCTAATGATGGCATTTCTTCTTTACACGGACCACACCAAGTTGCCCAAAAATTTAATAAAATTAATTTTCCTTCAAAATCAGATATTTTTAATTCGTTGCTTTTATCATCTAAAAACCTCAAATTTTCATATTTCTTCAAATCTTTACTAATTATAATATTTTTAATATCGGGGATTTCATCTGCTAAAGCTGTAGAAAATAAAAAAATAAATATTATTAAAAATCTCATGTTAAAAGGTATAATTAATTATCATGGCAAAAAATAAAAACAACCAGGCAATTTGGAGTATGAGAATAAAGAAAAATGTCTCAAAATTATTCGAAGAAGTTGGGAGCTCTATAGATATTGATAAAAAACTTTATAAAGAGGATCTAAGAGGGTCTAAAGTTCATGTAGAAATGCTTTTTAAACAGAAAATAATTTCGTTCAAAATAAAGAATAAAATAATTTATGGTCTCGATAAAATTGAGAAAGAAATTTCTAAAAAAAATTTTAAATTTAGTAAAAAAGATGAAGATATACATATGAACATTGAAAAAAGACTTTTAGAAATTATTGGTGAAGATGCAGGTTATGTTCATACAGCAAGATCTAGAAATGACCAAGTAATCACAGATTTAAAAATTTGGTTAAAAAAAGATACCTTAAATATTGAAAAGAAATTAAATAAAATTATCAAAACGACTCTTCAGCTTAGTGAAAAAAATATTAAGACTATTATGCCTGGATTTACCCATTTAAAAAATGCTCAGGCTTTATCTTTTGGACATTATTTAATGGCATATGTAGAAATGTTAAATAGAGATAAAAAAAGATTTTTGAATAACCTCGAAAATCTTAATGAAAATCCTTTAGGTGTATCAGCTTTAACTGGAACATCATTTAATATAGATAGAAATTATACGAGTAAAAAATTAGGTTTTAAGCATCCTACGAATAACTCTGTTGATACAGTGTCTGATAGAGATTTTGTTTTAGATTATTTGTATTGTAGCTCAGTTTGCTTAATGCACATATCAAGGATAGCTGAGGAATTAATAATCTGGTACTCAGACGCTTTTAAATTAATTCAACTAGATGATAAAGTTCTAACAGGATCATCAATAATGCCTCAAAAAAAAAATCCAGATATACTAGAGTACTTGAGAGGAAAATGTGGCTCAGTTTATGGAAATCTATTTTCTATGCTTACAATAATGAAAGGGCTCCCCTTATCATATTTTAAAGATTTGCAAGATGACAAAATTTTAATTTTCACAACAAGCGAAATTTTAAATAATTGCTTAGAACTTCTTGATGAAATTTTAAAAAATTTAAGACCAGACAAAAAAAGAATGCTCGCGCTTGCTAAAAAAGGTTATATTAGTGCAACTGATTTTGCCGATTATCTCGTGAAAAATTTTTCACTATCGTTCAGAGAAGCTTATAAAAAAACTTCAGCTTTAGTGAATCTTGCAGAAAAAAAAGGTAAGAGACTTGATGAATTGGATTTTAAAGATTTAAAAAAAATTGAACCTAGAATTAATAAAGATGTGACAAAAGTATTTAATTTAGAAAACTCAGTAAATTCAAAAAAATCTTATGGGGGAACATCTTTTGAAAATGTAAAAAAAATGATATCAAAATATAAAAAAATAATTTAAATGAAAAAAATACTTTTAATAATTGTATTAAGCGCTTTAATTTTTTCTTGTGGAAAAAAGAATGATCCTATTTATAAAGAGTCAGTTTCAAATCTACTCAAATTAAAGAGTGATATACGCCATGAATTATAAAAAAGATGAATTTTTTGTTGAAAAAGTTAAGTCTAGTTTTTTAGCAAAAAAATACTCAACTCCATTATATTGTTATTCATTCGAAAGGATAAAAGATAATATTCAAAGCTTTAAAAATACATTCAAAACAATCAATCCACTTATTTGTTTTGCTGTAAAAGCTAACTCGAATAAAATTCTCTTAACTGAAATAAGTAAACTAGGCCTGGGAGCGGATGTTGTTTCTGGAGGAGAATTAATGAAAGCTTTAAAGTCAGGCATAAAACCTAATAAAATTGTTTTTTCAGGTGTTGGTAAAACGTCTGAAGAATTAAAATATGCAATTAGTAAAAAAATTTTACTTATTAATGCTGAGTCAAAAAGTGAAATATTAGAAATAGAGAGAATTGCAAAAAATAAGAAAAAAAAAATAGATATAGGAATCAGAATTAATCCAAATACGGATGCTAAAACATTAAGTCAAATATCAACTGGAAAGAAAGAGAACAAATTTGGAATCTCTGAAGAAATGACTTTAGATTTAATTAAATATATTAACTCTAGTAAAAATTTGAGTCTTAAATGTTTAAGTGTGCATATTGGAAGTCAAATTCTTGACCACAGGCCATATGAAAAAACACTTAAAGTTTTAGATAAAATTTTGAAAAAAACAAAGTTTTCTTTTGAATACATAGATCTTGGTGGAGGTATGGGGATAGATTATGATAACAAAAATAAAAAATTAAATCTCAAAAAATACTGCCTAAGTATTAAAAAATTTTTAAGAAGAAATAAATCAAAAATAATATTTGAACCAGGGAGGTCCATTATAGGCAACGCTGGAGTTTTAATTTCTAAGGTGATTTATATAAAAAAAGGGAGTAGAAAAGATTTTATTATATTAGATGCAGCAATGAATGATTTGATTAGACCTGCGCTATATAATGCAAAACACAGAATAATACCAGTTAAAAAGAGTAAGATTAAATCAAAAAAGAATTATGAGTTTGTTGGTCCTATTTGCGAAAGCACAGATAAATTTTTAACAACTAAAAAATTCCAAAAGCTAAAGGAAAAAGAGTTAATTATAATTTGTGATGTGGGTGCCTATGGTATGTCACTCAGCTCAAACTATAATGTTAGACCTAAACCAGCAGAAATTCTAATAAAAAAATCAAAAATTATAACTATTAATAAAAGACAAAACCTTAGAGACTTGATGTAGTTTATTAAAAGATGATTAGAAGTTCTCTTTTTTCAATATTTTTTTTTAGTGGTATAATCCTAATTTTAATTGTTTTTATTCCAACATTATTTTTACCTCAAAAATTAGTTTTATTTGGAGGGAAATTAATGGGTTATTGGTCTCAAATCTGTTTAAAAGTTTTCCTTTCATCTAAAATAATAATAAAAGGAGGGGAAAACTTAATTAAAGATAAAAAATTTTTTATTGCATCTTCTCATCAATCGATGTTTGAAACTTTTTTTCTTCAAACAATTTTTAATTCACCAGTGTTTATATTAAAAAAAGAATTATTGTTTATTCCAATATTCGGTTGGTATTTAAAAAAGATTGGTTCTATTTCAATAAAAAGAAATAAAATTGCGAGAGAAAATTTAGATTTTTTTGACGATATAAACAAAATTATTTTTAATACAAATAGACCAGTAATTATTTTTCCACAAGCTACAAGAGTTTTGCCGCATGAAAAACCACCATTCAAAAAAGGATCAGCGAGAATTTATGATGAACTTAAAATTTACTGTCTTCCAATAGCAATAAACTCTGGAAATGTGTGGCCGAAAAATGGTTTTAAGAAATCAAATAAAAATATAATTATTTCAATTCTTGATCCAATTAAACCTGGTTTATCGAAAGAGGAATTTATTCAAGTTCTTGAAAATAAAATTTATAATGAGCTCGACAAAATCAATTAACCTTTCATTGGCATAACTACGAAGATACTATCAAAATCTCCAGGATCTTTTATTAAAGCAGGTGAACCCGAGTCGTGAAAAAATATTTGTATTTTTTCTCCATCCAGCTGCGAGGCTACATCAATAAGATATCTTGAATTAAAACTAATCTCTAAATCATTTTCAAAATTTACTGCTAATGTTTCATTACCATCACCACTGTTTGTATTATTTACTGATAAACTTAAATTATCTTTAGTTAATTGAAATTTGACACCATCCTTTTTATCTAATGAAACAGAAGCAACTCTATCTACAGAGTCTAGGAATAATTTTAAATCAACTTCAAGTTTTTTTTGATTATTTTTTGGAATAACTTGAATATAATTCGGAAATTTACCATCAATTAATTTCGAAATCAAAATACTATTTTTAAGTTCAAACTTAATCTTGGATTTCATGTTAGAAACCTTCACATCTCCATCATAATTGTCAAGTAAAGAACATAGTTGGAAAATAGTTTTTTTTGGTAAAATAATTGGTTCAAAATTTATTTTTTGACTTAACTTTGTTTTAGAAATTGACATTCGATGACTATCAGTAGCTACTGCTGTTAGATAATTTTTATCATCAACTTCGGTCTGATGAAGAAAAATTCCACTTAAATAATGTCTTGTTTCATCATTTGAAATAGAAAATTTACATTTATTTAAAAGTTTCAGCAATTGTTTAGATTTGATTGAAAATTGATTTTCATTAAAATTTTCATCAGTTACAGGAAACTCTAAAGGATTAATACAATTTAGGTTGAAAAAAGATTTTTCTGACTCAACATGTAGCTTGCTAGAGTCAGTTAAAGTTAAATTAATTTTTTTTCCTGAGGAAAACTTTCTGATAATGTCATACATTATTGATGATGTTGTTGTTGTCTTTCCTTCTTCTAGAACTTCAATATTTTCTATCTGGTGAATAAAGATTAAATCTAAGTCCGTAGCTGTTAAAGTTAAAATTGAGCTTTGCACATTCAATAAAATGTTAGATAAAATTGGAAGTGTGCTTCTTTTTTCTATAACGCCTTGACAGTAATTAAGTGCTTGTTGTAAATCCTGTTGGTTAACGTTAAATTTCATTCTGATTATTACTGTATAATATTTCGTTTTTGAGCTTATTAATATTTTCAACCATTTCCTGATCCTTCTCTTTCAGTTTTTCAATAGTCCTCACCGAGTGAATAATTGTTGTATGATCCCTATTTGAAAACTCACGACCAATTTCTGGTAAAGACTTAGATGTCAAAATTTTTGTCAAATATATCGCAGTTTGTCTGGGCCTCACTAAATATCTAGATCGTCTAGAGGAAAGCATTTCATTTTTACGAATTTTAAAATGCTTACAGACTAGAGTTTGAATCAGATCAATCGTAACCTTATTTTCCGTTACGTTAAGTAAATCTTTTAAAACTATCTTTGTCTCTGCTAAATTTGGTATTTTATTATAAATTCTTGAAAAGGAGACAATCCGATTTAAAGCACCAGTTAACTCTCTGATATTATTTTTTATTTCAAAACTTACAAATTCCACAATTTCTTTTGAAATTTTAATTTCGCCAGAGTGTAAATTATTAATCTCTTCCAATTTAGTTTGGACAATTTTTTTTCTTAATTCAAAATCTGGTTTTTGTATATCTACGACCAACCCACCAGAGAATCTTGATTTAATCCTCTCCTGAATTCTATTTAATTTATTAGGTGCGCGGTCTGCTGAAACAACTATTTGTGAATCTTTATCAATCAAAGCATTAAAAGTATGGAAGAATTCTTCCTGCATCGCTTCTTTACCATTCATAAATTGAATATCATCTATCAATAAAACATCTGTATTCCTAAAGTAATCCTTGAATTTAACCATATTATTGGATTTGATTGACTTTACAAATTGATACATGAACCTTTCAGCTGAAATAAACATTACTTTGTTAGTTTTTTTTAATTCAAAGCCAATCGCATTCAATAGGTGGGTCTTACCCATTCCAACCCCGCCATAAATATACAATGGATTATAATTAGATATGCTCTCACATACCTTTATCGATGCTTCATATGCAAGCTTATTACTGGAACCAGTGATAAAATTTTCAAATCTTTTATTAGGATCAATTCTATTATATTGAAAATAATTCTCTTTTAAAAAAGATACATTAGAATTTTTACCTATTAATTTTGTAGATGAGTCTTGAGTATGATTATTATCTTTAATTTCCATTATCTTAAATTCAATTCTAATAATTTCCCTTTTATAATTTTTAACACATTTCAAAATCTGATCTAAATACCTAGAAGTTATCCAATCTCTAATAAATCTTGTCGGAACAGATAATAGTAAATAATTATTAAACTCCTCAACAAAAGTTATTTTTTTTAACCAACTTTCAAAAATATCTTTACCTAATTTAATTTTCATTTCTGATTGTACTAAGCCCCAATCAAAATTATCACTATTTAAATTCTTGTTTTTATATGGATTGTCCATTTGTTTAGAAATAATTAGTTAGAACTTATACAAAAATATTGCAAGAATTTTGTTTAAACTTTAAAAAAAAAATTAAATCTACGATTGAGTTAAAATAAAATTTTGAAAAAATTCTTTGACAAAATTTTTTTTTATGTATTAAAAAAAAATAAAATTTATAATTGAATAAAATATATAATAAATTTACCAAATCAAAATGTTGTAAATTTCAATTCTTAAAACATACATGAAGCGTATGCCGTCAGTTGAATCAACTGTAAGTATATTCTATTTTAATTTTTGAATTTTTTTTGTTATCCTTGAGACGTTTCTCGAAGCGTTTTTTTTTTTAATTATGCCAGTTTTAGCTATCTTCATCAATACAGAATTCAACTTAGGTAAGAATTTCAAAGCTTCTGATTTTTTTTTATTCTCAATTAAAGAATTCATTTTTTTTAAAGCATTTTTATATTTACTCTTCCTAGCCTTATTAACTTTTGTTTGTCCAGCTATTCTACGAATTCTTTTAATTGCAGATTTAGTATTTGCCATATGCGCTGGGGTATAACTTGAGAATTAATGACGGTCAACAGAATAATATGTTATTTTTGACAAATATTACAAAAAAAAGTTGACCTATTAGAAATAATTTTTTTTTTAATGGTTCCATGACATTTAGATTTTTTACAATTTAATCCTTCTCTAAAATAAACATTGAAATTTTTTTGAAAATTACCTTCAGTTCCAGCAATGTTTTTAAAATTTTTAATACTAGATCCTCCTTTTCTAATTGCATCAAGTAAAACTTTTTTAGAAAAAATTACAATCTTATCGCAATTATCTTTATTTAATAAATTTGCCTTTTTTATTGGATTAATTTTACATTCAAACAAAATTTCACTTGCATAGATATTTCCAATTCCTGATACAAATTTTTGATCAATTAAAAAATTTTTTATATTTTTTTTTTTGTTTTTAAAATAATGATATATATATTCTTTGTTAAATTTTTTATCTAAAGCTTCAGGACCAAAGTTTTTAAATTTTTTAATGAGTTTTTTTTTATCATTAATAATTTCAAAAAAACCAAATCTTCTAGGATCATTATAAATAATTTTAAAATTATCAAAAATTATTTCTACATGATTATGTTTGATCGGTTGAAATGGAGAGTTATAAAAACTTAAATTTGTGATTAAATTTTTTTTATTTCTGGGCACTAAATGAAGCGTTCCAGACATACCTAAATGAAGCAAACAGTAACTATTATTTGATAAATTAAAAATGATATATTTTGAAAATCTCTCAATTTTTATAACTTTTAAATTTTTTAAAAAATTTGAAAAATTATATGGAATTTTTAATCTCAAATTTCTATTTCTTATTATGACTTTTTTAATCTTTTTTTGTTTAATTTTTTCATCTAGCGACCGTCTTACTACTTCTACTTCTGGTAATTCTGGCATTTAATACTATATTTAATATATAATTTTTAATTTATGCAACAGAATCTACAAAATAAAAAGGGACTAGTACAAACTGTTTTTGATCAAGTTTATGATCAGTATGATTTGATGAATGATTTAATGTCAATTGGAATTCATCGTTTATGGAAAAAAAGTTTAATTAATATGATGAACCCTTCTATTAAATCTAAGTTAATAGATGTCGGGTGTGGAACTGGGGATATAGCCAAACTTTTTGTAGATTACACTAAAAAAGATGACAATGTGACTTGTGTGGACCCAAATTATAAAATGATAGAGAAAGGCAAAAAGAAATTATCCAAATTTCCAAAAATTAATTGGATAAAAGCCTCTGCAGAAAAGCTTCCAAATGAAAAAAGTTATTTCGATTTCTATACCATAAGTTTCGGTTTGAGAAATACAAAAGATTTGAATAAAGCCATTAAAGAAGCATATAGGGTGCTAAAACCCGGTGGTCGATTTTTATGTCTTGAATTTTCAAAAATCCATAACTCTATTTTAGAATTAATTTATAAAAATTATAGTAAGATGATTCCAATTATCGGTAAATATGTTGTTGGAAAAAAAGACCCGTATGAATATCTAATTCAAAGTATTGAAAACTTTTTAAATCAAGATGAGTTAATTGAGCTTATGTATAAAAATGGATTTCAAAAATGTTTTTATAGAAACTTGTCAGGTGGAATAGTTTCTATACATAGTGGTTGGAAAATAAATGATTAAAAAAATAATTACATTATTTAAACTTGGAAGAAAAATTGCTAAATCTAATATACTTAATATTGTATCAAAATTTAAAGAGCCACCCGTTGTAATAAAAATTATATTTAAAATTTTATCATTTTCTTTTTCAAATAAACAAAATAAGGATGAAAATAAAGATCAAGGTGAGAAGTTATCAAGCTCTTTAGAGTCTATGGGAACTACTTTTATAAAATTAGGACAATTTTTAGCAACAAGACCAGATATCATAGGAGAAGAATTATCAAAAAAACTTGAGAGTCTTCAGGATAAATTACCTCCTTTTCCTTTACATCAGGCTAAGGAAATAATTAGAAACGATCTTGGTAACGATATTTACAATTCAATTATAGATTTGAGTGAACCAGTAGCAGCAGCCTCAATTGCTCAAGTTCACAAAGCTAAGATTAACGACAATGGAACAATTAAAGACGTGGCAATCAAGATTTTAAGACCAAATATAAAAAAAATCTTTAATGAGGAGATAGATGCTATGATGCTTTTTGCATTCTTAATAGAGTCTTTTATTAAAAAGTCAAAAAGACTTAAATTAGTTGAGGTAGTTTTTCTGTTGAAAGAAATAACAAATCTTGAGATGGATTTAAGATTTGAAGCAGCAGCAGCAAATGAATATGCAGAAAACACCAAAAATGATGTTGGTTTTAAAGTTCCTCAAATTTATTGGAACTTTACAAGTGAAACTGTAATGACACTTGATTGGATCGATGGAATTTCAATAAGAGAGACGGATCAACTAAAAAAAAGAAATTTAAATACAAATAAAATTGCTGAAAATATCATTCAAAATTTTTTAAGACATGCCGTAAGAGATGGATTTTTTCATGCAGATATGCATCAGGGAAACATATTTATTGATAACAATGGTCATATTGTTCCAATTGATTTTGGAATAATGGGAAGGTTAGATAAAATGAGTAAAAGATTTCTGGCAGAGATATTATTTGGTTTTATTCAGAGAGATTATAGAAAAGTTGCTGAAGTTCATTTAGTTGCTGGTTTAGTTCCCAAAAATGTACCAATAGACGATTTAGCTCAAGCTTTAAGATCAATTGGAGAACCGATTTTCGGTCAAACTGTTAAAGATATATCTGGTGGAAAATTGTTAAAACAATTATTTGATGTAACAGAAAAGTTTAACATGCAAACACAGCCACAACTACTAATGTTGCAAAAGACAATGGTTGTTGTCGAGGGTGTGGCGCGAAAATTAAATCCTAATACTAATATATGGACAACCTCTAAACCAGTTTTAGAAAATTGGCTAAAAGAAACTAAAGATCCACTTTCAAAAATTAACGAAACTTTACAAAGTACCTCAGAAGTAATTAAAAGACTGCCTGAGTTTCCAGAAATCATGGATAAGGCTAATCAAGCTTTGACCTTTTTAGCTAATGGGCAAATTCCTCAAAATTCAAATTCTTACTCACAATTAAATACTAAAAAATTAGAAATGACAGCTTTTAGAAATCAAACTATAATTGGTATATTAATCCTTGTAATTTTTGGTCTATTAGTATTTTAATTCTCTCCATGCAAAATTTGAAAAATAAAAAAATACTTTTCATAATTTGTGGGGGGATCTCTGCATATAAAAGTCTTGAAACTATTAGATTATTTAAAAAAGAAAATGCAGATATAAAAACTATTTTGACAAAAAGTGCAAAAGAATTTGTAACACCTTTATCAATTGCCTCATTATCCCAAGGAAGAGTCTATGATGACCTGTTCAGTATTGAAAACGAGACTGAAATGGATCACATTGCATTATCAAGATGGGCTGATGTAATAATCGTTGTACCTGCAACAGCAAACACTATTTCAAAACTTTGTTCGGGCTCATCTGAAGATCTTGCATCCTCAGTCGTTCTAGCATCTAACAAACAAATATTTTTAGTTCCAGCAATGAATGTGAGAATGTGGGAACATAAATCAACAAAAGAAAATTTAAAAAAATTGAAAAATTTTGGTTATAAATTAATTGGACCTAAAATTGGAGATATGGCTTGTGGTGAATACGGTATGGGTAAAATGTCAGATCCAACTGAAATTTTAAATGAAATAAAATCTTTCTTAAACATAATTAGTATTAATAAAAAAATGAGAGCCTTAGTAACTGCAGGCCCAACACATGAATACATTGACTCGGTTAGGTATATTTCTAATAAATCAAGCGGAAAACAAGGTTTTGAATTAGCAAAGTCTTTATCAAAAAGAGGTTTTAATACAACATTGATATCTGGGCCTTCAAATTTAGAAATTGATAAAGAAATAAATCTGATCAAAGTAGAGACAGCAGAAGAAATGTTTAAAGCAACACAAGAAAGCTTACCTGTTGATATAGCTATTTTTTCAGCGGCAGTAGCTGATTTTAAGATGATAAATAAAAAAAATGATAAAATCAAAAAAAAAAATATTCTTAATTTAAGTTTAGAAAAAAATATTGATATCTTAAATTATGTCTCAAATCACAATTCCATGAGACCAAATTTGGTTGTTGGTTTTGCTGCTGAAACAAAAAATTTAGATAAAAACGCTCAAATTAAACTTATTAATAAAAATTGTGATTGGATTATCGCTAACGATGTTTCAAAAAAAGATAGAGGTTTCGAGTCAGACTATAATGAGGTTACTATTCATTATAAAAATAATTTAAAAAACAAGGAAAAAATCTCTTTTAGAAAAAAATCAGAAATTGCTGAAGAAATAGTAGATAAAATTGTTACCCATATTAATTAATGGTTAAGGTACAAATAAAAAAATTAAACCCAGCAGTAACACTGCCTGATTATAAATCAGACGGTGCATCTGGAATGGACTTAATAGCATTTTTAAAAAATCCAATTACTGTAAAAGCTGGAACCTCATCCTTAATACCAACTGGATTATCTGTAGCTTTTTCAAAAAATTATGAAATACAAATAAGACCTAGATCTGGTTTGGCTGTAAAAAATAATATTAGTGTCTTAAATACTCCTGGAACTATTGATAGTGATTATAGAGGTGAAATCAAAGTAATCATATTCAATCATGGTAAAGATGACTTTATAATTAAAAATGGTGATAGGATAGCTCAAATGATACTCGCACCAGTAGTTAAGATTGAACTTGTTGAGACTGATAAATTGCCTGAGACAGTGAGAGGGGAAGGTGGTTTTGGGTCTACGGGTAAATGAAGTTTAGAATTAACAAAAAACAAATTGAGAGATTTTCAAGGCAAATTATACTTAAAAATATAGGTATCCTAGGTCAAAAAAAAATTATTCATTCTAAAGTACTAATTATTGGTATGGGAGGACTAGGATGCCCTGCAGCAGAATATTTAACTAGAGCTGGTGTTGGCAATTTGGGAATAATTGATCCTGACAAAGTTGAGTTATCTAATATACACCGCCAGAGCTTGTATGACATAAATGACATTAAAAAATTTAAAGTAATTGTAACTAAAAAAAAATTGGAAAAGATTAATCCAAAAATAAGAATATCAAGTTACCAAAAAAAATTGGATAAGATAAATTGTAATAAAATCATGAAAAACTATGATTATATAATTGATGGTTCAGATAATTTTAAAACTAAATTTTTAGTTAATGATTATTGTAAAAAATTTAAAAAATTTCTTGTTACTGGTGCTATAAGCAAATTTGATGGCCACATATTTTCATTTGATTTTAAAAATAAAAAAACACCTTGTATTAGAAATTTTTTTCAAGAAAAAAATATATCTGATGATGTATTAAACTGTGAATATGGAGGAATTTTAGGCACTGTAGCTGGAATAATTGGTACTTTTCAAGCTAATGAAATTCTTAAAGAAATTTTAAATATTGGAAAAAAACTTAATAACTACATTCTGATTATTGATTTGTTAAATCTAAATTTTAGAAAAGTAAAACTAAAAAAAATTAAAGGTATATAAATTAATGCTTCTAAAAAAAATTTTTTTTATTTTTTTTTCTTTTTTTTATTTTTCAGTAACTTACGGAGATGATATTTTCTTATCATTAAAAAAAAATAAAGTAAACGTGAGGTACGGCCCAAGTTTTAACTCACCAGTAAAATATATATATAAAATGAAAAATTTACCAATTAAACAAATAGATAAAAAAGAAAACTTTAGAAGAATTATTGATTTTAAAAATAATGGAGGTTGGATTCATGTGTCACAATTGCAAAAAGTTAATTCAGTTATATCTTATGAAGATAAGATTTTATTTGAAAAACCATCAAATTTTTCAAAACCATTAGTCAAAATAAAAAGGGGTAGAGTTTTGTTAATCATTAAGTGTGAGGAAAATTGGTGTAAAGTTAACACGAAAAATATAAAAGGATGGATAAACACTAAAAATCTCTGGGGAAATTAGCTCTAATTCTAATTGACTCTTACTTAATTCTGTTGAGCACAAATATCCTTAATTACAGGAGTATTAGCACAATCTAAACATTTTGTTTTTTGTACAATACAGCCATCATCGAGAACTTGAATATCAACAACTTTTTTACATTTTGAGCAAGTTGATGAAATTGTAAGACCACATTTTTTACAATTAAAATTTTCAGTTTGCATACTTAAAAATTAATTATTTAATTTAAAGTTTCAAGAAAAATTAGTGATAATGATAATCAATTACAAACTTTTTTTGCAAATGATTATTATTTACTTCTTAGATTTACTTGCCCACCACTTATCTAGGATAAAATACCAAATTGAATTTGCGATAGGCTCAACGATTGCATCTGTTAACGCTATCATAAATGAAACATCTGCTACTAACATTAGAACTGTTATCGCAATTATAAAGTGTCCTATGGTGTAAACAATTGTTCTTAATATTGAACCTTTATTATTATTGTAAATGTTTTCTGCAGCTTTGAATATACCGCTTGTTAATTCCATTTATTTTTTGAATGGACTTTCGAGCACGCAAGCAACCAAGTGAACTCGAGCCTGTTCTCCTCCGTTAAAAAAATTATGATATTTAGTGTTATTTGTTATCCATACTGTGCCATCAGCTGGAAGATGTTTTGCTACATTTTCTATAACCATTGAACAACCTCTGTTAGTTACGATTGGTACATGCAGTCTACATTCAGGGTCTTTATGCCAACTTAAAGTTGATCTTGGTTCTTTAAGAAGCAATCTTACTCGACCAAGCTTAAATTTTTTCCTCAATATTTCATAAACTTCTTTGAAATATGTTTTTTCAAATTCTGGGATTAATTGTGTATATTTTGACTCATCTATATCGATATCTCTAGCGACCTCTTTTCCAGTTTCGTCAGCTATAGTCCAATACTTGCCCCTGATTTTATTTCCTTTAATTGAATCTTCGTCATTTGGAATTTGATTAATTGGTATGGCACCAAAGTGTGTAACTCCTGGGGTATTAAATTTTTTACTTTCTAATATTTTATCTAGATCTTCACGTAGTTTTAAAATATCAAAACTTAGGTCTGGTACTTTATAAAAATCCTCAAAATTTACATTAGACATAAATTATATTGCTCATTTTAATTTAATTTCAAATCAAATCTGTCTGCATTCATAACCTTAGTCCATGCTGCCACAAAATCATCTAAAAACTTTTCTTGCGAGTCATCACATGCATAAACCTCTGCAAGAGCTCTAAGCTGAGAATTTGATCCAAAAATGAGATCAACTCTAGTTCCTTTCCATTTAACTTTTTTTGATTTCCTATCTGATCCTATAAATATTTGCTCTGATTTATCAGTTTCTTTCCAAGTAATATTCATATCTAATAGATTTTTGAAATAATCATTAGTCAGTGTCTCTTTTTTATTTGTAAAAACACCATAGTTTGAGTTATCGAAATTTGTGTTCAAAACTCTCATTCCTCCAATTAAAACTGTCATTTCAGGAGCTGTAAGACCCATTAGTTGAGCTTTATCAATTAATTTTTCTTCAGCTGAAACATTTGAGGCTCCTCCATTTAGATAATTTCTAAAACCATCTGCTTGTGGCTCAAGAAGCCCGAAGGAATTTATATCGGTTTGATCTTGTCTTGCGTCTCCTCTTCCTGCAGAAAATGGAACTTCTATTTTATAACCAGCTTTTTGAGCTGCCATTTCAATGCCAACACCTCCGGCTAGCACAATTAAGTCTGCCATTGAAACACTTTTCTTTTTATTATCAAATTTACTTTTAATTGTATTTAGAATACTAATAACATGAGATAGCCTACTAGGGTTATTCACTTTCCAGTTTTTTTGTGGCTCTAACATTATTCTTGCACCGTTTGCTCCACCTCTTTTATCTGATCCTCTAAAAGTAGATGCCGATGCCCATGCGGTAGAAACCAAATCTGAAATCAATAATTTTGATTTAGAGATCATTTTCTTTAAATCTTTGATATCTTTTGATTTCAATTTATATTTTGGTTTATCTATTGGATCTTGCCAAATTAATTCCTCTTTTGGAACTTCGCTACCGAGATAACAAACTTTAGGGCCCATATCCCTATGAGTTAATTTAAACCAGGCTCTTGCAAATGCATCATGAAATTCCTCTGGATTTTGATGGAAATGTTTTGTGATAGGTCCATAACTTGGATCAACTTTCATCGAAATGTCAGTTGTTTGCATCATTGGTGGATGAAGAACACCTTTTTTGTGTGCATCAGGTACCATCTTAATTTCCTGACCATTATTCTTAGGTGTCCATTGATGAGCGCCAGCTGGGCTTTTTGTAAGCTCCCATTCGTGGCCATAAAGACAATCTAAATATCCCATATCCCATTTTATAGGATTCTGCGTCCAAGCACCCTCTATCCCACTACTAATTGTATCAACACCTTTTCCAGACTTATATCCACTATTCCATCCTGTAGACTGGTCTTGAAGTTTTGAAGCTTCAGGGTCAGGACCTTTATACGACTCGGATGCTGCACCATGAGATTTTCCAAATGTATGCCCTCCAGCTACCAGTGCAGCTGTTTCATAATCATTCATTGCCATTCTTCCAAATGTCTCTCTGATATCATGTGCCGCAAGTTTTGGATCTGGGTTAGCGTCGGGACCCTGCGGGTTGACATAAATTAAACCCATATGTGAAGCTCCCAACGGTTGTTCTAAATCTCTATTTCCACTGTATCTTTCAACACCTAGCATTTCTTTTTCTGAGCCCCAGTATATGTCATCCTCTGGTTCCCAAATATCTGTTCTGCCAGCTCCAAAACCAAAGGTCTTGAAACCCATTGAATCTAAAGCAACGTTTCCAACAAGTATAAATAAATCTGCCCATGAAATTTTTCTTCCATACTTCTTTTTGATAGGCCAAAGTAATAGTCTAGCTTTATCTAAATTTACGTTATCTGGCCAAGAGTTGAGTGGAGCAAATCTCTGATTACCTGTTCCAGCTCCACCTCTACCATCACCAGTTCTGTAGGTTCCCGCGGCGTGCCAGGCAAGTCTAATAAATAATGGGCCATAATGACCATAATCAGCTGGCCACCATTCTTGTGAGTCTGTCATCAGGTTTTTTAGATCTTTTTTAAGTGCTTTGTAATTAAGTTTTTTAAATTCTTTTGCATAACTAAATTTTTTATGCATAGGATTGGATAAATTTGAGTGCTGACTAAGA
This sequence comes from uncultured Pelagibacteraceae bacterium, assembly GCA_902518185.1. Lineage (GTDB taxonomy): Bacteria > Pseudomonadota > Alphaproteobacteria > Pelagibacterales > Pelagibacteraceae > Pelagibacter. The sequence continues at coordinate 71,095 of CABYFG010000002.1, read as the reverse complement.
ATTTTAAGATTTAAGCTATTAGGCCAAAAATCTCTTACTGTTTGTCCACGTCCTGCAGAAAATTTTGCTGGAGTTCCGGCTCCAGTGAATGGACATTTGCTCATTTGAGTGGCTTTAAAAGACTTATCCTTAAAATTTTCAGTACTCATAAATTTATTCCTCAATTTTGATTATATTAGATCTACTTTATAATGATTCTAAAAAGGTGTCAATTGGTTTTAAATGACGCTCCAATAAAACTAGAATTAGTCCTCTAACTTTACAAGAACTTCAACAGATTTTATTTTTTTACCATTTATTTTTTTTAAAATATTGATTGGTCCTACGTCAGAATTTTCTAAATCAATCAACTTCTCATCTTTTAAATCATAAAAATGGTGATGATCAGTAACATTGGTATCAAAATAGGCTTGATTTGAATTAATTGGGATTTGTTTAAGGTATCCTTTTTTCTCAAAAGCATGAACGGTATTGTAAATTGTTGCTAGTGAAATTTTATTACCTATTTGTTTTTTTATTTTTTGATCCAACTCATTAATTGTAAAATGAAATGTTTTCTCAACATCAAATAAAATTTTACATATTTGAAGTCTTTGCTTAGTTGGACGTAATCCAGAATTTCTTAATTTATCAATATATTTCACTATTTAACCATATTGTTACTTAATATTATTCTAAACTAATATTAAATGTATATTATATAATGATAAAATCAAGTAAATAAGAATACTCAATTTTATGAAAAAAAACTCATACTCGTATGATGAACTTATAAATTGTGGAGAGGGAAAATTATTTGGTCCAGGTAATGCTAAATTACCACTTCCACCAATGCTAATGTTTGATAGAATTACAGAAATTAATGATGACAAAGGAGCATTTAAAAAAGGCTATTTAAAAGCTGAATTAGACATTAAAAAAAATCTTTGGTTTTTTAATTGTCACTTTAAAGAGGATCCTGTTATGCCTGGCTGTCTTGGTTTAGATGCTATGTGGCAATTAGTAGGTTTTTTTTTAGGTTGGATTGGAAATCCTGGAAAAGGAAGGGCTTTAGGTGTGGGTACAGTGAAATTTACTGGAGAGGTTTTGCAGGATATAAAATTAGTAAAATATCAGATTGACATAAAAAAAATCATGTCTCCTGGGGGAACTACTGTAGGCCTTGCTAACGGGTTAGTTTTAGCCGATGATAAAAAAATTTATTCAGCAGACAATTTAAAAGTGGGATTATTTAAATAATGAAAAGAGTTGTAATTACCGGTTTAGGGATTGTATCTTGTCTAGGTAATAACCAAGATGAGGTATATCTCTCTCTTTTAAATTCAAAGTCTGGAATATCTTTTAGTCCAGAATATAAAGAACATAATCTCAAAAGTCACATTCATGGTAAGCCTAATATAAAACTTGAGGATTTTATTGATAGAAAAACAATAAGGTTCATGGGATCAGGGTCTGCATACAATTATATTGCAATGAAAGAAGCTATTGTAGACTCTGGACTTGAAGAGAAAGAAGTTAGTAATTTCAAAACTGGGATAGTTATGGGCTCAGGTGGTCCGTCGATTGAAAATGTTATTTTGGCTGCAGATAAAACGAGAGCTAAAACTCCAAAGTTAATGGGACCGTTTATTGTTCCAAGAACAATGGCAAGTACTGCTTCAGCAACTCTGGCTGTACCTTTTAAGATAAAAGGCACCAATTATACTATGAGCTCAGCTTGTGCAACGAGTGGACATTGTATAGGAAACTCTATGGAATTAATTCAAATGGGTAAGCAGAATATTGTTTTTGCAGGTGGAAGTGAAGAAATTCATTGGGCTATGACTGCTATGTTTGATGCTATGACTGCTTTATCATCTAAATATAATAATACACCCGAAACTGCGTCAAGAGCATATGACAAAACGAGAGATGGATTCGTTATTGCAGGTGGTGCAGGCGTATTAGTGCTTGAAGAGTATGAACATGCAAAAGCTAGAGGTGCAAAAATATATGCTGAATTAACTGGTTACGGAGCTACTTCTGATGGATACGACATGGTAGCACCTTCTGGAGAAGGAGCTGTTAGATGTATGAAAATGGCAATTGCAACATCTAAAAAAAAAATTAATTATATAAATACTCATGGAACATCAACCCCAGTTGGCGATATAACTGAATTGAAAGCTATTAAAGAAACTTTCCAAGCAGAAATTCCAAAGATAAGTTCAACAAAGTCTTTATCTGGTCATCCTTTAGGTGCAGCATCTGTTCATGAGGCGATTTACTGTTTAATTATGATGAAAAATAATTTTATTGCTGGATCGGCGAATATTGTTGATATAGATACTGATGCTAAAAATTTTCCAATTATTACTAAGGTAGAAAAAGAAGTAAATTTAGATTGTGTTATGTCTAATAGTTTTGGCTTTGGTGGTACTAATGCAGCTTTAATTTTTGAGAAAGTTTAATATGAGTTTGATGAAAGGAAAGAAAGGGTTGATAATGGGAGTTGCAAACGAAAGATCAATAGCTTGGGGCATTTCACAAAAACTATCTGAGGCAGGAGCTGAGTTAGCATTCACATATTTAGGAGATGCTCTAAAAAAAAGAGTTATACCTTTAGCAGAAAAATTAAATTCAAACTTAACCTTTAGCTGTGATGTAGAAAAAAAAGAGGAGATAATAAAATTATTTGAAAATTTAAAATCTGAGTGGGGTCATATAGATTTTGTTGTTCATGCAGTCGCTTTTTCAGACAGAGCCGAGTTATCTGGAGAATATTTGAATACGACTAGAGAAAATTTTTTAAAAAGTATGCTAATTTCATGTTTTTCATTCACTGAGGTTTCAAAAGAAGCCTCTAAAATTATGAAAAACGGTGGAAGTCTTCTTACTTTAAGCTACGAGTCTACTAAGGCTATTCCAAATTATAATGTTATGGGTGTATGCAAATCAGCATTAGAAGCAAGTGTCAAATATCTCGCTAGAGATCTGGGAGAAAAAGGTATTAGAGTTAATGCTATAAGTGCAGGTCCTATTAAAACCCTGGCTGCATCAGCAATAGGTGATGCAAAATTTCTATATAAATGGAACGAAGATCATTCTTTTCTTAAAAGAAATGTCGATATTCACGATGTTGGTAAATCAGCATTGTATATGCTTAGCGACCTTGCAGGTGGTGTAACTGGTGAAATACATTATGTTGATGCTGGATATAATAAAATGGGAATGCCTGACCCAAAAAATATTAGGTAGAAATTAATTTTTTTTTTTTAAAATTTTTTTGATAAATCTTCCAGGCTGTATAATTTCTCTTATCAATAAAAAAAATATTTTTTGAAATAAATTATAATCATCAGGAAAATATCTTAGAAATTTTGGCAATATTTGAATTTTTTCATTTTTGATTTCAAGCTTATGCCAGCCTAATTTAAGAGGTTTTGTTGTATGTAGAGTCCCATCATACCCACAAAAAATAAAATTTTTGATATCATGATCATCAATAAGATCATCTAATGTAATTTTTTCTTTTATTATCTTATCTATATAAGTTTGATCAATAAAAAAAAGGTTGGTTAGGCTGCTTGCCACTAATTCATATCTCTTCGCACGCGCAAGTTTAACTAATGATTTTCCGCTACTTCCTTGTTTAATCTTGAAACTTTTTTTTTGAACAAATTCTACTGAATTTGGAATTAAATGATTAAATTCTAAACATACTAATTTAGGTCTATAATTAGCTAAACTTTGAAATATATAAAAATCACAACCATCAATGTCTATTGATAAAATGTCAAAATTTTTTGGAATGCTAGTGGTTTCAAGTATTCGGTCCAAATTATCATCACCTGAAAAATTCACAAATTTATTTATTTTAATTACTTCTTTTTGTGGAAGATTTTTACAAAGCTTTTTAAAATAATTTTTATCTCCCTCAATTAAAACAGCATTATAATTATAATTTTTAATTAAATTAAAAGTATTTGAGTCAGACATACCATCTTTTGCTCCAAATTCTACACACCAATTATCCAAATTTTGAGATCCTAGTCTATTCAAAATCTCTAATATAATTCCATCCTCACCAAATTGAGAATATATTTTTTTACTATATTTGTTTAAGATTTCTTTTTTCATTTTTTTTAGAGATCAATGTTATTTTAGAAAATTTTTTAAAGTTATATTATATAATTGCTTGCTTGATAGATAATTTCACTTTTCCCCTATCAAAACCTATTACTTTAACTTTTACTTCATCACCTTCTTTTACAATATCAGTAACTTTAGCTACTCTTTTATTAGCTAATTCAGAAATATGGACTAATCCATCTTGTTTTCCTAAAAAATTAACAAAAGCACCAAATTCCATGATCTTCATTACTTTTCCTGAATAAATTTTATTCAATTCAGCTTTTGCAGTAATATCTTTAATCATTTGCATTGCAATGTTTCTTGCCTCTTCATCAGGCGCAGCAACTGTTACTTCGCCTTCATCATTTACGTCAACTTTAGCACCTGATTTTTCAACAATTTCTCTAATTGTTGCTCCACCTTTTCCAATAACAGCTGCAATATCCTTTTTATCAACATTAATTTTTTCCATTTTTGGAGTATGTTTTCCAACTTCTGCTCTTGAAGATGATAAAGCTTTGTTCATTTCTGTTAAAATTTGGACTCTTCCCTCCTTAGCTTGTCTTAAAGCTTGCTCCATTATCTCAAATGTTATGCCAGTAATTTTAATATCCATTTGAAGAGATGTAATTCCATCTTTAGTTCCAGCAACTTTAAAATCCATGTCCCCTAAATGATCTTCATCACCTAAAATATCAGATAGAACACTGAAATCTTTCTCTTCTTTAATTAAACCCATTGCAATACCAGCAACCGGCTCCTTAATTGGCACTCCAGCATCCATCAGAGCAAGCGATGTCCCACAAACCGTTGCCATGGATGAAGAACCATTTGACTCAGTAATCTCTGATACTACCCTAAAAGTGTATGGGAATGCTTCTTTTGAGGGAAGTGATGAATGGATAGCTCTCCATGCTAATTTACCATGTCCTATTTCTCTTCTGCCTGTCCCTATTCTGCCGGTTTCTCCAACAGAAAATGGAGGAAAATTATAGTGAAGCATAAATCTCTCTTTTTGTAATCCATCTAAACTCTCAATTCTTTGTTCATCATCAGATGTACCCAGAGTAGCTGTCACTATTGCTTGTGTCTCTCCTCTAGTAAACAAAGCAGAGCCATGAGCTCTAGGTAAAATACCAACTTCACATGAAATTGGTCTTACTTCGGACAAGCCTCTTCCGTCAATCCTATTTTTATTTTTTAAAATGTCAGTTCTAACAATTGATTTTTCTAAATTTTTAAGCTGAGAATTTACATCAAGATCTGTATAATTTTCATCATCAAGGTATAATTCTTTGGCTCTTTCAGTTATTTCTGAAATTTGATTAGATCTTTCTTGTTTATCTCTTGTTGCAAAAGCTTTTTTAAGATCTTTTGTAAATGTTTCTTCTAGTTTTTTTTTTACTTCTGAGAGATCTTTTTTTTCAATATTCCAATCTGGTTTTCTACATTCTTTTGCAAGTTCTTCTATCATTTTGATAATTGGAACAAAACCTTCATGACCAAACTTAACAGCGCTTAACATTTCCCCCTCTGTTAAACCGCTTGCTTCAGATTCTACCATAAGCACAGCATCTTTTGTTCCCGCTACCACTAAATCTAATTTTGATTTTTCTAAATCAGTTTTAGATGGATTTAAGACATATTTACCATCCACAAAACCTACTCTAGATGCAGCAACAGGTCCCATAAATGGCATACCTGAGATAGCCAATGCAGCAGATGATGCATTAATTGATAAAATATCTGCCTCATTTTCTTTATCATAAGAAATTACTGTTGGTAATAACTGAACCTCATTTTTAAATTCATCTGGGAACAGAGGTCTAATTGGTCTATCAATTAGTCTAGATATCAATGTTTCACTCTCTGTTGGCCTAGCTTCTCTTTTAAAATAACCACCTGGGATTTTTCCAGCCGCATAATATTTTTCTTGGTAATTCACAGATAATGGAAAGTAATCCACATCAGGATTTACTTTTTTTGCTCCTACAACCGTTGCCAAAACAACTGTCTCACCACATGTAGCTATTATCGCACCATCTGCCTGTCTAGCAATTTTACCCGTTTCAAGACTTAACTTTTTACCTGCTACCTCAATTTCTTTTTTATATATTTTAAACATTTCATTTCCATTTCTTTTAGTTCATTTCAGTTCTATCCATCCAATTCTACTTTCTTAAATTTAATTTTGACAGTACATTTTTATAAGATTCAACCTTATTTCTTTTAAGATAATCTAATAATTTTTTTCTTTTATTAACCGCCCGTAGTAGACCGACTGAGGAATGCTTATCTTTTTTAAACTGCTTAATATGTTTAGATAGATTCTCAATTTTTTCTGTTAATAAAGCTATTTGTATTTCAGATGAACCAGTATCCTTAGCATGGATAGCTAATTCTGCAATTTTTTTATTCATATTCATCTTCCTATTTATTTGTTTGTTTAATTAAATTTTCAATTTTCTCAGCGTATTCAAAAGATTCATCTTTTTTAAAAAGAATTTTTGGCAAAAATTTCATATCAACCTTTTTTGATAAAATTTTTCGAATTAAAAAAGAATATTCCTTTAAAATACAAATAATTTCCTCAGCATTTTTGCCTCCGAGCGGTAAAACATATGCTTTAGCTATTTTTAAATCCTGACTCATCCGAACCTCAGTTACAGTAATTATGTTAGTCTCTAAATTTGGAACTTTAGCCTCATTCCTCATGAAAATCATACTTAAAGATTGTTTTAGCATTTCACCAACCCTTAATTGTCTTTGTGAAACAGGTTTTCCTATCCTATCTGCCATTAGATTGACCTCTCCATAGAAGTTAAGTTAAATGCTTCAATTGTATCATTTTTCTGAAAATCCATGTAGTCTTTTACAGTAATTCCACATTCCTGACCATTTGTAACTTGTTTTACTTGATTTTTTTCTCTAAATAAACTTCCAACTTTTCCAGTGTGGATTATATTTCCATCTCTGATTATTCTGACCTCTGATATACTAGTTATTTCTCCGTCAATAACCTTAGATCCAGCAACTTTGCCTGCGCCCGAGACCTTAAAAATTTCTAAAATTTGAGCTGTTCCAGTTATTGTCTCTTTTATATCTGGTGTGAGCAATCCAGACATCTTTGATTTAATAAAATCTAAAGCTTCATATATTATATTATATGATGAAATTTTAATGTTTTCGTTTTCCGCAAGTTTTTTTGCTTCTTTGCTTGGTTTAACATTGAAAGCTATTAGAGTTGCATTTGATGCTTTAGCTAAAGTCACATCTGTCTCTGTTACCATGCCTATATCAGCTAAAATTATCTTTGGTCTAACCTCATCATGCTTTATTTGATTTATTGCATGTTTAATGGCCTCGGAAGAACCGTGAACATCTGACTTGATGATTAAATTTAACTCCTGTGTAGATTTATTAGAAAAAGCAGAGTCTTGAGTAACAAATGTTAATGGGTTTCTACCTTCTTTACTCTCTTTAGTTCTATTTTCACTTAAAGTTTTTGCTTCCTTTTCATTTTTTAAAACAATAAAATCATCTCCAGCTTTTGCTGCTCCGTTAATACCTAATATTTCAACAGGGGTTGAAGGTAAAGCCTCCTCTATGTTTAAACCTTTATCATTAATGATTGCTCTTACTTTTCCCCATTTTAATCCACTTACAAAAAAATTTCCTTTTTTTAAAGTTCCAGAAGTAATAATTATTGTTGCTACTGGACCTCTGCCTGTGTCAATTTTTGACTCTAATACTACTCCTGTAGCCTTAGACTCAAAATCAGTTTTCAAATCTAAAATTTCAGATTGAAGTATAATCGCCTCAATAAGTTTATCTAAGTTAAGTTTCTTTTTCGCAGATATTTCAACCATCAAAGTATCACCAGATAAATCTTCAGAAATTAATTCATGTTCTAATAATTGGTTTTTAACTTTTTGTGGATCTGCCTCTGGTAGATCACATTTATTAATTGCAACCACTATTGGAACATTTGCAGCTTTTGCATGTTTTATAGACTCAATAGTTTGAGGTTTTACACCATCATCAGCTGAAACAACGAGTACTACAATATCAGTTAATTTTGAACCCCTCGCTCTCATTTCAGTAAAAGCAGCATGTCCAGGAGTGTCAATAAAAGTAAGTTTTTTAGAACGACTCTCTATTTGATAAGCACCAATATGTTGTGTAATTCCACCAAATTCACCTGAAACTACATTTGTGCTTCTTAATACGTCTAAAACAGAGGTTTTTCCATGATCAACGTGACCCATCACAGTTATAATTGGAGGTCTGTCTCTCAAATTTTCGGACCTTGATTCTTTTATCTTTTGAATTATTTCTTCAACTTTTTCCTCTCTAATAGGATTATGCCCAAATTCTTTAACTATATATTCAGCTGTGTCAGCAGCTAGTGACTGATTAATAGTTACAGTTACACCCATTCCAAATAAAAACTTAATTACATTGCTTGATTGTTCTGCCATTCGATTTGCAAGTTCTCTAACGGTTATAGACTCAGGTATATTTATATCTCTTTTTACAGATTTTGATTTATCTTTACTTTCTTCTTTGTTGATATTCTTTAATTCTTTTTGTCTAGCTCTTTTTACAGAGGCTAAACTTCTTTCTCTTGTTTCGATCTCATCACTCAAAGCTCTTGACACTGTAAGCTTTATTTCTCTTTTTTTATTACCTAATTTATTTTTTTTATCTTTACTCTCACCATCATCTTTTAGTCTTTTAGTCGCCCTTTGCTCGGCAAGTTTTCGTCTTTCAAAATCAGTAATAGTTGACGAGGGTCTTGATGAAAAAATATTTTTATTTAGAGTGGTTTTTTTGTGATTAAATGAAGTTTTAGTACCAAAAGTTTTATTTGGTTTGTAAGTATTTAAATTTTTATCACCTTTATTTTCAACTTCAAAAGTATTTTTTCCCTTAACTTTTGGTATATTCGTATTTACAAATGACTTCTTGGTATTTCCAGAGATTGTAAGTTTTGTTTTTTTTTCTGTCATTCGTCATGCCTCAATTTTTATAAATTTTATTTCTAGCTGACATAATTAGCTCATCAGCTTCGGATTTCGACAAAGCGAAATCCTCTAAATATCCTTGAATTTTAACTTTTTCACCCTTAACGACATCGTATCCCCCAGTTAATTCATCTGACGCTAAGTCTGCAAAATCTGTAAGATTTAAAATTTTTTGCTCACCAAGTGTTACCAACATTCCAGGTGTTAGGCCTTTGTGGTTAATTAAATCATCTGATAAGCCTAACTCTTTAATTTTCTGTGAAATATCTTCCTGGTCCTTTTCATAAAATTCCCTAGCTCTCTCTATCAATGCTTTAGCAGTCTCCTCTTCTATACCTTCTATTTTAGATAAATTTTCAAGTGAACTATCTTTAATATCATCAATACTAGAAAACCCCTCAGCAACTAACAACTGCCCAAGAGTTTCATCAAGTTCTAGGTTTTTCACAAAATTATCAGTTTTTTCTTTAAATTCTAATTGTCTTCTCTCAGAGTCCTCTTGATCTGTCATAATGTTGATTTCGTAGTTAATTAGTTTAGTAGCTAATCTTACGTTTTGTCCTCTTCTGCCTATCGCCTTACTTAAATTTTCCTCAGTCAATATAACATCTAATTTTTTTCTATTACTATCTACGTTAACTCTTTGGACCTCAGCAGGGGATAAAGCATTAGATACTAAAACTGCTACGTCATCAGACCAATTTACAATATCTATCTTTTCACCCTGTAATTCATTAACAACTGCTTGAACTCTGGATCCTCTCATTCCGACACATGCTCCAACTGGATCAAGGGAGGTGTCAACTGCTCTTACGCAAATTTTTGCTCTACTTCCAGGATCTCTTGATGATGATTTTATTTCAATTAATCCATCATAAATTTCAGGAACCTCTTGCACAAAAAGCTGTTCCATAAATTTTGGGTGAGCTCTTGAAAGAAAAATCTGTTGACCCCGTTGTTCTCTTCTAACATCATAACAAAAAGCCTTGACTCTATCTCCTGCTTTAATATTTTCTCTTGGGATTAGCTCATTTTTTTGGATTATTGCCTCTGTTCTCCCTAGATCTACGATTACATTGCCAAATTCTAGTCTTTTAACTATGCCACTTAAAATTGTATCTTTTTTGCCTATAAAATCATTGAATTGTCTTTCTCTCTCTGCTTCTCTAACATTAAAATTAATTACTTGTTTAGCTGTCTGAGCTGCTATTCTACCAAAATCAAAAGAAGGTAAGGGTTGTAAAATCTCTTCGCCTATTTTTTTATCTTTGTTTAAAATATTTAAATTTATAGCGTCTTCCAATTTAATCTCTGTGTTTGAATTTTCTGGATTCTCAGAAATGATGAGTTTTCTAAATATTTCAATATCACCATTGTCTCTATTTATAAAAACCTTTATTTCATTATCTTGACCAAACTTTGACTTAGCAGCTTTTGCTATTCCAGTCTCCATAGAGTTGATTATTAACTCTTTATCTATGGATTTCTCTAAAGCTACAGCCTCAGCTATTCTAAGCAATTCTAATTTATCTGCTCTTTTATTTAACATTTTTATTTCTTCCAAAAAAAAATGGGCATAAGCCCATTTTGATATTTCAACAATGTAGGTGAAATATATTTATTTTTTTTTAATATTCAACTTAATTTACTTGTTAAATATATTTGTTTTATCAGTTTTTTCCCAAGAAAATGAACCTTTTTTATCAGGAATTCTTCCAAAATGTCCATAGGAGGATGTTACCTCATAAATTGGTTTGTTTAATCCCAGCATCTCTCTTATTCCTCTTGGACTCAAGTCAAAGTTTTCACGTATAAGTTTTTCTATATGTTTATTTTTTTCATCATCATTATCGAATAAGTCAACGTAAATAGATAAAGGCTTTGAAACTCCTATGGCATAAGCAAGTTGTATTAAACACTTGTCAGCAACTTTTGATGCAACAACATTTTTTGCTAAATATCTTGCTGCATAAGCAGCGGACCTATCAACTTTTGTTGGATCCTTTCCTGAGAAAGCTCCTCCACCATGTGGTGCTGCTCCACCATAAGTATCAACAATTATTTTTCTACCAGTTAGTCCACTATCTCCATCAGGACCACCAATTACAAAATTTCCAGTTGGATTAACATATATATCTTTTTCATCTAACAAATTTAATAATTCTTTTGGAATTGATCTCTCAATATAGGGTTTAACTAGGTCTCTCACTTGGAATTGATTAACATTTGGTGAGTGTTGAGTTGATATTACAACAGACTTCACTGCATATGGTTTTCCATCTTTATATTCAACAGTGATTTGACTTTTTGAATCTGGCTCTATGTTTTCTAACTTGCCAGACTTTCTGTCCTCAGCCATAAGTCTTAATATTTTATGTGAGTAATGAATTGGTGCCGGCATTAAAACTTCCGTTTCATTACATGCATAACCAAACATGATGCCTTGATCACCAGCTCCTTCATCCTTATTTGCTGATGAGTCTACCCCCATTGCTATGTCAGTGGACTGGGCGTGTAAATGACTTTCAATCAAAGTTGCTTCTTTCCAAGTAAAACCATCTTGATCATAACCAATATCTTTGATGCAATCCCGCACTTTTTTAATCAATTCTTCTTTTTTAATTTCTGGACCTCTTACTTCACCAGCTAAAACTACTTTATTGGTTGTTGTTAAAGTCTCACATGCTACTCTTGATTGAGGTTCAGCTGACAAATAAGTATCTACTACCATATCAGAAATTCTATCACACACTTTGTCTGGATGCCCTTCGGATACAGATTCACTTGTAAATAAATAATTTTTTTTCATTTATTTTCTCTAATTTTTAAAGCCACAATTAAGGTAATATAAAATAGAATAAAATAAAAGAAGATCTTATTACCATTTTTTGAAAAATAGGTTTTGTCAACACGTTTTATAGAAACAATATCAAAATATTTTTTTTTATTTATTTTATTAATTATTTGACCCTTAGGATTAATGTATGCAGATATACCATTATTTGTAGCTCTAATAACATTTTTTCCCTCTTCAATTGACCTAAAGATTGAATGAGATAGATGTTGCTGAAGTCCAATAGATTTTCCAAACCATCCATCCTCAGAAATATTTAAAATAAAATCGTAATCTTCACGATTTGGATTTATTTTTCCAGAATAAATTATTTCATAGCAAATTAGTGGAAGAAATCTAAATTTATTTAAATATAAAATTTCTCTTTTATTATCAGAGGAGAAAGATTGATAACCAAAAGTAATTTTCTTAAGACCCAATTTTTTGAAAAAATTTTCAAATGGTAGAAATTCTCCAAAAGGAACTAAATTATTTTTATTATATTTAAAGAGCAATTCCGCGTTGTTATCTATTGCTATAAGAGAATTGTAGATCTTATTTTTATAATTGCTATTTATCCCTAATATAATTTTTTGATTATCGTGGTAATTTTTTGCAAAAAGATCTTTAAAAAATTTTATATCGTTTAAATAAATTCCAGGAATAGCACCCTCAGGCAAAATGAAAATGGCTTTTTTTAAATTAGTGGGCTTACTTAATTTAGCTAACTCTAAAATGATTTTATCAGAACCTTGGTTGGTTAAAAATCTATGAATTGGTATATTTGGTGATATAACTCTGATTACAAAGTTTAAATTTTCAGAATTTAATTCTGTAAATTTTTTCAAATTATAGTTTCCAATAGTTTCATTAATAAATATTAAAAAAAAACCAAATAAAAGAGTTAGTAATTTTGTTAATTTTTTATATTCAAAAAAAATTATTATCGGTATCAAAAATATAGATATTGAAAGTAAATTTAAAGAATATGTACCTATAATTGATAATATTTGTAAAGTTTGCAAATGATCTGAAAGACTAAATACTAAAAGATTCCAAGGAAAACCACCAAAAATAAAACTTCTTAAAAATTCTATTGATCCAAAAAAAAGGGAGAAGATAAATATTGATGAAATTTTATTTTTTAAATTAAAAAAACCACATAAAAGAGTTATTATACCATAAAATATTGCTAAAAAAGAGGGTATCAATATTAGAGCAAAAGGTATTAAAAATTTTAAATTTTCGTCAAAAGTTAAGGAATTCGTGATCCAATATAGATTTGAAATAAAATAACCAACTCCAAAAAACCAACCAATTAAAAAGTATTTTAGTTTTCCCCCTTTATAATTAATCAAAATATAAAGTAATAATGGAAGTGTCAGAAAGTTTAAAAAAAAAAAATTGTATGGAGGAAGACTATAAGATGTAAATAGCCCCAAAAATAGAATTAGTAAATAAAAGGAAAATTTATTTTCAAAAATATATCTCAATTTAATCTATTTAATTCTTTTAAAATAAGTTCTTCCTGCTTCTTCATAACTTGGTATTCCTTTATCTTCTTGTGATCATATCCTAGCAAATGTAAAAATCCATGTATCCATAATCTATCAAATTCTTCACTAAAACTCGATAATTTAGATCTTCTGTTTGTTATCTCAAATGAAATAGCTATATCTCCAATATATCTTTTTTTTTTTAAATTTAATTTTAAAGGAAACGAAAGAACATCAGTCGATTTATTTTTATTTCTGAATTTCATATTTAGTTCCTTCATTTTTTTATTATTAGTCAACAAAACTGTAAATTCTTGACCTTTATTTTTAAAATTTCTAAATTTTGATAGCTTATTAAGTCTTTTTTTAAAATAATTATTAGGTCTCTTTAATTTTTTTTTCCAAATTTTTTGATCTAAAATTATATTAGCCTTAATCATTAATCTGAATTTTTATCAGAATAAGCCTTAACAATTTTTGAGACTAAAGGGTGTCTAACTACATCAGTATGATCAAAATCAACAACCGATATCTCATTTAAATGATTTAATAATTTTTTTGATCGATTTAAACCAGAAAGCATTTTATTTGGCAAATCAATTTGAGATGGATCACCATTGATAATTATTTTTGAATTCTCTCCTATACGAGTTAAAAACATTTTTATTTGAGTGTCAGTCGCATTTTGTGCCTCATCAAGTATTGCTACTGCATTTTTTAGAGTTCTACCTCTCATAAACGCCAATGGTGCTATTTCAATGTCTCCTACTTCAATTTTTTTTTGAATTTTTTCAAAATCCAAAAGATCGTAAAGAGAGTCATACAAAGGCCTTAGATAAGGATCAACTTTTTCTTTCATATCACCTGGTAAAAAACCAAGTCTTTCACCCGCCTCTACAGCGGGCCTTGATAAAATTATTCTCTCAATTTTTTTTTCTAAAAGCATGGTTAATGCAACTGCAACAGCTAAAAACGTTTTACCTGTTCCAGCAGGGCCAGCAGATATTACAATGTCTGCGTTTTTTAGGGCTTTAATGTAATTTTTTTGTTTTTCTGACCTAGGAATTACTGATTTTTTTGGTGTTTTAATTATGTACTCTATGTTTTGATCTTTGTTTACTTTTTCTTCTATCATAAATTTATCAATAGATGACTCTATATCTTTTTTTTCAATTGCACCATTAATTATAAATTGATTAGCTAAAAATTGAATAGCATTTTTAATTAACTCATTTTTTTGTGAGTTTGACTTTATAAGAATAGAATTACCTCTAGAATATAAATTTGCCTTAGTAATTTTCTCTAACTGTTTAAGGTTTACATTAAACTCACCAACTACACCCATTAATAAATCATTATCGTGAAATATCACACTTATAGTATCATTATCTGAATAAACAAATTTTAGATTTTGGCTCAACCTTTTTTTATAAATATTATTAATACTCAAGCGACCCTTCTATCGTAATTTTTAATTATTTTTCCAAATAAAGTATTATGATTACTTCTCAAAATCTTTGCTTTTACCGTTTTTCCTATATTATCCTGACTTCCGTCTAAAATAACTGAAGTCATATACTCTGATCTACCAAATAATTTAGTTTTATCCTTAGTTTGATTTTCAACTAAAACATTAATAATTTTATTTTCAAAAGAACTATTTATTTCATATTGATATTCAAATAACTGTTTTTGAACTTTTTTTAATCTTTGGACACAAATATTTCTATCAATAAGTTTCAAATTTTCAGCAATTGTACCAGGTCTTGGGCTAAATATAAATGAGAATGAATTTACAAACTTAATCTCTTTTATTAAATTAAGTGTATCATTAAAATCTTTATCATCCTCTCCTGGATAAGCAATTATAAAATCGCTTGAAAACTTTATATTATTATTAATTTTTTTTAATTTTTCATATATTAGAAGATAATCTTTAATTTTATGCTTTCTGTTCATTAATTTTAATATTTTATCAGAACCGCTTTGCACTGGAAGGTGAACTAATGGCATTAATTTGCTTGAACTTTTGTAGACCTCGATTAAATCATCAGTCATATCTTTTGGATGAGAGGTAGTGTATCTTATTCTATCTATTTGTTTCAAACTGTCTATTTCTAAAATAAGATCAGATAATCTTAAACCATTATAATTATAAGCATTTACGTTTTGACCTAATAAAATTATTTCTTTACTGCCTTGATGGGCTAAATTTTTTGCTTCTTCAAGTATTTGGTCAAAAGGTCTGGAATATTCAGGGCCTCTTGTGAATGGCACTACACAAAAGTGACAAAATTTATCACATCCTTCTTGGATTGTTAAAAATGATGAAGTGCTTGCTGATCGATTGTTAATTCTACTTAAATATTCAAATTTACTAACTGCGTCGAATTCTGTTTCTTCAACTTTTTTTCTTTGTTTAAAGTTTAAAATGGCACCATTTATTTTATGATAAGACTGTGGTCCAATAATTATATCAATGTAAGGCTCTCTTTTTAACATCTCTTCATTTTCAGCTTGAGCAACACAGCCAGTAATTATTACTATAGGTTTTTTTTTTGATCTAAAAATTTTTTTTACTCTCCCAATTTCATGGTAAACTTTATCTTTTGCCTTATCTCTTATGTGACATGTGTTTAGTAAATAACAATTTGCATCCTCATAATTGTCAGTTTTAATAAATCCAATTTTTTTTACGGAATCATAAATACGATTAGAATCATATTCATTCATCTGACATCCAAATGTTTTTATAAATATTTTTTGAACCATTTACTAAGGTTTCTTTTTTACCCCATAAAGTTCTAATTTATGATCAACTAAACTATATCCATACTTTTCAGCAACTTTCTTTTGAAGTTTCTCAATCTCTTCATCAACAAATTCAATAATCTCACCAGTTTTTATGTCAATTAGATGATTATGATCATCATTAAGCTCATACCTAGCTTTACCTGTTTTAAAATCATGCTTAGTGAGAATTCCAGCTTCCTCAAAGAGTTTTACAGTCCGATAAACAGTAGCTATACTTATTTTTGGATCTAATTTAGTAACCCTAGTATATAATTCGTCAACATCCGGGTGATCTGACTCACCATACTCTGACTTTGACTCTGATAAAACCTTTGCTATTACCTTTCTTTGGTCTGTTAACTTTACTCCTTTAGATATACATTTTTGTTCAATTGTGTCTGACATAACTAATTTTAACTTATATAAATAGGATTAATCAAATTTTTTTTAACACTAAATTTATTGCATAAATTCGGAATATTTTCATATTTTATGTCTTTTTCTTTTTTAAATTTTGTCAAACTATAACAATAATAGTCAATATTTTTGGCTAAATGTATAGCTTTAACCATAGATATAGAATTTCTAATGCCTCCAAAACTACCAGGTCCACCGTTGACATATAATCTTGAAATATCCCCAAAGGTAAAATTTTTTGAATTTAAAAAATCTTTTAACAAAATAAACAATCTTTCATAATTAGTTTTACTATTTTCATGACTAACATTATAAATATCATTACTTTTAATGATCATAAAAAAAGTTATTTTATTTGTTGCATCAATAATTAAGCTATTCATTTTATTTTTTTATTTTACGATCAATTGTAACGCAGATGAAATAAGTAGTAAACGTTATTCAGCTGATGAAGGTGTATTATCAATTATGTATCACCGATTTAATGAGTCAAAATATCCATCTACAAATATACAAATGGAGGTTTTTAAAAAACATATTGATATTATACTGAAATCTGGATTTTCATTCTATAACCCAAAGAATTTTGAGAAAGAATTTAGTAAACCAAAAACAAATAAAAAAATTCTTCTTACAATCGATGATGCTTTTAGATCTTTTTACACTGAAGCATGGCCGTATTTGAAGAAAAATGAAATTCCATTTATTCTATTTGTCTCAACAGAACCAGTTGGGAAAAATGGATATATGACCTGGAAACAAATTAAAGAAATAGAAATAGAAAAATTTGCTATGATTGGTCACCACTCACACTCTCATGAACATTTAATCGATAAAACATATGAAGAATTTATACTAGATATCGAAACAGCTGATAAAATATTTAAAGAAAATCTTGGGTATATTCCAAAAATGTTTTCTTATCCTTTTGGAGAATATTCAAAAAAAATGAAAGACTATGTATCAAAAAATTTCAATTTAGGTTTTGGTCAGCACTCAGGTGTAATTGATAATAACAAAGAGAAATTTGAACTTCCAAGATTTCCTATTAATGAGAAATATGGTGAGCTTGAAAGATTCAAATCTATAGTGAGTTACTCTCCATTGGAATACAAAATTCTAAAACCAGAAGAAAAGAAATTAATAAATTCAAAAAACCCTCCATCATTTTCAGTTGAATTTTTTGATAATCAAGAAAATATTAACAATATTAATTGTTTTTCAAACGAGGGGGGGAAATGGGAAAAATCTCAAGTTAAATTTCAAAAAAATAAATTAATTATTACATTTAGAGAGCCTTTTAAACCAAGAAGAGGAAGAGTTAATTGCTCATTAAATGATAACGGTAAATGGAGATGGTTTGGTACTCAGTTTACTGTAAAAAATTAATTAGATAAGACTCTCTAAATTAATGCTTGATGGGAGTAATTTTGCATCATCAAAATCTTTTAAATTATTTTGTAAGATAATTTTCTTCAAAACTTCTACATATTTATTTCCTGTTTCAGCATACTGGTCTAAATATTCAGCTAATTTTAGACTATCTAGTTTTAGATCTTGATCTCTAAGTTTTGCTCTTTCCTCTCTAAACTTTAAATAAGACGAATGCGTATTTATATTTCGCTGATAAGCTCTAACAGATGCTTGTAAAACATTAAATTTCATCACTTTATGACCTTGATCCTTATCTGCATCTTTAGGTTTTAAACCTTCCCCTGACCACGTCCACTGTCCAAAAAGAGCGTTACCCTCTTGAGCAAATCTGGATGTACCCCAGCCAGTCTCTTTAGCAGCTTGTGCTAAAGCTAAAGATACAGGAACCTCATCCATTCTTATTTTCAGGATAGATAAGTCTTTTGAAGGAATACCATATTGTTTATATTTTTTTTCAAGCCATTTTTTTTCTAAAGGGGTATTTTTGCTTTTATTGATTATGTTAAATAAACGTTTCCGGTCTATTCTTATATTGTTATTTTCCTTTAGTATTAATGGTAAAACTATTTGAATAAAAAATTCTTTCCTTTTCTTTATATTCTCTATCATCCTAATCTCATTAGGCAATAATGTTAATGCAATAGGTTTTACCAACTTATTTTCTCTTACTTCTTTTAAAGAATAATTTGTATCCTCAAATAATTGTTTGATTGTCGAAGCATTTAATCTAACAGTATCTGTCTCTAAATCATTAAGACTAAAAATATCAACTAGTAAATCTTTTTCATTCAAAACTTTTTCTGAACTTGGTCCGCCGTTATTCAACGTATATGCCAAAACAGCTTTAGAATTATTTTGAAATTCTTTATCTTTTTTTGAAAAATTAATCAAAATAGGTGCTGAGTAAAAAAATAGTATTATTAAAATAGAACTTAATAAGATCCTGGAAATAGAGTTAGTATTTTTTTTTTCAAAAAACTTAAAATTAAATATCTTTTTTTGATTTACTCTTTTTTTCATAATTAAACTGCTTTTACCTCTTTTACCTCAGGAATGTAATGACGTAAAAGATTTTGAACACCTTGCTTCAATGTCATTGTAGAACTTGGGCATCCTGAACAACTTCCTTGTAGTTGAACCTCCACAATGCCATTCTTAAACTCTTTAAATTTTATATCACCACCATCTTTAGCAACAGCTGGTCTTATTTTTTGATCTAAAATTTTAATAATTCTTCTCTCAACCTCTTCAAGATTTTTTTCATCTTCCACCAAACTTTTATCGATAACGCAATCATTTCCATTGGCGTAGAAATCATTTATTAATGAAATTACAATATGTTTTATTTCTTCCCAAGAGACATTATCTATTTTATTAATGGAAATGAAATCTTTTCCTAAAAAAATTCCTTCAACTCCATTAATAGATAGTAGATCTTTAATTAGTTGATTATTCATATTATCATTTTTTTTTATTTCAAAAGACTCTGTTTTGGAAACAATTTTACCTGGTAAAAATTTTAATGAATTTGGATTAGGTGTATTTTCAGTTTGTACAAACATAAGTTATATATAATCAATTATCGTGAAATTTAAACGAGTTATTAAAAAATTTTTAAAAACCTACAATTTCCTTAATATTTTTTATTTTTTTAGAAGCAATATCTTCGGCTTTTTTGCTACCCTCAGATAGTATTTTATCGATGTAATTTTTTTCATTTAACAATTTTTTTATTTTATTAGAAATAGGCTCTATTTTTTCCACACAAACATCTGATAAAATTTTTTTAAAATCTGAAAAATTTTTTTCAGAAAATTCTTTAACTGTTTTTTCTAATGTGAAATCATTAAGACTCGAATAAATACCAATTAAATTTTTTGCTTCTGGCCTGTTATTTAAATCCTCTAATGATGAAGGCATAGGAAGAGGATCTGTTTTAGCTTTTTTTATTTTATTTACAATTTGATCTTTATCATCAGTTAAATTTATTCTGCTCAAATCAGACGATTCAGATTTACTCATTTTTTTTGTTCCATCTCTCAAGCTCATAATTCTTGAAAACTCCTTTTGAATTAAAGGTTCTGGTAATTTAAAAAAATCACCAACGTTGAAATCATTATTAAATTTTTGAGCAATATCTCTGCAAAGTTCTAAGTGTTGTTTTTGATCATCCCCAACAGGCACATGAGTGGTATCATATAGCAAAATGTCCGCAGCCATTAGGACAGGATAAGAATAAAGACCAATGCTTGCTTTTTCCTTATCTTTTCCAGCTTTCTCTTTAAATTGTGTCATTCTGTTAAGCCATCCCATCCTTGCCACGCAACTTAATATCCAGGCAGTTTCTGAATGAGCGCTTACTTTTGATTGGTTAAAGATGATGCTTTTCTCAGGATTTATACCACTTGCAATGAAGGTAGCTACAGTTTCATAAATGTTTTCTTTTAATTTTTTTGGATCCTGGGCAACAGTAATAGCATGAAGATCCACAACACAAAAAACACACTCATTTTGATCTTCATTATTAAGTTTTACAAAATTTTTGATCGCTCCCAAGTAGTTTCCAAGATGGAGATTTCCAGTAGGCTGAACACCTGAAAAAATTTTTTTTCTCATAGTTAATACTTTAGTTTAATATCATCATATTTGAAAGCTTTGATAAATAATGAAAAAAACAAATAAAATACAAGACTTAAAAAAGCTGATAGTATTAAATAGAAAGACTTTAAATTATATTCATAAATAAGTTTATTTTCAAAAAACAAAATTGAATAATGAAAAACTATTCCCATAAGAACTGATGTTAAAAGTATCTTTATAAATTTAATAAAAAATAAGTTATTAAAATTAAATAGTTTATTATTTTTTAAATATACAAACAATATTATTGCATTAAACCATGATGAAACTGTTGTAGCTATAGGAATGATTATGAAACCAATTTCCCTAAAAAAATAAACACTTATTAATATATTTATAATTACCGAAATTAATGAAATGTAAAATGGTGTTTTAGTATCCTGATTTGCAAAAAAAAATGTTGAAAACACTTTGATTAAAGCAAAAGCAGGCAACCCCAATCCAAAATAGTAAAGTGCCTTTGCCGAGTTAGATACTGACACCTCATCAAAAGAACCATAACCAAATAATGCTGAAATAATTTGCTCTGATCCAACAATTAGAGCAACCGATGCTGGTAGACTTAAAAACATACTAAGCTCAAGTGCTTTATTTTGTAGTAAAAGTATTTTATTTCTTTTTTTTAAAAAAATATGTTTTGAAAGTTGTGGTAATACAACTACTCCTATTGCAATTCCTGCTATTGCTAGGTTTATTTGATAAATCCTATCAGCATAATATAAATAAGATACGGCGCTAGCTTGAAAAGATGCAATTATAGTGCCAACAAGAATATTAATTTGAGTAACACCAGAAGAAAAAATACTAGGTAAAAGTTTTTTAAAAAAAAATTTAACTTTATTATTAATTTTGAAATTAAATTTAAGTTTTATAGAACAAAATTTTTTTGCGAATTGATGTAAGAAAATGAGTTGTAATAATCCTGCAAAAGAGACCCCATACGATAAATAGTAAACCAGCTCATCATTGAGAAATTTACCAAATAATAGAATTACTATCAGAACGATGTTTAGGATTATTGGAGCTGCAGAGGCCACTGCAAACTTATTTTGAGAATTAAGAATTGCTGCAAAAAAAGAGGCCAAACTCACAAACATTAAAAATGGGAGAGTTATCCTGGTAAGATTGACGGCTAATTTAATTTTTTCTGAGTTATCAACAAAACCGGGTGCAATTAGCATTACAAAAGCTGGCATTAAAATTTCTATAATTAAGACCAAAAATAAAAGGCCTAAAAATAGTAAATTGAAAACTTCGTTAGCAAATTTTTCTGATCCAGATTTTTTTTTTACTAATTCTGAAGTATAACTTGGAATAAAAGCTGCATTAAAAGTTCCTTCTGCAAATAATCTTCTAAAAGTATTAGGTATTCTAAATGCTACAAAAAATACATCTGCTAAAAAACCTGTTCCAAGAAAAATTGCTATCAAAACATCTCTTAAATAACCAAGTAATCTACTGATAATAGTATAAAAACCAAAAGTCCCTGTTGACTTAACTAAATTCATAAATCATATTAGTCTTAATTTTACCCCATTTGTACACCTAATTAACATAAATGAAAAAAACAAAAATTGATCATTATACAGACAAAGAAGCTTTAGATTTTCACAAAGATAAAAAGCCAGGCAAGATTGAAATATCTTCCTCAAAAAATATGACTACAAAAAGAGATTTGGCTTTAGCATATTCTCCAGGTGTAGCTGCTCCGGTAAGAGCAATTAGTAATAATCCTGAAGCAGCGTTTGATTATACTAGTAAAGGAAACCTTGTTGCAGTTATTAGTAATGGATCGGCAATTTTAGGTATGGGAAATTTAGGAGCGCTGGCATCAAAACCAGTTATGGAAGGAAAGGCCGTTTTATTTAAAAGATTTGCCGATATTGACTCTATTGACTTAGAAATAGATTGTGAAGATCCAAATGAAATTATAAATAGTATAAAAAATTTTGCTCCAAGTTTTGGGGGTATTAATCTTGAGGATATTGCTGCACCTGATTGTTTTATTATTGAGGAAGAGCTCAAAGAAAAACTGGATATACCTGTGTTTCATGATGATCAACATGGAACTGCAATTATTACAACCGCAGCATTAATTAATGCTTTAGACATAAGTAAAAAAAAAATTGATAAAGTTAAAATAGTTGTGAATGGTGCTGGGGCATCAGCCATGGCTTGTGCTAACTTATTTAAAAAAACTGGTGTACCACAAAAAAATATTACGATGGTAGATAGAACAGGAGTTATTTACAAAGGTCGAGATAATTTAAACAAATGGAAATCAAGTCATGCAATTGAAACAAATAAGAGAACATTAGATGATGCCATAAATAATGCAGATGTTTTTTTAGGTCTATCTGCAAAAGGAGCATTAACAAAAGATATGGTAAAAAAAATGGCAAAAAATCCAATTATATTTGCATGTGCGAACCCTGATCCAGAAATTACACCTGAGGAAATTGAAGAAGTTAGAGACGATGCAATTATAGCAACTGGAAGGTCAGATTATCCTAATCAAGTAAATAATTTAATTGGATTTCCTTATATTTTTAGAGGTGCATTAGACGTAAGATCAAAAACAATTAATGAGGAAATGAAGATTGCAGCTGCAAATGCAATTGCAAGATTAGCTAAAGAAGATGTCCCAGATGAAGTTATAGCTGCGATGGGAGGTGAAAGACCTCATTATGGAAAAAATTATATAATTCCCTCAACTTTTGACCCAAGATTAATAAGTGTAATACCAGCTGCGGTAGCTAAAGCTGCTATTGAAACTGGAGTTGCTAGAAAAAAAATTGATAATTTTGATATTTATAAAGATCAACTAAATCAACGACTAGATCCAACAGTGACAATCATGCAAGGAGTAAATACTTATATAAAGAAAAAACAAAAAAAAGTTGTTTTTGCTGATGGTGAGGATGAAAATACGCTTAAAGCTGCTATAGCATTTAAAAACTCTGAGCTAGGAATACCCATATTAGTTGGAAAAGAAGAACTTATTAAAAATCAAATTAAAAAAATTGGATATAATGAAAATTTTGACATTGAAATTGTTAACTCAAAAGACACACTTAAAAGAGAAAAATATGTGAGATATTTGTTTAAAAAACTTCAAAGAGAAAAAGGAATGTTGGAAAGAGATTGTGACAGACTAATTAGAAATGACAGGGTTATTTGGGCCTCATGTATGGTTGCCTCAGGCGATGCAGATGCAATGGTTACTGGTAACACCAGGAGGTACTCATCCTCATTAGAAAAAGTTGTTCAAGTTGTGGACCCTAGGCCTGGTGAGATAATGTTCGGCTTGAATCTTATTGTTAATAGAGGAAAAACTATTTTTTTGTGTGATACTTCAGTAATAGAATATCCAGATGCATCTCAATTAGCAGAGATGGCTATTTCAGCAGCAAGAGTTGTAAGGCTTTTTGGATTTGATCCTAGGGTTTCTTTTTTATCTCATTCAACATTTGGTGAACCAATAACTGATAGAACAAAAAGGATAAGTGACTCTGTGAAAATATTAAAGAAAAGAAAAGTAGACTTTAAATTTGATGGTGAAATGCAGCCAGATGTTGCACTTGAGGAGATTTATAAAGAACTTTATCCATTTTCTGAAATTGTGGGGAATTCAAATGTTTTAATAATGCCAAGTCAGCATAGTGCTGCAATCTCATATAAAATGATAAAATCCATGAGTAGAGCAAAAGTTATAGGACCTTTGTTGATAGGTTTAGGTCAACCTATAGAAATTGCACCTCTTAGATCTTCAACATCAGACATAATTAATTTAGCCTCAATTGCAGCTTATTCAGCTGATGTAATAGATTATAAAAAATAAATTAATTTTTTTGAATTCTTAAATCATCAACCAAAATTATACTAGCAACAACATCCTCAACATCAGATATTTGTTTTGCTTCAGTGATAACCAAATTTTTTTCATCCTTCTCTAAAGCAATTCCATAAATATAAATTTTTCTTTTATAAGTATCAATTTGATAGTTGGTAGCTTTAATCTTTCTGTTTACTATAAGTGCAGTTCTCAATTGAGAGGTAATAAAAAGATCTTTTGCAGATTGTTTAAAATTAAAATCTTCCTTTACCTTTATATCATTTCTAACTGATCTTACGCCGTCAGTTTCCCAGGCAATTTTGGTTAATTTAAGTTTTGCCTCTGGATCATCGACTTTTCCAGTTAAAAATATCCTCCCATCTAAAACTTTTGATTTTACCGAGAGAAAATAACTTTTATCTTCCAAAAGAATTTTTGCGGATAAACTTTTTTGCATAATTGAATCATCAATTTGAGTACCAACAGATCTTGGATCAAAAGCAACACTAACACCAGTACCAAAAATACCTTTGGATGATACACCAGAACAACCAGTAAGTTTAAGAAATATCAATAAGATTAATAAAATTTTAATTTTCATTTTTTAATTTAATACAGTAATTATATATTTCTTTTTTTGAAGCTGTATATGTTCTAGACATAAGACTAATTATATCTTTTGTAGAAAGTTTTAAATTCATTTTTCTAATTAACCTTTTATCTGATTCACTTAAATTTCGTCTAATCTTTTTTTTTGGCTCATTTTCAGATATTACTAAAGTAAGTTCCCCTTTTAAATTTGTATCGAAATTTTTCAAATTGTCTATTTCGACATTGGTATATTCTTCAAAATGCTTAGTCATTTCTCTACATATTAAAATTCTTCGTCCAGAAAAATTTTTTTTAAGATATTGAATAATTCGATTGAATTTTTTTGATGAAATAAAAAAAACAATTGTAAATGGGAATTTTGATAATATTTCAAGATCGTTAGTTAATAATTTTTTTTGTTCTGGGAAAAATCCATAGAAAAAAAACTTTTCAGAAAATCCACTTACAGATAGAGCTGATGTAACTGATGATGCGCCAGGTACTGGAAAAATATCTATTTTATTATTAATGCACTCTTTTACTAAAATAGATCCAGGATCTGAAATAGTTGGAGTACCAGCATCAGAGATAAGAGATATAGTAAAGCCTTTTTTTAAAAATCCTATCACTTTGAGTAAATTCTTTTTTTCATTAAATTTATGATTTGATATTAACTTTTTCTTAATATTGTATTTATTTAATAAAATTTCAGAAACTCTTGTGTCTTCACAAAGAATAAGATCAGATTCTTTTAATGTTTGAATAGCCCTTAATGTAATATCCTGAAGATTGCCTATTGGAGTTGATACTATATATAGCCCTTTTTTAATTAAATTGGTTTCTTTTGGTTCAGAATTTTTAACCATAATTTTCTTTAAACATTATAATATCATGAAAAATGTATAAATTTTTAAAAATTATCATCTTAATTATTTTTTTGCTTTTTAATAATCAAAATTCTTCGATTGCTGAAAGTGATAAGATTAAGATTGGATTATTAGTGCCTTTAACAGGTGAAGACAAAAATATAGGTCAGCAAATAGTTAAAGCTACAAGAATGGCTTTAAAAGATATAAATGAAAATAACTTAGAAATTTATTTAAAGGATACAAATTCCAATCCCGACCAAACATTTAGATCGGCATTAGAATTTCAAAAAATGGGGATTAAAATAGTAATTGGTCCTATTTTTTTTAAAAGTTTAAGTCAGTTGGAGGAAATTCAAGAAATCACATTTCTATCTTTCACAAACAGAACTCTCAAACTTCCAGTAAATGTGATTAGTGCTGGTGTTAACGCCAGTTCCCAATTAAATACTATAAAAAATTTTTTAAAGTTAAATGATTTGAACAGAACTATATTGCTCACACCTAAACTTGATTACGAAGATGAAATTAAAACTGCAATAAAAAAAACTGAAATTAAAATAATCAAACACCATATTTATGATACAGAACCAACAAAATTGACTGCACAAATTGAAAAAATAACAAATTATAAAAAAAGAAAAAAAAATTTAGAAAAGGAAATTCAAAGAATTGAAAACTCTGATTTAATCGATAAAGAGAAACAATTAGAAAAGCTTAGTAAAAAATATACTATTGGGAATGTAAACTTTGACTCTGTAATTATCTCTGATTTTGATGAAAGTTTAAAAAGCGTTATAACTTCGCTTATTTATACAGACGTATCTCCAGAAAATAAATATATAATTACCTTTAATCAATGGTTTGATGAAAGTTTATTAAACGAAAAAACAATACAGCCACTATTTTACCCCTCAATTAACAGAAAAAATTTAAAATCTTTTGAAAAAAAATTTGTAAATGAATTTAGTGAATATCCTAACTATCTCTCTTTACTGAGTTACGATTTAGTTGGCCTTATTTATTATCTTTCATTTAAGGATGGAATAGAAAATCCTAAAAATCTATTTAAGAAAAAAAGTAGTTTCAAAGGAAAGATTGGAGTTTTTAATGTGAGAGATAACAAGATTAACCATAAACTAAACTTTTATCAAATTGCAAGAGGTGAGATCAGAGAAATTTTTTAATTTTTTTAAAAGCTCTAAATCTATGGTCTATCTTACATTTTTTAGATGGTTCCATTTCCCCAAAAGTTTTTGTACCTTTATAAGGAATAAATATTGGATCATACCCAAAACCATTTTTTCCTTTTGGTTCGGTTGATATTTGACCTTCAATCTTTCCTAAAACACAAGCAATTTTTTTATTAAAATAAGAGATAGACAAAGCACAGATAAACCTTGCTTTAATTTTTTTATTTTTCCAATATTTATCTTTTTTATTTAGCTCTCTATAAACTCTTTTAATTGCTTTATTGAAATTTCCATGCCTGCCACCCCATCTAGCAGAGTGAATTCCAGGATTTTTATTCAATAAATCTATTTCTAAACCTGAGTCGTCAGCTAAACAAATTAATCCTGTTTTTTTTGAAAAATATTTAGATTTTATTAAAGAGTTTTCCTTAAATGTTTTTCCATTTTCAATTGGGCTATTAAGTTTAAATGTTTTTGTAGAATAAATTTTAATGTTTTTTGGTAATAAATTCTTAATTTCACGCAATTTGCCCTTATTATTAGTACCAATTAGTAATTTATTAATTTTTTGTTTAAACATCTAGAAATTATCAAAATCCTTACCATATAAGAGATCATGGAAAAAGAGGAAAACCAAAATAGCCCTTCATCAGGTCAAAATCAGAATAAAGAGACTGAGAAACATGAAGACAACTTAGCAGAAAAAAATAAGCAAGAAACAAAGGATGAGCCTACAGAAGAAGTTAAGGGAGAAACTAAAGAGGAAACTAAAGAACCAACTCCAGAAGAAAAAATTGCTGAACTCGAAGACAAAGTGGCAAGAACTTTTGCGGAGATGGAAAATCAGAGAAGAAGGTTTGAAAAAGAAAAAGAGGATGCTTTTGAATATGGTGGATTTAGTTTTGCAAAAGAAGCATTAAATTTAATTGACAACCTAGAAAGATCAACACATGTTCTTAAGAGTGACGATAAACTTAAGGAAACTGAGGCATTGAAGAAAACACTAGAGCATTTAGATATTATTAAAAAAGATCTAATATCAATATTTGAAAAAAATAATATTAAACTAATAGATAGTATCAACAAAAAACTAGATCCAAACTTTCATCAAGCTATGATGGAGATAGAGGATGATACTAAAGAACCTGGGACAATAATCCAAGAAATACAAAAAGGCTTTACTATAAAAGATAGATTGCTTAGACCCTCATTGGTAGGAGTATCAAAAAAAGTTACAAATAAAAAGGAAAAAACTGCGGAAAATCAGGAAAATAAGGAAAATAAATAATTATGAGACCAACTTGTAGTTTCACATTTAAACCCTATATGACGAGAGAGATAACAATATTATGAGTAAAATTATTGGAATAGACTTAGGTACTACAAATTCATGTGTTGCAATAATGGAAGGAACACAAGCTAAGGTTTTAGAAAATGCTGAGGGAGCGAGAACTACTCCTTCGGTTGTAGCATTTACAGATGAAAGTGAAAAATTAATTGGACAACCAGCAAAGAGACAGGCTGTTACAAATCCAGAAAACACTATCTTTGCAGTTAAAAGATTAATTGGAAGAAATTTTGACGATCCAACCGTAAAAAAAGATGTAGAAGCAGCACCTTTTAAAATAATTAATTCTGAAAAAGGCGATGCTTGGATAGAAGCTAAAGGTGAAAAATATTCACCTTCTCAAATATCTGCATTCATTTTACAAAAAATGAAAGAGACAGCAGAAAAATATTTAGGTCAAGCAGTACAAAAAGCTGTAATTACAGTGCCAGCATATTTTAACGATGCACAAAGACAAGCAACTAAAGATGCAGGTAAAATCGCTGGGTTAGAAGTTTTAAGAATTATTAATGAACCAACTGCGGCGTCACTTGCATATGGTTTAGATAAAAAACAAAATAAAAAAATTGCTGTCTATGACTTGGGTGGTGGAACATTTGATGTTTCAATCTTAGAACTAGGGGATGGTGTATTTGAAGTTAAATCAACCAACGGTGATACTTTTTTGGGTGGTGAAGATTTTGATAATGCTGTTGTAGATTATTTAATTTCTGAATTTAAAAAAGATAATGGAATTGATCTGAAATCAGATAAGCTTGCTTTGCAAAGACTAAAAGAGGCTGCTGAAAAAGCCAAAATTGAGTTATCTTCAGCAGAGCAAACAGATATTAATTTACCATTTATTACTGCTGATAAAACAGGTCCAAAACACATAAATTTAAAAATGACTAGAGCAAAACTTGAAGCTTTAGTTGAGGACTTAATTGCTAAAACAATGCCTCCATGTAAAACTGCTTTGAAGGATGCTGGTATTACTGCTAGTGAAATTGATGAGGTTGTGATGGTAGGTGGTATGACTAGAATGCCAAAGGTATTAGAGGAAGTTAAAAACTTTTTTGGAAAAAATCCTAACAAAAGTGTTAACCCTGATGAAGTAGTTGCAATGGGTGCTGCTATTCAAGCCGGTGTATTACAAGGTGATGTTAAAGACGTCCTTCTATTAGATGTAACTCCACTGTCACTAGGTATCGAGACACTTGGAGGGGTTTCAACAAAATTAATTGAAAAAAACACAACAATACCGACTAAGAAAAGTCAGGTATTTTCAACTGCTGAAGACAATCAACCAGCAGTGTCAATTAGAGTACTGCAAGGTGAAAGAGAAATGGCAGCTGATAACAAAGCCTTAGGTAATTTTGAATTAGTAGGTATCGCGCCAGCACCAAGAGGAGTGCCTCAAATTGAAGTTACGTTTGATATTGATGCTAATGGTATCGTAAATGTTTCCGCTAAAGATAAAGGAACTGGTAAAGAGCAAAAAATTCAGATCCAAGCATCTGGTGGTTTAAGTGATGAAGAAATTGAAAAAATGGTTAAAGATGCAGAAGCCAATAAAGAGGCTGATAAAAAGAAGAGAGAGTCGGTTGATGTTAGAAACCAAGCAGATACTTTAATTCACTCTACTGAAAAGAATTTAAAAGAGCATGGATCAAAGATTTCTGATGCAGAGAAAAAAGCAATTGAAGATGCATCATCTGCAGTAAAAGAAGCTTTAAAAGCTGAAGATATTGAAGATATAAAGAAAAAAACTGAAGCTTTAGTTCAAGCCTCAATGAAACTTGGAGAGGCAATATATAAATCACAACAAAGTGCAAAACCCGAGTCTGGAAAAGATGAGGGAGGGGATAACAAAGGAAAAAAAGACGATAATGTTGTTGATGCGGATTTTGAGGAAGTAAAAGACGAAAATAAAGAGAAAAGCGCTTAACAGACATCATTTGTCCTTGCTAACAAATGGCTAAAAGAGATTATTATGATGTCCTTGGTGTGAATAAAAACGCATCCCCTGATGAACTAAAATCTGCATATAGAAAGTTAGCTGTAAAATATCATCCAGATAAAAATCCTGGTGACAAGGTTGCTGAAGATAAGTTTAAAGAAGCTAGCGAAGCTTACGGCATACTCTCAGACAAATCGAAAAAAGAAAATTACGATAACTTTGGTCATGCCGCTTTTGAAAATGGTGGGGGTGGCAAAGGTGGTTTTGGTGGATTCGGAGGGTTTAGTGGAGCAGATTTTTCAGACATTTTTGAAGATTTTTTTGGTGATTTTGGGGGAAGTGGGAATAGGAGTTCAAGAAGAAATGAAAATAATAGAGGTTCAGATTTAAGATACGACATTACAATAACACTTGAAGAAGCATATTTAGGTAAAAAACAGAATATACAATTCTCAACTTCAGAAAGGTGTAATACTTGTAAAGGAAATGGATCTAGACCTGGATCAAGTCCTGATAGATGTTCTTACTGTGGTGGAAACGGAAGAGTGCGTTCTAATCAAGGGTTTTTTACAGTGCAACAAACATGTCCTCAATGTGCGGGTAGTGGCGAAGAAATTAACGATCCATGTTCTGACTGCAAGGGTAAAGGTAATAGACAAGCGTCAAAAAAGGTTTCTGTGAGTATTCCCAAAGGAGTAGATGATGGTACAAGAATAAGACTTGCAGGTAAAGGTGAAGCAGGAACCAGAGGTGGAGCTACTGGTGACTTATATTTATTTGTGAACGTAAAGTCTCATGATCTTTTTAAAAGATCAGATGTAAATTTATTTTTTGAATTTCCCATCTCTATTGCTGATGCAGCCTTAGGTACGACAATTGAGATACCTACAATTGATGGAAAAAAAGCTAAAATTAAAATTCCCGAGGGCACTCAAGATGGAAAGCAATTTAGGTTAAAAGGCAAAGGTATGCCATTTATGCGTAAAGGAGATTTTGGTGACCTATACATTCAGGTTAAAACTGAAGTACCAGTTTCTTTAAACAAAGAACAAAAATCATTATTAGAAAAATTTAGAGAAATAGAAAATGAAAAATCTAACCCTAGTATTAGAAAATTTTTTCAGAAAGCAAAAAGTTTTTGGAATAACTAATAATGGGATTAAATGAGTTAATCCCTGTAATATTTTTGATTGCAGTTTTTATTTTAGTGTTTCCAGCTTTTTTAGAAACTAATTCAAAATTTAAACAGTTCATCAAAAATTTTTTCTTTTGGTCTATAATTATTGTCTTTGTTGTGATAGTTTCATATTTTATCCAATAATGAAAAAAATAAATTTAGCTATTACTGGTTGTCTGGGGCGTATGGGTCAACAAATTATTAAATCAGCTAAGAATGACAATAAATTTAAAATATCTTCTTTAACTGAAGCACTAAAAATAAATAAAAAGATACATGGCGTAAAAATTCAAAAAAATGAAAAAAATACTTTTAAAAATGTAGATCTAATAATTGATTTTACAATTCCAA
The DNA here is from genome assembly GCA_902518185.1 of uncultured Pelagibacteraceae bacterium. Lineage (GTDB taxonomy): Bacteria > Pseudomonadota > Alphaproteobacteria > Pelagibacterales > Pelagibacteraceae > Pelagibacter. Next base: position 39,042 of record CABYFG010000002.1, on the reverse strand, counting down.
AATGCACTTTGGAAGTACTTAAGATTGCATCAAAACTGAAAAAAAGAATTGTAATAGGAACTACAGGTTTTTCAAAAAAGGAAGAGTTTTTAATTAAAAAATACTCAAAAAAAATTCCTATTTTAAAGGCTGGAAATATGAGTATTGGTGTTAACCTGCTTATGTACTTAACTGAAATTGCATCAAGTTCTTTAGACAAGAAATTTTTAAGCAAAATTTATGAAGTTCATCACAAATATAAAAAAGATTATCCCTCTGGCACAGCTTTAATGTTGGGTAAAGGTATTGCTGATGGGAAGAAAAAAAACTTCTATAATCTGCTAGGGAAAAAATATTTAAATAAGAAAAGTTTTCCTTATTCGAATAAAATTAATTTCAATTCAATAAGAAAAGGTGAAATTATAGGTGAACATGAAGTCAAGTTTTCAAACGGCAAAGAAATAATTACTTTAAACCACGAGGCATTCGATAGAAAATTATATTCTGATGGAGCGTTGTCAGCAGCAAAATGGTTGATGAAAAAAAAATCAGGGCTTTACACTATGAGAGATCTTTTAAATTTTGAATAATGAATGAAAATCGTAGAGCAAAGATTGTTCTAAAAATTTTAAATAAAATATACCCAAAAATTGAAGTCCCTTTAAAAAGTAGGAATGTATTTACCTTATTGGTATCAGTTTTGCTCTCCGCACAATGCACTGATGTAAATGTAAATAATGTTACAAAAAATATTTATCCGAAATATTATACTCCAGAACATTTTGTAAAATTAGGTAGAAAAAAAATAGAAAGATTAATTAAACGTATTGGTATTTTTAGAATTAAATCTAAAAGTATTTTTAATCTCTCAAAAATACTTGTTAAGAAATATAGAGGAAAAGTGCCAGAGTCCTTTGAGGAATTAGAAAAGCTTCCAGGTGTAGGGCATAAAACAGCAAGTGTTGTAATGTCTCAAGGTTTTGGTCATCCTGCATTTCCTATTGATACTCACATTCACAGACTTGCTCAAAGATGGGGGCTTACAAGTGGAAAAAATGTAGTACAAACTGAAAAAGATTTGAAAAGACTATTTTCAAAAAAAAATTGGAATAAACTTCATTTACAAATAATTTACTATGGAAGAGAATATTGTAAGGCAAGGGCTTGTTATGGAATAACTTGTAAAATTTGCACCACTTGTTATCCTAATAGAAAGAAACCTATTAAAACTAAAAAACCATAATATGAAAATTTTAGGAATTGGAAATGCAATTGTTGATGTAATTTGTAAAGTTAGTGAGGATTTTATTTCTCAAAACAACTTAAATAAAGGTAATATGAAATTAATATTTGATGAGAAAGAATTTAAAAAATTATTATCAAATTTGAAAATCGAAAAAACTGTTTCAGGTGGTTCTGTAGCTAACTCAATTGTAGGATTATCACAATTAAAAAATAATGTGGGATTTATAGGAAAAGTTTCAGATGATGAATTGGGTGAAAAATATGAAGTAGGTCTTAAAAATGAAAACGTATCGTATTTTTATTCCAAAAAAAAAGAAGTGCTTCCAACTGGTACTTGTCTAATTCTTATCACTCCAGACTCTGAGAGAACTATGTGCACTTTCTTAGGTACAGCTGGCAAAATCAATGAGAATGATGTTAATGAAGAAGCTATAAAAAAAAGTGAAATGATTTTTTTAGAGGGCTATCTATGGGACGAAGGTGAGCCTAAGAAAGCTTTTGATAAAGCAATAAATAATGCAAAAAAGGTTGCGATGTCCTTATCAGATAAATTTTGTGTGGATAGACATAAACCTCATTTTTTAGACTTAGTAAAAAATAAACTTGATATAACCTTTGCTAATGAAGAGGAGATTATTTCTTTAATTGGCGCTAAAAATTTTGACGAGGTTATAGATTTTGCAAAAGAAGTAAATAAGCTCATAATAATTACAAGAGGTGCGAAAGGTGCAATTTCAATAAGCGGAAATGAAATCTTAGAAATTGAAGCAAAAAAAGAATTAAATATAATTGACTTAACAGGTGCTGGAGATTTATTTGCAGCTGGCTATTTACACGGCAAATTAAATAACTTTTCACCAGAAGAATGTTTAAAAAAAGGTAACGAAATGTCGTCAAAAATTATTCAGACTATTGGTGCTAGGCTCTAAACTTTTTTCTTTTATAGCTGCCTTTGCCTTTTCTTGGTTTGACTATTTTTAGACTATATTTTTTAGTAAATAATTCTTTTGCCATTTTATTTTTTTTTTTCAATTTATTTTATAACCATTCTGTGAACTTATTATAAAATTTTCATCTTCAAATTTCGTTTTAATTTTTTTCCTTAATCTATATATGTGAGTTTCCACTGTGTGTGTATCAAGTTCAGATGCATGGCCCCAAACCTCTTTTTGTAATGTATTTATACTAACAGGAGTATCAGCCTTCATTAAAAAAAGAATAAGATTAGCCTCTCTCTCAGTCAAACTAATTTTTTTATCTTTTTTTCTAATTTCTTTTGAATTAAGATCTAGTAAGTATAATCCTATTTTAATCTCAGATTGGTTTTTAAAACTATTTTTTAAAAAATTTATATTAATTAATTCAATTATTTTTTTTATATTTAAAGGAAAATTTTTAATCACAAGCACGTTATTAAGTCCTAAGTTATTTTTACTAGAAACTATCAAATAATCTTTAAAATTTTCGAGGATTTCTTCATCAAATTTTTTCTTATTAAATAAGATTATTCTGAACTTATCCGAATAAATTTCATTTAAAATGTTGAATAAATTTTTATTTTCGTGGATTATTATTGTTTTAAGACTCATTAAACTAAGATATGACAATTATTTTAAAAAATAAAGAAACACTTTGCTGTAAAGGATTTAAGTTTAAATGTTGTATTGGTGGAAAAGGTCTTACTTTTAATAAAAAAGAAGGAGACAAAAAAACTCCCAGAGGTTTATTTTCCATAGGTCCTCTTTTTTATAGATCAGACAGAGAAAATAAACCTTATACAAAAATAAAATTAATAAAAATAAATAAAAAAATGGGTTGGTGTGACGATCCAAATGATAAATACTATAATCGACTTATTAAGATTAATAAGAAAATTAAATGTGAAAAATTATTCAGAAATGATACTCAATATAATTTTGTATTAGTTGTTAAGTATAATACTAGCAAACCCAAAAAAAATAAAGGAAGTGCAATTTTTATTCATTTGACAAAAAACTATAAAAAAACGTTAGGATGTATAGCTTTAAAAAAAAATGATTTTTTAATTTTAATCAAACTTATAAATAATCGAACAAAAATAAAAATAAATTAAGTCCTCTGGCCAAAAATTTTTGATCCTATTCTCATATAAGTAGATCCATAATCTACTGCATCCAGATAATCATTAGACATACCTAAGCTCATTTCTCTAAATCCTAACTCTTTAGAAAGACCGCTTACTTTGGAAAAATAAGTTTTCGTTTTATCATCATTGGGTGGTAAACACATCAAGCCAACGATATCTAAATTCAATTCATTTTTGCAGATATTATAAAACTCTTTTACGAATTCTTTATGAACACCATTTTTTTGTCTTTCCTCTCCGATATTAACTTGAATAAAAATTTTAATTTTTTTTCCCTTTTTTTTCTCTTCTAAAGAAATTTTTCTTGCTAACCTTAAATTATCGAGTGAATGGAGATAATCAAATAACGGGATTAAAAATTTTACTTTATTTGTTTGTAATTTACCAATCATATGTAACTTTACTTCTTTATTTTGTTCTTTAACTTGTGGCCATTTCTCAATAGCTTCTTGTATCTTGTTTTCACCAAAATCTTTATGTCCAAAATCTATAAGGGGTTTAATTTCACTCATAGCAAAAGTCTTACTGACAGCTATTATTTTTGGTTGTTTTTTTTCTATAGTTTTTTCCTTTAATAATTTTTGGATTACAATTAAATTATTCACACTTTTATGCATAATAAAGACCTATCGTTTATTTATCATTTTATTGATAATTTAAATACAAGAAATATCAAAGGTTATGACGATAGTGTGCGTATAATTTATAGAAATTATCAATCTAAAATAAATTTAAAAAAACTTATAAATTTTAAAAATGAGTGTAAGAAACTAAATATCAAATTTTTTATATCAAATAATGTCGAGCTTGCTTTCAAGCTTAGATTAGATGGTGCTTATATTCCCTCTTTTAACAAAAAAATTTATCACCAAATGTTTAAAAATTATCGAAATTTTATAATTATTGGGTCTGCACATTCAGTAGATGAAATTAGAATTAAAGAAAAACAGAATGTTTCTCAAGTTTTTCTATCACCATTATTTAAAACAAATAAATCTAAAAAATTTTTAGATATTTCAAAATTCAATTATTTAAGTAAATTTACTAAAAAACCTCTTATTGCTTTAGGGGGTATTAATAAAAATAATATAAATAAATTAAAATTAATTAACGTTCAAGGTTTTGCTGGTATAAGTTACTTCAAAAGAAATGTTAAAAAATCTAAATCATAAAATTTCAATACTTATTAAAAAATATGAATATAAACAATTTCAACAAGTTATAGATGAGTCGATCGTAATCCTTAAAAAAAATGATAATGATTTTTTATGGAATCTGACAGGTCTTAGTTTTCAAAATCTATTTAAAATTAAAAAGTCAATCGATTGTTTTGAAAATGCCTTAAAAATAAATTCTAAAAACTTTTCAGCATTAAATAATCTTGGACTGTCATATAAAATGCTAAAAGATTATTCTAAAGCAGAAGAATATCTTCTTAAGGCAAAAAAAATTAATCCAAAATATGTAAACGCTTTAGTTAATCTGGGCAATATAAAAAATGATACTTATCATCTTAAAGATGCACTTTTTTATTACCAAAAAGCATTAAAATTAAATAAAAATTTACCAATTATAAATTTCAATATCTCAAATATATATAGATCTACAAATAAAATTAAAGAAGCCAAAAAATATTTAGACGATGCAATTAAGCTTGATGAGAAGTTTACAATGGCTGATCAAAAACTTACTATGCTTGAAAAATATACAAAAGACAACCCACATATAAAAGTTATGCTAAATAAATTAGAAAAAAAAGAATTATCCAATAATCAAAGAGCTTATCTTCAATTTGGGTTAAGCAAAGTTTATAGAGATATTAATGACTTTGAAAAATCAATATTTCATTTAATCAAAGCAAATCAAACTCTAAGAGCATTAATTAAGTATGATATTCAAATACATAAATCTTTATCTAACAAAATAAAATCATTTTTTTCTAAAATTGATTACAAAAAATATATTCAATCCGGTAAAGGGAAAGGTCATATATTTATATTAGGCATGCCTAGGTCAGGCACGAGTCTTGTTGAAAAAATTGTATCTTCTCATTCAAAAGTATCATCAATTAGTGAAGCGAATTTTATATCTGAAAAAATTTATGAGAATATTAATAAAGGCTATGAAAGTTTCATAGATTTTTTAAAATCTGATTTTGAATCACAGTATAAAAGTTTCCTTAAAGCATTTAATATAAAAAATAATATTATATTAGATAAAACACTTACTAATTTTTGGTATGTAGGATTTATAAAAATTTTTTTACCAGAGGCAAAGATAATTCATATTTTGAGGAACCCTAAGGATAATTGTTTGTCTATATTTGAAAATATGTTTGATATTCCAGAGGGATGGAACTCAGACCAAAGAGAATTAGCTGAATATTATTTGATATACTCAGATATTATGAAATATTGGAATAGTTTTTTTAAGGATGATTTAATTAATATTAAATATGAAAATCTAGTATTAAACTCAAATGCAGAGATAAAACATTTAATTAGAAAATGTGATTTAAATTGGGAGGAAAGGTGCTTAGAATATTACAAAAGTGAAAATCCGATTAAAACTGTAAGCTTTAATCAAGCTAATAAACCTATTTATAAAACATCAATTGAAAAGTATAAAGTTTACGAAAAGAAATTAAATGATCTTTTCTCTAAATTAAATTAAATCTTTAATTCCTATATTATTTAACAAAGGAAGATAATTGTCTAAATATTTTAAATCATGTTTGCTGATTTTTTTTCTTACTTGTAAATTACTCACCGTCTTTATAAAATTTTTATCATCATTATAATTATCTAAAATCTTTTCATTCCAATTTAAATTTAAAAAATTATATAAATCTTTAGAAACTGAGATTGGGTCATTAGAAAGTTCTTCCAACTCAATAATTTTAATTTGAATTTTTTTTTCATTTATTAATTGTTTGATTTTATTTTCATAAAAATTCATCATTTGAATAATTTTAACTGTGGAATGCGTCCATAATAAATTTGGTAAAAAAACCTTCAATATTCCTAGAAAATTAGCATATTTATTTCTTTTACAGTAAATAAACTTAGCTTTTGGAAAAATTATTTTTATCAAATCTATATAAAGTAAATTTTCTATAGATTTATCTGAAATTTTTTTTTGAGAAATATTAATATTTAATTGCTCATATTGTTTCAAAATTGCATCTTTTAAAATTTCAAAATCTTTTTTTTCATTATTAAAATTAGATATTAAATTACTGGATTCATAATTTTTAATGATATTTTTCGCATAAAAAACTTTGCTCAATACTCCTGTCTCACCACTCGGTTTAACCTCTTCATTAGATGAAATAAGCTTTTCAACTAAAGTAGTTCCTGATCTTGGTAGCCCCATAACAAAAATAGGTTCTAGATCACAATTTATCTTAACATTGGTCTTTTTAATATTTGATATAAATTTAGGTAACAAATTAGTAAAATAATTAAATTCTTGATTGGCTACTTTTTCTTTTGATTTATAGAAATTTTTATGAGCTTCCAAAAGGTTAATTAGCTCTGTCCGATAGTCTTTTTCTATCTTATTTTTTTCAGCAAGAATTAATTTTGCAAAAATATAATTATGGTCCTTTTTGTTTAATGAATTTTCTTTTTTTTCAATTTTTTTAACAAGATCATCTGTCAAATATTTTTTATTCAATCTTATAATTTCATACCAAGCCTCGAAGTTCGAACTATCATTCTTTATTATGTAATTGTAATATCTTTCTGCTACATCTAGATCACCAATATCTAAGTGTGCACGGGCAAGATTAAATAGTGAATTTAGGTTATTTTTATCAAATTTTAAAACTCGTTTGAATAATCTTATAGAATCTTTATAATTATTTGTTCGTAAAAAAATTTCAGCTAAAAAACTTAAGTTCAATTTGTCAGGCTTTTTAAGTTTTATTGATTTTTCTATATTTTCAATTGCTGATTGATAATCATTTAATCTAAAATATGAGTGTCCAAGATACCAATTTATTAGAAAATGTTTTTTACTTTGCTCTAAATTTTTTAATTTTTGAATTGATTTTTCATAATTTGCTTTTTTGAAACTTGTTAAAGCTTCATCTATTTTAGCTTGAAAGTTTTCATTGTTTAAGCCCATTTAATCATTTTATCTTTTAAATATCATTTGAGCAAAAAAAAACGGCCCTATAAAAGGGCCGTTTAAATAATTTGGTTACTTAAAATTAGAATGCTAATGATAAACTAATTTCAGTAATCTCGTCGTTGCTTCCAGCTGTTCCGCCAGTGTTATCTTGCGAGTTGTTTTGGATTGCTAAAGTAGCTCCACCCATAGTGTAAGACAATGCAATACCAGTTGACTCTTGCTCGACATCAGCATTTGAACCATTTTTCTTATAAGTCATATTATGTTCATTATAAGAAATTGATAAACTGTCATTTACAGCCATTGCGATACCGTAAGCTTCAACTTCTCTACCACCTTCGTTAGCACCAGTTGCAGCGGTTCTGACATTATTTGACTCTGATAAAGTTATACCAGCAGTAATTGATCCAAACGTATAGTTTGCATAACCAACTACAGATGATCCATCCTCAGCACCAACGATTACACTGTTGTCGTACTCAGAATCACCAGCACCCACACCAAATACTAAACCATCAATTAACGAGCTGTTATTGATAGCAAAGTTAATATTTGATCCGTTTGCTAATGTAGTATCACCACCTGCAGCACCGTCTCCGTTGTCGTTTGATGTTAATGCTGGAGCGTACTCTACTGATACATCAAATCCACCTACTGAATTTGAATAACCTAATACACCCGTTGAACCACCAGAGTGAACTAATCCACCTGATGAGTTAGCAGTATTGTGCCATGACTCTTCCCAAGCAGTCGGTGATTTATCATCGATTGTGCTAGCACCATATGTACCTACACCTTGGTCAAAACCAAATGTACCCATGTCTCCCATATCTAATGAGATTTCATGTGACGCGTAACCTGCTGGACTGTTGTCATTTATTACTGCTAAAAATGATGCAGTTCCTAAACCGTCAACATCACCTGAACCACTAAGTGTTACAGCTGATTTAGATCCAAAAGGGTTACCAACGTTTGCTTTGTCATCTGACTTGTAAGTAAGTTCCCAAGTACCACTTGCGCTTAACTCACCCGCTTGTGCAGATGCAGCAACTAGTGAACCAGCTAGAGCTGATACACCAATTTTTGTTAGTTTTTTCATAATTACTCCTTTTCTTTAATTAATTAATTAATTATGAGCTGACTTTTTAGCAATTTATGCAAATTTTAATTGCAAATATTAGGTTTTCATATAATTTTAAGAAATACTGTTGCATAAATATCACATATTTAAAAGTATTGAATTATTATGATTTAGAACTAAAAATTTAAAAAAAACTCATGAATATAAAGGATTTCAGTCACATTTTAATTAAAACGACCATTTTAAGTGTCATTTTTTTAATGTTAAATCAATGTGGTATTTATAAGAAAACTGATGCAAGGAAAGTTCCAGTCAATGCAAAAGAAAGAGTAAAAAAAAACCTTGAAGAGGGAAGAAGAATTAAATTTGGACAGCTTGGCATGAAAGGCTCTGGCAAGTTTGAGTTTGCTACTTCAAATGAGATGTGGAGAGCAACAGTTGATATTCTTGATTTTATGCCTTTTGCAAATGTCGATTATGGTGGCGGGGTGATTATAACAGATTGGTACAACGACACAGAAACTCAAAATGATTCAATTAAAATTATGGTTCAATTTTTATCAAATGAGATTAGAGCAGATGGACTAAAAATTACGGTATATAATAAAACCTGTAATCCAAGTAATCTAAACAACTGTTCAACAACTGTTAACAATAAAGATACAATTGGCCAGGAGCTTAAGTTAGCAATCTTACGTAAAGCTGCAGAATTAAAAACAATCCAAACGCAAAAAGAGGTTGAGAAAAATAGGAAAAAAATTCCAGATGATCCCTACCAATCAGTGAGTGGTAAGGATTAAAAAAAAGATCAAAATCTTTTGTTAAAAAAAATCTTTTTTAATAAAGTTAAATAATTTATGGATAGATATAATTTTAGTTTGGTTGAAGAAAAATGGCAAAAATATTGGGAAAAAAATCAAACGTATAAAACTTTAGTTAACAAAGACAAAAAAAAATTTTACGTTTTAGAAATGTTTCCATATCCTTCAGGAAAAATACACATGGGACATGTAAGAAATTATACCATTGGAGACGTGTTAGCTAGATATAAGATTATGCGTGGATTTAACGTATTACATCCGATGGGGTGGGATGCGTTTGGAATGCCAGCAGAAAATGCTGCTAGAGAAAATAATCTCGATCCTAAACATTGGACACATAAAAATATTTCTGTAATGAAATCTCAACTTAAAAGACTCGGCTTATCAATTGATTGGGAAAGAGAAATTTCTACTTGTTCAGAGGATTATTATAAACACCAGCAACTTTTTTTTCTTGAGCTATATGAAAAAGGTTTAGTCTATAGAAAAGAAAATTATGTTAATTGGGATCCAGTGGATCAAACTGTATTAGCTAATGAACAAGTAATAGATGGCAAAGGATGGCGTTCAGGCGCTATTGTCGAAAGAAAGAAATTAAATCAATGGTTTTTTAATATTTCAAAATTTTCCCAAGAACTTTTAGATGGTCTAGATAAATTAGAGGAATGGCCTAACAAAGTTAAAGTAATGCAAAAAAATTGGATTGGTAAATCTTTTGGTTGTGAGATTTCTTTTAAAACGGAGGGTGATTTACCTGTTAAAGAAATAAAATGTTTTACAACAAGACCAGACACTTTATTTGGCTTTTCATTTTTAGCTCTATCAATTGATCATGAAATATCTAAATATTTTCAAAACGACGAGGGCTTTAAGGAGTTTAAAGATAAATGCTCAAAAACAGGAACAACAGAAGAAGCAATTGCAATAGGTGAAAAAATTGGATTTAAAACAAATCTTTTAGCTATAAATCCACTAAATCCTAGTCAGAAAGTGCCAGTTTTCTTCGCAAATTTTGTTTTAATGGATTACGGTTTCGGTGCTGTTTTTGGTTGTCCTGCTCACGATCAGAGAGATTTTGATTTTGCAAAAAAGTATAATTTAGAAATTAAAACGGTTGTTAGACCAAATAATGAAGATGACTCTTTTAGAGTAAAAGAAGAAGCTTTTTCCGGCCCAGGAACTATAATTAATTCAGATTTCTTGAATGGTTTAAAAGTGCCAGAGCAATCTATCATAAAAACAATAGAGATTTTAGAGAGAAAAAAATTGGGGCAAAAAAAAATAAATTTTAGACTTAAAGATTGGGGAGTTTCTAGACAAAGATATTGGGGCTGTCCTATTCCAGTTGCATATGATGAGAATGACAAAGTAATAACAATTCCCAAAGAAAATTTACCCGTAAAACTTCCAGAAAACGTAAATCTAAATTCGAGAGGAAATCCACTTAATTTTGAAAAAAAATGGATGAATATTGAGATAAATGGAAAAAAGTTAAGAAGGGAAACCGACACACTTGATACATTTGTTTGCTCATCTTGGTATTATTTAAGATTCTGTTCACCAACAGAAGAGAAATACGGTTTCAAAAAAGAGGATATTGATTATTGGATGCCTGTAGATCAATATATTGGAGGTGTAGAACATGCTATTTTGCATTTGCTTTATTCAAGATTTTTTACTCGAGCCCTTAAATTTAAAAGTGAAAAATTTAATTTTGATGAGCCTTTTAAAGGATTATTTACTCAAGGAATGGTTTGTCACGAAACGTATAGAGATGGTGAAAATAATTGGTTAAGTCCTGATGAAGTATCTTCAAAAGATGGAAAGAAATTTTTCTCAATATTAAATAATAAAGAAGTAAAAGTAGGCCCCTCAGAATCAATGTCAAAATCAAAAAAAAATACAATTGACCCTGAAAGAATAATTAAAAACTATGGAGCTGATTCCGTAAGACTATTTATCATGTCTGATAGTCCTCCTGAAAAAGATGTACAGTGGTCTAATGAAGGTATTGAAGGATCATATAAATTTATTCAAAAGCTGTGGGTTCTTCATAAAAAAATTATAGAAAAAATAAAAAAAAACGAAATTGGTTCAAATGATATAATCATCTCAAAGTATATCAATTCATTAATTATAAAAATCACAAATAATTTAGAAAATTTCAGGTATAATGTAATTGTTGCAAATTTTTATGAAATGTATAATTTTTTAAACAAAGAAATAAATAATCCAACTAATAAGAAAATTTTAATCGAAAATTATCCAAAAATTTTAAAATTATTAAGTCCATTTCTTCCTCATTTAACAAACGAGTGTTTTGATGAGATTTCAGAATTTATTAAAAATGACAACTTATGGCCTGAAGCTGATAAAAAATTTCTTGAAAATGAGACAATTAATATAGTGGTACAAATTAATGGGAAAAAAAGAGAAATTGTTAATGTGAAAAAAGATATAAAAGAAAATGAGTTATTGAAGATATTAGAAAGTAATGAAAGAATAAATCGTTTTATAATGAAAAAAAAAATAAACAAAAAAATATTTATTCCCAATCGAATAATAAATTTTATAATTAAATAAAGATGAAAAATTTTTTTTTAGTAATAGTATTTTTTGTCTTATCTTCTTGTGGATATAAAATTGCAGATAATTTAGACAATTACAATTTTTATATTTCAAAATATGAATTAAACGGTGATGATAAAATCAACAGAATATTAGATAAAAATTTTACAAGACTTCAAAAAAATAATAACTCACCAAAAATTTATGAGATAAATTCTACAAGCAAAATAGACATATACACAACTTCTAAAGATATTTCTAATGTTGCTCTTACTTTTAAAATGATTATCTCAATAGAAATCGAAGTTTTTGAAAATGGTGAAATGATAAATCGAGCTAAATTTACTGAAAAAACAGATTATAGTACCGCAGAAAGTAAATTTGAATTAAAGCAATATGAAGATATATTACTTAAAAATCTTGTTGATCAAATCGTATTTAAAATCAACAACAGTTTAGGATCAATTTAATGATTCACAAATACTTTGAATTTAATAAAATTCAAATTAAAAAGTACAATTATTATTTATTTTACGGTGAAAACGAGGGATTAAAAAATGAAATAATCAATAATCATTTCAAAAGGTTATTTGATAGTAATATTTATAAATATGATGAGACATCAGTTCTACAAAACCCAAATGACCTTTTTGACAAAATTCAAAATAAATCTTTTTTTGAAAATGAAAAATTAATTATCTTAACTGGAATAACAAACAAATTTACACCTACTATAAATGAAATAGTTGAAAAAAAACTTAAAGATATTTTTATAATCTTAATTGCTGATAAACTTGATAAAAAATCCAAATTAAGATTATTATTCGAAGAAAATAGCACTTTTGTTTGTGTTCCATTTTATGCAGATAATTACCAGTCTTTATTTTACATCATTGATAATTTTTTTAAAAAAAACAAAATAAAAGTTTCACAAGAAATTATTAACATCTTAATAAACAGAGCTAATGGTAACAGACGAATTTTAAATAATGAAATTAAGAAAATAGAAAGCTTCATCATAAATAAAAAACAAATTAAGCAAGAAGATATTTTAAAACTTACTAATATGGGTGAAAATAATACCTTCAGTGAACTAGCAGACAATTGTTTAGCAAAAAATGAAAAGAAAATACTAGATATTATTAATGATAACAATTTTTCAACTGAGGATACAATTATAATAATAAGAACCTTATTAGCTAAGGCAAAAAGACTGCTTAATATCAATGATATAATTAATTCAAAGAATAATGTTGAACATGCTTTAAAGTTGGTAAAACCACCGGTGTTTTGGAAAGATGTTGATATAGTTAAAAAGCAAATTAAAAACTATACTTTAAGAGGTACCCAAAAATTAATTGATAATATAAATGAAACTGAGCTATTAATTAAAAAAAACCATAATAATTCTATAAACATACTTTTAGATTTTATCATCAGCCAAAGTAAGGAAATTAATAATAAGATTTGATAATATCTATAATCTTATTTAGCTGGTCGTTATCGTGGTAAGAAAAAGTTATTGTTCCTTTATTTTTTTTTTCATTTTTAATTAAGACTTTTAAACCTGTTTTTTCAGATATTGACATTTCAAGATTTTTTATATTTGGATCTTTTAAAATATTCCCCTTCTCAGGCTTTTTTTTAAAGATTCGAACGAAATTCTCTGCTTGTCTCACTGACAATTTTTTTTCAATGATCTTATTAGCAACAAAAAATGCATTTTCTAAACCAACCAAGATTTTTGCGTGACCAAAAGACAATTTTTTTTCTTCGATTAATTTTAGTACATCTAAGGGTAGATTAAGTAACCTTAAACAATTTGTTATATAACTTCTACTTTTGCCTATAAATTTCGATACTTTCTCTTGATCATACGAAAACTCATCTATTAATCTTTTATATCCCTGCGCCTCCTCTAAAGGGTTAAGATCGTGTCTTTGAACATTTTCAACTATAGCAAATTCTAATGATTTCAAATCATCAACATCTGTTATCACAACTGGAATTTCATGAAGTCCAGCTTTACGAGCAGCTAACCATCGTCTTTCTCCAGCAATGATCTCATACTTTGAATCACCTGAACTAGATTTTCTAACAATAATTGGTTGGATTACTCCTCTTTCCTTAATTGAATTTGTAAGGTCTTGAAGATTTTCCTTGTCAAAATCCTTTCTTGGTTGATGTGGATTTGGCTTGATTTCACTTAAGGACAATTTATTTATGCTAGTTACGACTTTAGTTTCCCCAATTAATGATGACAAACCTCTACCTAAGCCTTTTTTAATAGTATTCATTAAGCTGCACTCCCTACTTTATTTTCTTGATTAATAAACTCATCGGTAAAGTTGTAATAAGACTTACTTCCTGGGCAATTCTTATCATATATCAAAACTGGGACACCATGAGATGGCGCCTCTGATAACCTAACATTTCTTGGTATAACTGTTTGATAAACTTTATCTTTGAAATAAGATCTTGCTTCATCTTCAACTTGAGACGATAACTTATTTCTCTTGTCATACATTGTCAGAAGTATACCTTGAATGTTTAATTTTGGATTTAATTTAATTTTGATGCGTTCTATTGTTTTCATTAACTGTGTCAAACCTTCTAAAGCAAAAAATTCAGTTTGTAATGGTACTAAAAGAGAATTAGAAGCCACCAAAGCCATTACGGTTAGAAGACTCAGGGAGGGAGGACAATCTATTAGCACATAATCATAAATTCCTCTAGAATTGTTTAAATACGCGGTTAATTTGATGTTTAAAATAAATGCTCTATCGCTATCACCCGCTGTTTCAACTTCTATACCAGAAAGATCTACATTGGAGGTAATAACATCTAAATTTTGGAATTTAGTTTTTTTAATTACATCTGAAATTTCCTTACTACCGTTCAAAATGCCATATATTGTTTGTTCTGAGCCTTCAGTATTTGATAATCCTAAACCTGTTGTAGCGTTTCCCTGCGGATCTAAATCAATAACTAGAATTTTTTTATTCACTTGGGATAAAGCTGATGCTAAATTGATTACAGTTGTAGTTTTTCCAACTCCACCCTTTTGATTTATAATTGAAATGATTTTCATATTAATTTTTTTTTAATTTTTCTTATGTTTAATAAAAATGATTCTTCATTTGTTATACTTTTTTTTTCCTCATAATCTAATTCCCATTCTTTTAATGTTTCTTGAAAAACTTTTCTTCCATTACTTCCCATAAACAAAATTAAATTTTTATATTTTTTAAAATTTTGGGTTACTAATTCCAAAATAACAGGCAGGGGTTTAAACGCCCTAGACATTATTGTTCCCGTTTCTATGTTTTTTGTTACAAATATATCTTTTCGAATCACTTTTGTATTTAGGTCTAGTTTTCTTGAGGCATCGTTTAAAAAAATACTCTTGTGAAAACTTTTTTCATAAAGATTTACTCTCATTTTTGGATTTAATCTTTTTAACAATATTGCTATAATCAATCCTGGGAAACCAGCTCCTGATCCTAAATCTGAGGTTGTATTACTATTTAAATCAATAAAATCAATAATTTGTGCAGAATCTATAATATGACGCTCTCTAATAAGCTTTTTTCCAGTATTTTTTTTACTAATCAAGTTTATTTTGTGGTTTCTGTCTTGTATAAAACTAACAAAATTTTCAAATTGATTACACGTTTCACGTGAAACATTTAACTTTGGAAATTTAGAATAAAAATTTAAAAAATTACTATCCATCAAGCTATATGCTTAATAGACTTTCTTTTAACATGTGACAACAAAATATATACTGCTGCCGGAGTAATACCATCTATCCTCAGGGCCTGGCCTAAGGTTTTAGGCTTTATTTCCTTAAATTTTGCTCTTACTTCATTTGAAAGGCCTGAAAATCTATCATAATCAACATCATCTGGTATTACTAAGTTTTCATCTCTTTTGAACGCTAAAATATCTGCTTTCTGTTTTTTTAAGTACCCCCGATAATGGGAATTTATTTCAATTTGCTCATCAATCTCGCTACCATAATCATTGATTTCAGGCCAAATATCTCTAATTTTTCTCATATCTACATTTTTTTGAGTTAAAATTTCAGCAGCAGATCTAAAAACTCCATCTTTAGCGATTTTAACTCCAAATTTATCGGCTTTTGAGGGAGAAATATTCAAAGTAGACATTTGAGTAGAAATTTTACTTAGCTTTACAAATTTATCCTCAAATTGTTCTTTTCTCTCTTTGGTTATAAGACCAATCTTAATTCCTTTATTGGTAAGCCTCAAATCTGCATTATCTGATCTAAGGCTTAATCTATACTCAGCCCTGGATGTAAACATCCTATAAGGCTCAGCAACGCCTTTAGTTACTAGATCATCTATCATTACTCCTATATATCCATCTGACCTATCAAGAATAAAAGGCTCCATATTTTTTATAGAAAGAGCAGCATTGATGCCTGCAATAATTCCTTGAGCAGCCGCTTCCTCATAACCAGTTGTTCCGTTTATTTGACCAGCAAGATATAAATTTTTAATTTTTTTCGTTTCTAATGTTAAAAAAAGCTCTCTAGGGTCAATATAATCATATTCAATGGCATATCCCGGTCTTATTATCTTGACATTTTCTAAACCATTGATATTATTTAGTATTTCCTGCTGTACTACCTTAGGTAGAGAATTGGATATACCATTCGGATAAATAGTATAATCATTTAGCCCCTCTGGCTCTAAAAAGATTTGATGTCTAGCCTTATCTGCAAATTTAACTACTTTGTCCTCTATTGAAGGACAATATCGAGGACCAACACCTTTAATGCTTCCAGAATACATGGCACTTTTAGATAAGTTCTTTTGAATAATCCTATGAACTTTTTTATTTGTGTAAGTCATCGAACACGAGACTTGTTTGTTAAAATTTTTTTTTGTTAGGAAAGAAAAAAAATAAGGTTCATCGTCTGCAAATTGTTTTTCTAAATTCTCAAAATTAATAGTTCTAGAATCCAATCTCGGAGGTGTGCCTGTTTTTAATCTTCCAATATTGAAATTGTATTTTTGTAATTGTTCACTCAAACCTGTGCTAGGTTTTTCGTTAAATCTACCAGCAGGAGTTTTCTCATTACCAATATGTATTAAACCATTCAAAAATGTACCTGTTGTAAGGATTAACTTACTACAACTTACTTTTTTACCTTGTAATGTTATAAATCCGTTTATTTGGTTATTTGAGAAAATAAATTTAATTACAGGATCAGAAAAAACGCTTAAATTACAGTAGTTTAATAGTTTTTCTTGCATAAATTTACGGTATAGTGATCTATCAGATTGAGTTCGTGGTCCTCTCACAGCTGGACCTCTGCTTCTGTTTAGTAATCTGAATTGTATCCCAGATTTATCAGCTACCTCACCCATTACGCCATCTAAAGCATCAATTTCTCTGACCAAATGACCTTTGCCTAAACCACCAATCGCGGGATTACATGACATTTCTCCTATAGTATTTTTATTATGAGTGAATAGGGCTGTATTAATTCCAAGTCTTGCGGATGCCGCTGCAGCCTCACAACCCGCATGTCCTCCACCAATTACAACAACATCAAAAGACAAATTCTTTTTCATATCGAGAATTTATATTTGATTTAAATATTTACAAGTTTTGAATTATTATCTTAAAGGTCTAAATCATTGAATAAAATCTCAAAAAAAGGAGATGAAAATAGGCTAATATACTATTTATTTTCCTATACAAAAATCGTTAAAAATATTGCCTAGAATTTCCTCTACATCAACTGTTCCAACTATCATTCCCAGATGTCTAGTCGCCAATCTCAAATCCTCAGCTGCTTTATCAAAATCTTTTTTATCATTTTTATCTGAAAAATTTCTTAAATAATCTGCGCACTGTACTAAATGTAGTCTGTGTCTTTCTCTAGTGATTAGAATATCATCTTGAGTTATAAATTTATTTTTAAGGTTTCTTTTTATTTTTGAGATTAACGCATCTATATTAACATTATTTTTTAATGAAATTAAAACATGATTAAATTTAAGAATTTCTGGCTCTAATTTTTTTTTTAGGAGATCCGACTTATTAATTACTAATATCGCGTTATTTTTCAACAAATCAGTCAAAAACCCTTTTAAATCAACATTTTCAGCATCTACTACGACTAATTTTAAATCAGCATTTTCAGCCTTCTTTAAAGATAGCTTAATACCTTTTTTTTCAATTTCATCTTTCGAGTCTCTAATGCCTGCAGTATCAGAAATAATAACTGGATAACCGTCTATATTCAGGTGCACTTCGATGATATCTCTTGTTGTGCCGGCAATTTCGGAAACAATAGCAACCTCTCTGTTTGATAGATTATTTAGTAAACTTGATTTGCCTGCATTAGTTGGACCTAAAATTGCAATTTTAAAACCCTCACGTATTGTTTCTCCAACTTTCTGATCATTTAAAATTTTATTTATCTCGCCCAAAACATATAAAGAATCTTGTTTTATTTTTTTTAGATTTTCTTCGGGTAAATCCTCATCAGGAAAATCTATTTTTGCCTCAATAAAAGATAAAATTTTCGATAATTTTTCTCTCAATTCATTAAATTTTTCTGAGGACTTACCTTTCATTATTTTAATAGCTTGTGCTCTTTGAATTTCTGTTTCAGCTGCAATTAAATCAGCAACGCTCTCAGCTTTTAACAAATTTATCTTTCCATTTTGAAAAGCAAGTTTTGTAAATTCTCCAGGTTCTGCTATACGGCAATTTTCGACTTTTGATATTTCATTTTGGACTGCCAAAATTACAGCTTTGCCACCATGAATATGTATTTCAGCCATATCCTCGCCTGTATAACTCTCAGGAGCAGGAAACCATATAATTATGCCCTCATCAATAAGCTCAGATGTTTTAATTTTTTTTATTTTTCGCAGTGTTGCAACTCTAGGTTTAGGTAATTTCTTATTGGTGATTAATTCTATTACCTCCGATGCGTTGTGTCCAGAGACTCTGATTATTGCCACTCCTGATACACCGGGGCCTGTAGATAGTGCATAAATTGTCATCTAAATATTATATCTTCAACTTTCTACTCGTGTAAAATTATTTTAACTTTTTACAACTTTATTAAAAACAGCCATTAAATTTTTAGAGAAATTATCTGTATCAAAGAGTGGAGAATCTAAAACTTTTTTTCTTAATATTGATCTTAAATGAATTAATTTTTTTTTTTCTTGTAATTCTATAGATTTTTTAAAATAATCCTCATTATTTTTTGCAATAAATTTGTTTAAACCTAGATTAATATTTATACTTTCACCACATCTGGAATTAAAATTAAATCCTCTCATAGTCAAAACTGGGACACCCATCAAATATGCTTGAAATGAAGTAGTCACTCCTGGATATGGAAAGGTATCTAAAGCAACATCAATCTTATGATAGTCCTTCATAAACTCATTTTTTTCAGATCTTTTTAAAAAAAAGATATTTTTTAAATCAACTTTTTCTTTTTCAAATTTTTTTTTTAGATTGTCATAAAGTTCTTTATTATAACCACTAGAATTTTTAAGATATAATTCACAATTTGAATTTCTTAAAATTTTAGACCAAACTTTTATAACATCTGATGATATCTTTTTAAAACTATTAAAAGAACCAAACTTAAATTTTTTATCATTTTTAAAAGGTAAATCATTTACATCGGGTAAATTTTCTGGTTTTGACATTGCATTCCATATTTTAGGAAAAAAAATTATTTTCTCACTATATAAATTTTGCTCCTCTTTTTTAATAAGATTTTTATCAGCAATTAAATAATCCATATTTTTTATGCCCAAAGAATTATTGTATCCACACCATCCAATCTGGACTTTTGCAGATCGAGCAGCAAAAACATTGATTCTATTGCCATAGGTAAAACCATTTAAATCAATTAAAATATCAATATTTAAAGATCTTATAAAATCTATTAAATCTTTATCTGAATAATCAAATATATCAAACCACTCATCAAAACTTTTTTGATAGTACTTTGTGATTATCTTATGATGCTTTGATGCATCGAGATTGCTTAATCCAATTAAATAAAACTTTTTTTTATCAATTTTACTAATAATATCTTTTAAAAAATAATTTACAGAATGATCTTTAAAATCAGCTGACAAAAAACCTATTTTCAATCTCTGATTTTTATTGTTTTCAATCTTGTATGTCGGAAAGCTTGAATATTCCTCAAATTTGTTAGACAATATTTTACATTCATTAAAATAATCGCTTTGTCTTATATTTGAAGAATAATTCATAGATGCTAAATACGATAGTCTTCCGCCATCTATTGTGTAAATTGGATTTAATTTTACAAGCTCACTAAAATATTTTACAGATAAATCCATGTTTGCTAACTGGAAATGAATTCTAGCTAAACCCTCTACTATTTTTGGATTTTTTTTATTTAATTTATAAAAATTATCTAGATGTTTCAAAACATAAATAGATACCTCAGCTTTCAAGCTCGATAATATTAAATTATATAAAGCGTCCAAATTTTTATTGTCATCAGAGTAAATCTTCTCAAAAATAATAGACGCCTTTAAAAAATCTTTTTTCTTAGACTTGGAATTTATTGTTTTTGAACCTGCATATCCCATTTTTAAAAAAATAGGAAGATCCTCAAAATTTCCAAGTCTTTCAATTTGAGCTTCGAACTTTGAATAATTTTTACTCTCAAAAAGTCTTTTAAGTTTAATCTTTTGATCTTGATTAAGATCAATAGTCATACTAAGCAGGTTTGTTCATTGAATTAAAAAACTCAGAGTTGTTTTTTGTATCTTTTAGTTTTGAATTAATAAATTCTATAGCATCCATAGTTCCCATTGGTGCAATTATTCTCCTTAAAACATTCATTTTTTGAAGATCATTTTTATCAAACAACAACTCTTCTCTCCTTGTTCCGGATTTTGTGATATCTATAGCGGGATAGATTCTTTTATCAGCGATTTTTCTATCAAGGACAGTTTCACTATTACCAGTTCCCTTAAATTCCTCGAATATAACCTCGTCCATTCTGCTTCCTGTATCTATTAAAGCAGTAGAGATTATAGTTAAAGATCCACCCTCCTCGATATTTCTAGCAGCACCAAAGAATCTTTTTGGTCTCTGTAATGCATTTGCATCGACACCACCCGTTAAAACCTTTCCTGAGCTTGGTATAACAGCATTATATGCCCTTCCTAATCTTGTTATTGAGTCAAGAAGTATAACCACATCTTTCTTATGTTCAGTCAATCTTTTTGCTTTTTCTATAACCATTTCAGCAACAGCTACATGTCGTTGTGCTGGTTCATCAAAAGTTGAGCTAATAACCTCGCCCTTCACAGTCCTTTGCATATCTGTGACCTCTTCTGGTCGCTCATCTATTAGCAACACAATTAAATAACACTCTGGATAATTTTTTGCTATTGAATTTGCGATGCTTTGTAAAATCATTGTCTTTCCTGCTTTAGGAGGTGAAATAATAATTGATCTTTGTCCCTTTCCAATCGGACTAACAAGATCTATTAACCTTGGTGTTAAATCCTGTTTTTTATCTGGTTTTGTTGCCTCGACTTCCATAACTAGTTGTTTATCTGGATATAAAGGGGTCAAGTTATCAAATGCTATTTTGTGTCTAGATTTATCAGGTTCTTCAAAATTTATTTTACTAACTTGTAATAATGCAAAATATCTTTCACCTTCTTTCGGGGCTCTAACAGGGCCTTCAACGGTATCTCCTGTTCTCAAACCAAATTTCCTTATTTGACTTGGACTTACGTAAATATCATCAGGACCAGGAAGATAGTTTGATTCCATTGCTCTTAAAAAACCAAATCCATCTTGAAGCAGTTGCAAAACGCCAGCCCCTGTAATTTCTTCTTTTTCAGCGACCTTTTTAAGAATTGCAAAGAGAATTTCCTGCTTTCTTAATGTACTTGCGTTTTCTATACCAAGCTCCTCTGCTTGAGTAATAAGTTGTTCGGATGATTTTAGTTTTAGTTCTTGTATGTTCATGATTAGAATTATTAAGGACTTAATAATAATTTAAATATATATACAATTTGTAAATATGCAACCCTAGATAGGTTTAAAAATCACAACAAAAATGATTAAAATGAGCAATAATGTGGGTATTTCATTTATAAATCTATAAAATTTATGTGAATGTGTATTAAGGTCTAATTTAAACTGTCCTAAAATACGACCAAGATAAAAATGATAAATTGTTAATATAACCACAAATATCAATTTCAAAATCATCCAAATTTGTCCAAGTTTTTCAAATCCTATTTCGTGGATAAGTAGCAAGCCAAATAGCCAAGATAATATCATTGCTGGTGTCATGATATAAAAAAATAATTTTCTTTCCATAACCTTAAACACATCTGATATAATTGGCTGAGTATTGTTTTGAGAATGATAAACGAAAATCCTTGGAAGATATAACAATCCAGCCATCCAAGAAATGACAGATATCAAATGTAACGATTTAAAAAGTAAGTAAGTGTTCATTGATCAAATGTTTTTTTGAATTAGAGATTTTAATAAATTTATGTGATCGTCATTATCATTCAGACATGGCACCATATCAAAGTTTTCTCCACCGGACTCTAAAAAACTCTCTTTCCCTTGGATTTGGATTTCTTCTAAAGTTTCGACGCAGTCTGAGGAAAATCCTGGACATATGGCCAAAACATTCTTTTTACCTTCTTTGGGTAAATTTTCTAAAGTTTTGTCTGTGTAGGGTTGAAGCCATTTCTCAGGACCAAATCTAGATTGGAATGTTGTCTTAATTTCAATTGAAGTAAGCTTTTCTGATATTAGTCTCGTGGTCTTGTGACAATAGCAATGATAAGGATCGCCTTTATCAAAATATTTTTGAGGTATTCCATGATAAGAAGCTAATATCAAATCTGGTTTCCAATTTATTTCTTTTATTTTTTTATTCAATGAATTCACGAGCGCTTCTATATATAAGGGATCCGACTCATAATGTGGCACTATTTTTAATGATGGTTGCCATCTCATTTTCATAAGAGTTCTATATACTTCATCACAGACTGTTGCAGTGGTTGCCGCAGCATATTGAGGATAAAGTGGGAGAATTATTAAACTTTCACAACCCATTTCATGAAGATTTACAATTCTACTTTTTATGCTAGGATTTCCATATCTCATAGCATAATCTACTATTAAGTTTTTTTCAGATATTAAGTTTGAAAGCTTTTCCGCTTGCCTTTGCGTATAATGCAAAAGAGGAGAAATGTTTTTGTCTTTCATCCAAATTTCTTTATAAGCCTTGGCCGTCTTTGATGGCCGAAATGTTAATATAATAACATTTAATATGATTTGCCAAATTATCGGGTTAACTTCGATTACTCTTCTGTCTGATAAAAATTCTTTTAAATATTTTCTTATATCAAACCAACTTGTTGAGTCAGGAGTTCCAAGGTTAACAATTAAAACTCCTGTCTTTCCGAAATTAACTAATGGGTGTATTGTTTTTTTTTCCATTAATAATCTTTCACAGTTTTTACTAAATAATCCATCATATTGGGGTCCGTTTCTGGAAGAACGCCATGCCCTAAATTAAATATATATGGATGATCTTTAAATATATTTAAATATTTCATTGTTTCTTTTTTTAAAATTTCCTTATTAGAAAGCAAAACCTTCGGGTCCATTCCACCTTGAACAGGAATTTTTATCTCTTTATTAATCTTTACCGGATCAACCTCATAATCAATGCAGATTGTGTCTGGTTTGATAATTTCACAATAATCTTTGTAATTTCTAATACCTCTTGGAAAGCAGATAACAGGCACATTTAAAGATTTCGTGTAATTAACCAAGCTTAAAGTAGGATCATAAATGTAGTGGGGTAAATCTTTTTCTTTTAATAGACCGGCCCAACTATCAAAAATTTGAATTATCTGGGCACCATTATCAATCTGGTTTTTAATGTGAATTTTTAAAAATTTATCTAAGATTTTAAGAACTTTATCAATTAAATATTTGTCTTCAAAAAAATTTTCATTAAGGTTTAATTTTGGTGATTTTTTATTAATCATGTAAACTAATAAAGTCCACGGTGCCCCAACAAAGCCTATAGTAGTTTTATTTTTGGTAAATTGGGAGTTACTTACTATTTTAATTAATTCATAAACAGGAGACAGTTTTTTTATAAATTTAACTTCTTCAATATTCGAAATTTCTTTTAAATCTAAGTTACCAAGTAATGGACCTACATTTTTTTTAAATTCAACAACTTGATTTAAACCATATGGTAACATTAAAATATCAGAAAAAATTATTGCAGCATCTAAATTGAATCTTTTTAAGGGTTGTAAAGTTATCTCGCTTGATAATTTTTGATTAAGACATAATTTAATAAAATCAGGATTTTGTTTTCTTATCTCTCTAAATTCTGGTAAATATCTCCCAGCCTGTCTCATTATCCAAATAGGTTTAATATCACTTTTTTTGTTTACTATTACTTCTTCGATTGGAGACATGTTAATAGTTAAATATAATTAATTGTAATATTAGTATAATCTGCGAATAATGGTGATTAAATTTATTAAACATTTTATAAACAGTTTGTTAACATTTAGAATTTAAATTTTAATAAATAAATACGCAAAATTGAAGCTTATTAACTAAATACACCAAACGATTACTGGAGATTTTAACATGTTTAATTTTGTTAATAAAAGCATTGTTTTACAACATAATTTTTAAAATATGAAAAATATTTAATATGATAAAAATAGTACAAATATATACACATATTATACATGAGTAATTTATACCAAATTTATCTTATATCAGATGCAACCGGTGAAACTCTAGACCGTATTTTTATAGCTATCAAAGCTCAATTTAAAAACATTAATTACAAAGTACACACCTACTCTTTTACGAGAACAGAAAACCAGATTTTAAGAATTCTAGAAAATGCAGAAAAACAAAAAAACTCTATAATATTATACTCAATTGTTGATAGTAACTTAGCCAAATACCTTGCAAAAAAAAGTGATATAAAAAAAATTCCATGTTTTGGAGTTTTGGGTGAATTAATACTAAGTTTCTCAAAACTTTTGAATCAAAAAGCTTCACATCAACCAAGCGGGCAATATGCTCTTGACGAAGATTATTATAAAAGAATAGAGGCTATTCAATTTACAATGAACCATGACGATGGAAATCTCGTAAAAGAAATAAAAGATTCTGATATAATCCTCTTAGGAGTAAGCAGAACAAGCAAAACTCCAACAGCCATTTTTTTAGCTAACAAAGGTTTTAAAACTTCTAACATACCTTTAATAAACGAAAACTCTTTACCGGAGGCATTAAAGGAAAATCCTAAAATCTCATGTATAATTGGATTAAATACTGAGCCAGATAGGCTGGTAGAAATTAGGAAAAATAGAATGAACTCTCTTAAGGAAAATAATAATAAATCATATACAGATCTAGAGGAAATAAGAAAGGAAGTGAACATGGCAAGAGACACTTTTAAAAAATATAAATGGCCGTCTATTGATGTAACAAGAAAATCTGTAGAAGAAACCGCAGCTTCAGTAATTAAAATATACGAGATTTATAAAGACAATGCCTAAGATTATTTTGGCTTCTAAAAGTAAAGTTAGAAAAAAGATTCTCGATAAATATAATATTTTAAATGAAGTAAAACCATCAAATGTTGATGAAGATGTTGTAAAGTTAAGTTTACTTAAAGAAAAAGTTTCACCAGAAATTATATCAAGAAATTTAGCTGAATTAAAAGCTAACAAAGTAAGTCAATCTTTTAATGACAATCTAGTTTTGGGTGCAGACAGTGTTATTGATCTAGAAGGAGAACTTATATCAAAACCCAATAATCGAAATGAAGCCTTAGAAATTTTAAAGAAGCTCAATGGTAAAAAACATTATTTGATTAGTTCGGTTTGTATATCTAAAAACGGATTTATGGTGTGGAATTACACTGATAAAGCATTGTTGACTATGAAAAAAATGAAAGATGATGAGTTAATAAAATATTTGGAAAAAATTCCGGATGAAGTGTTATATGCTTATAATGTTTATCAAATTGAAGGGGAAGGAAGAAAACTTTTTTCAAGTATTGATGGAAACGAAAATACAATAATGGGACTTCCAGTTGAAAAAATTAAAAAATATTTGAATAATTATAAATGAAAAAATATCTAGTAATCGGGAATCCAATCAAACATTCTCTTTCACCCAAACTACACAATTATTGGTTTGAAAAAAATAATATTGATGCAAATTATGATAGAAGACAAATAAACAAAAATGAAATCCAAGAGGTTATCTCAGAAATTAAAGAGAATAAATTAAATGGAGTAAATATTACTGTTCCTTTCAAAAGTGATGTAATTCCTTTTTTAGATAAACTGAGTGAGGAGTCTCAGGTTACTAAGTCTGTAAACACAATATATATGCGGAATAAAAAATTAGTAGGCCATAATACTGACATAAAGGGTTTTGAGTTAAGTTTAAAGGAAATTCAATTTAATTTAAAAAATAAAGTAATATTTATTTTGGGAGCTGGGGGTGTGGTACCATCAATAATCTATTCATTACAAAAACTGGGTGTTTCCAAAATAATAGTGAGCAATAGAACAAAGCAAAAAGCTGAAAATTTAAAAAAGAATTTTTCAAAAATAAGTATAGTTGATTGGGGAGAGCTACCAGAATTCGATATGATTATTAATGCTACTAGTTTGGGGCTAAGCAAAGGTGACAAAATAGGTTTAGATCTAAATAATATAAGCAAAGAAAAGTTTTTTTATGATGTTATTTACAATCCAAAAGAAACTAATTTTTTACGCACTGGAAAAAGGTTAGGCTGTCAAGTTTCTAATGGCAAGATGATGTTTATTTACCAAGCCTTCGAAGCGTTTAAATTATGGCATAATATAAAACCAGCAGTTACAGAAGATTTAAAAAAATTTTTAGATAAATGAAGAGAATAGGGATCATAGGAGATATAGGTGCTGGTAAAACATACGTGGCTAAGTGTTTTGGTTTCCCTGTATTTAATGCTGATTTAGAAGTTGCAAAAATTTATAAAAATAACAGAAAAGTTTTTAAAAAATTGAAGAGCAAACTTCCGTTTTATTTTGATACTTTCCCTATAAAAAAAGAAGAGATTATAGATGCAATATTAGCAAATAAAAGAAATTTAAAAAAAATTGTAGAAATCGTTCATTGTGAAGTTAGAAAAAAAATGCACAATTTTCTAAAAAGAAATAAACATAAAAAAATTGTAGTTTTAGATGTGCCATTATTACTAGAGAATAAAATTAATAAAAAAAAAGATATATTAATTTTCGTAGAGTCTAGAAAATCAGAAGTCTTAAAAAGACTAAAAAAAAGAAAAAATTTTAATATGAAATTATTAAATAATTTTAAAAAAATTCAACTATCGCACGATTTAAAAAAAAAAAGATCTCAGTTTATAATAAAAAACAATTTTAAGAAAAATTCTGTTAAAATTAGGGTGAAAGAAATTTTAAAAAACTTGATATGAAAGAAATCGTACTAGATACAGAAACAACGGGTATTTCAGTAAAAGAGGGTCATAGAATTGTAGAAATAGGCTGTATTGAATTAGAAAATCTAATTCCAACCAAAAATTATTTTCATTATTATTTAAATCCAGAGAGGAAAGTTTCAGAAAAAGCATTTGAGATACATGGTTATTCTGATGATTTTTTATCAACCCAAAAAAAGTTTGTCGATGTAGTTGATGAATTTTTAAATTTCATAAATGGTAAAAAATTGATAATCCATAATGCAGAATTTGATTTATCTCACTTAAATAATGAGCTTAAAATTCTAGGTAGAGATATTATTAATAATGAAATTGTTGATACCTTAATCCTTGCAAGAAATAAGTTTCCTGGATCTTCATCTAGCCTAGATGCTCTATGTAAGAGATATAGAATTGATAATTCCAAAAGAAAATTACATACTGCATTAATTGATTGTGATTTATTGTCTAAGGTTTACATTAATTTGATTGATCAGAAAGAACCAACTTTAAATTTTCAAAACCAAGATCTAAAATTTAGAAAAACAAATTATAATGAAAAGAGTGTTTATTGTAAAAAGATAGTTGATATTACTCAAGAGGAATTAGATAATCACAAAATTTATTTAAAAAATAATCTTAAAAAAAATTTATTTAAGTGATTCTATCGTTATATAATTTATAAAAATCTACTTTTTTTTCAAATCTTATATCAGGGTGTCCGGAGTTATTAAGCAAATTCATAAAGGACCTTTCTAATTCTGGATAAATTTTTGTTGGTACATCACATAAAATTATTTTTTCTAGTTCTTTTTTTTCTTTAATTTTTTTATTAACCTTTATTACAGTTGTATATATAATTTCGTAGTAAGATTTTTTCTCATTAGGTTCTTTATCCTCAAATTTTAAGGTAGTATTTATTTCAATGAGTTTATTTTTAAGCACTCTAGAGTTTATATCTATATTAAGTAAATATTTAGATATATTGTCTTTAACAAATAAATAGGTTTCCACATCTGCAGTTTCACTTGATGCATCTTTTATAAATTTTGCAAGAATTTCAAAATTTTCTTTCATCATCACTTTCTATATCTTCAAACTCACCTTCTATGTAATCCTCTTTTATTTTTTTTTTATCTTTTAATTTTGTTGAGACTTTTCCAAAAATTAATTTTCTAGTAATTGGAAATATGATTAAAAATCCTAGGACGTCAGTAGCAAAACCAGGTATAATAAGAAGTAAAGCTCCAAAAGCAATTGCTGCACCGGAAAGCATTTCGTAGGCTGGCACTTGATTTTTAATCATTTGAGAGAAACCAGATTTTAATGTATTTAAACCTTCATATCTGGCATAAAAAATTCCTGTAAAAGCTGTAATAAAGACCAAGAGGATAGTGTTGAATGCACCAATTTTAGCTCCAATTTTTATAAACAGATAAATTTCAACTACTGGAACTAGAATAATAGATAATAATAGTGTGTTCATTTGTCTTTAATGTAATTGTTGGTTGAAATTAATCAACATAGTAATTACTATTAGTAGATGAATTACAGTTTCGAATATATAGATATCATATTATTAGCAATGATTGCTGGTTTTATCTTTTTAAGATTAAGAGGCATTTTGGGAAAAAAAACAGGTTTTGAGGGTAAAGCGCCTGCGCAATTTCAAGAAATAATAAAAAATGTCCAAAGAGAAAAAAGTTTTAAAAAAACTGAAAACTTTGATGAAACTGCAAAAAAAGAATTTCTTAATGGCGCCAAGATAGCCTATGAGACTATCGTCACAGATTTTAGTGATGATGATAATAAGTTGACTAACAGTAAGCCTCTTTTAAGCAAGAAAGTTTTCGACCAATTCAATCAAGCTCTAAAAGAAAGAAGCAATAGAGGCCACTACGCTGAAATTACATTTATAGGACTAAATTCTGCAAATATTAAAGAGCATAAAAAAATTGGGAATATACTTAATGTAACAGTAGATTTTATTGCTGAGGTGATTACTTGTATTAGAGATAAAGAAAAAAAAATTGTTTCTGGAGATCCTGAAAAGATTAAGAAAATCTATGATACTTGGGTTTTTTCAAGAGATACTACATCACCTAATCCTAATTGGCAGCTTGTAAATATTTTAACCTAATTGATTTACGATATCTCAGACAAAGATAAAAAAGATTGGGAAAACTTTACATCTGGATCAGAAAAATTACCTAACAAAGATCTTCAATCAACACGTAAAGAAATTTTAAGAACAAAGACTATTGATTTACATGGTTATACATTAGATAATGCTAATAGAGTAATAGAGGAATTTATAAATAAATGCTATTCAGAAAAAGTAAATAAAATTATAGTTATTACAGGTAAAGGTATTCACTCAAACAATGAAAAAAATCCTTATGTTTCAAAAAACTTTGGGATTTTGAAATACTCTATCCCGGAGTATATCAATAACAATAAAGATTTAATCAAATTGATAAATAAAATCGAAAACGCTGGGATTAAAGATGGTGGAGAAGGTTCTTTTTATATTTTTTTGAAAAAAAATAAAATTAGAGAATAAATTTAGATAAATCAGTATCTTTAACTAAATTGTCAAGGTTTTTGTCAATATAATCTTTATTTATAATTATTCTTTCACCAGCTCTATCAGTCGCAGTAAAACTTATCTCATCTAAAATTTTTTCTATGATAGTGTGAAGTCTTCTTGCACCTATGTTTTCAACTGTTGAATTTACTTCAGAAGCGATGTTAGCAATTGCATTAATACCGTCATCTGAAAACTCTAAATCAACATTTTCAGTCTTCAATAAAGCAACATATTGTTTGATCAAACTAAAATCTGGCTCTTTAAGAATTTTTTTAAAATCTTTACTTGTCAAGGCTTCTAACTCAACTCTTATTGGAAGTCTTCCTTGGAGTTCAGGAAGCAGGTCTGATGGTTTTGCAAGTTGGAAAGCCCCGGATGCAATAAATAAGATATGATCAGTTTTAATTGGTCCGTATTTCGTATTCACTGTAGTACCCTCAATTAAAGGCAATAAATCTCTTTGCACACCCTCTCTTGATACATCCCCACCAACTCTATCAGTTCTACCGGAAATTTTATCTATCTCATCTAGAAAAACTATCCCGTTATTTTCTGTTGAAACTTTTGCTGCTTTTATAATTTTATCTTGTTCAATTAATTTATCAGACTCATCATTAATTAATATTTCATGCGACTCTTTCACTGTCATTTTTTTCTTTTTTTCTTTAACACCCATTGATTTTCCAAGCATCTCACCAATGTTTATCATACCTACATTTGCACCAGGCATTCCTGGAATTTCAAATGAAGTACTATTATTTCCAGTATCGCTAACAGCAATTTCAATTTCATTATCGTCTAGATCACCATTTCGGAGCCTTTTTCTGAAACTTTCTCTTGTTGCAAGACTTGCTTTTTTACCAACAAGAGCATCTAAAACTTTTTCTTCAGCTAGCTTTTGAGCCTTAGCAAAAACTTCTTTTCTTTTTTTTACTTTCTCCATAGAAATTGCTATTTCTATTAAATCTCGAACAATTTGCTCTACATCTCGTCCTACATATCCAACCTCTGTAAACCTGGTAGCTTCTACTTTAACAAATGGTGCTTCAGCGAGCTTTGACAATCTTCTAGAAATTTCTGTTTTTCCTACACCTGTTGGACCAATCATTAAAATATTTTTCGGCAAAACTTCATTTTTCATTTCTCCTTTTAAGGCCTGTCTTCTCCATCTATTTCTCAATGCCACTGCAACAGCTCTTTTAGCTTTATTTTGACCTACAACGAATCTATCAAGCTCAGAAACTATTTCTCTAGGAGATAACGAGCTTACTAAGGAAGCTTCTTCTTTTTGATTCTTATCTTTTAGGTGTAATTTTGTGACGTTTGAATTATCCATTATATTTTTTCAACTTTAACATTATCATTTGTAAAAACACATATATCTGCGGCAATTTTAATTGCTTTTTTTGCAATTTCCTCAGCAGACATATTGCCTTCCATTAAAACCTTTCCCGCCGCTAAGGCATAGTTTCCACCTGATCCTATTCCAATTACATCACCCTCTGGTTCCAAAACATCTCCTGTTCCAGAAATAATATAACTATTACTTTTATCTCCAACAGCCATTAACGCTTCTAATCTTCTTAAATATTTATCTGTTCGCCAATCTTTTGCCAATTCAACAGCAGCTCTCGAAAGGTTTCCCGCATGTTTTTCTAATTTTCCCTCTAATCTCTCAAATAAAGTTAAAGCATCAGCAGTAGATCCTGCAAAACCAGCAACTACATCTCTTTTCTCAATTTTTCTCACTTTTGAAGCAGTGCTTTTTACTACAGTATTTCCCATGCTTACTTGACCGTCACCAGCAACTACAACTTCATTATTTTTTCTGACTAGTACAATTGTTGTCATACTCAATAAATGGTAATTATTTTTGATACTTCAAGTGTTCATACTAATATTGATATAGTAGGATTATGTATGTATACCATTTAAAATATATGGCTAGAAAAGGAAAAGTATCTAGAAAAACAAAAGAAACAAGCATCAATGTTGAAGTTAATATTGATGGTAAAGGTAAGTACCAAATTGACACTGGTATTGGTTTCTTAGATCATATGCTTGAGCAATTATCAAGACATTCATTGATTGATCTTAAAGTTAAAGCAAAAGGAGACACACATATCGATCTTCATCACACAACAGAGGACACAGGTATTGCAATTGGTGAGGCTTTAAAAAAAGCAGCAAAAAAATTTATAGGTATAAAAAGATATGCCCATACAGTTATTCCAATGG
The DNA here is from genome assembly GCA_902518185.1 of uncultured Pelagibacteraceae bacterium. Lineage (GTDB taxonomy): Bacteria > Pseudomonadota > Alphaproteobacteria > Pelagibacterales > Pelagibacteraceae > Pelagibacter. Next base: position 6,678 of record CABYFG010000002.1, on the reverse strand, counting down.
ATGAAACATTAACTAGGGTTTCGATAGATGTTTCAAACAGACCTTATTTGATTTGGAAAGTAAAATTAAAAGTTGAGAAACTCGGTGAAATGGACACAGAGCTATTTAAAGAATGGTTTCAAGCATTTTCTCAATCTGCAGGTATTACATTACATGTTGAAAATATTTATGGTGATAATAGCCACCACATAATCGAGTCTTGCTACAAGGCATTAGCAAGATCGTTAAGAGCTGCTTTAGAGATGGATCCAAGAAATAAAAAGAGTATTCCATCCACTAAAGGCTCATTATAAGTTAAATGAACGTTACAATTGTTGATTATAATTCGGGCAATATAAGCTCAGTAATAAACTCTTTTAAGGAAGTTGCTAAAGATAAAGTAAATATCGAGGTTACCTCAGATTTAAATAAGATTAAATCAAGTGATAAAGTGGTTTTACCTGGGCAGGGCTCTTTTAAAAGCTGTGTAGATGCTTTAAACAATATTGATGGCCTAACAGATATACTGAACGAACTTACAATGATTAATAAAAAACCTCTTCTTGGTATATGTGTCGGATTGCAAATGTTTGCTGACATCGGTTATGAAGAAACCGAAACAAAAGGATTGGGTTGGATTGCAGGCAAAGTCTCAAAAATAGATAATCAAAATGGAAAATTTAAACTCCCCCATATTGGATGGAATCAGATTAATATAATTAAAGATAGTAAGATTTTCAAAGATATAAACAATAATTCTCATATGTATTTTGTTCACAGTTATGAATTTATTCCAGAAGATAAAAATGTGATTTCAGCAACTATTGATTATTCATCAAACATTGTTTGTTCCGTTGAAAAAGAAAATATTTTTGGTACTCAATTTCATCCTGAAAAGAGTGATAAGATTGGTCTTAAAATAATTAATAATTTTATAAGTTTATAAATGAAAATATTTCCAGCTATAGATATTAAGGACAAAAAGTGTGTAAGGTTAGTTAAAGGAGATTTTGATAACAAAACCGTGTACGAAATATCTCCAATTGAACAAGCTAGCAAATTTAAGGATCATGGTTTTGAAAATTTACACATAGTTGATCTTGATGGGGCTTTAACTGGAGAAACAGTTAATCTAGATATTATCCAAGATATAGTTACTAAATTCAATTTAAAGGTTGAGATAGGTGGCGGCATCAGAAAGCAGGATAGTATTCTAAAATATATCGATGTAGGTGTTGAGAAAGTTATTTTAGGGAGTGCTGCAATAAAAGATAAAAATTTTTTAAAAGAGTCGTGTGAGAAATTTCCTGATAAAATTGCCTTAGGCTTGGATGCTAAAGATGGATATTTATCAGTATCTGGATGGAAAGAAAACTCTAATCAATTAACTTTAGATTATTTAAAAGAAGTTAATGATTATGGTGTCAGTAGATTAATTTTTACAGATATTAATCGGGATGGCATGAAACAAAGTCCAAATTTTAATGAATCTTTAAAAATTGCTGAAATATCAAATTGTCCTGTGATTATTTCTGGTGGAGTTTCGTCAATAGATGACATTAAAAAAGCAAAGAATTTAAAAAATGTCGAAGGTATAATAGTTGGTAAAGCTATCTATGATGGTGATATCAAATTAGAGGAGTTGGTAAAAGAACATGCTTAAAAATAGAATTATTCCATGCTTAGATGTTAAGAACGGACGTGTTGTTAAAGGTATTAACTTTGTTGATTTAAAAGATGCTGGTGATCCAGTTGAACAAGCAAAAATTTATAGCGATGGTGGAGCAGATGAAATTTGTTTCTTAGACATAACTGCTTCTAATGAAAACAGAAATACCATCTTTGATGTGGTAGAAAAAACTTCAAAGAAGTGTTTTGTACCTTTGACGGTAGGCGGTGGAATTAGAAGTGTAGAGGATATAAATAGATTACTTAACTGTGGCGCAGATAAAGTTTCTATTAATACTGCTGCGGTTGAAAATTCAAAGGTTGTCATTGATAGTTCAAAAAAGTTTGGATCTCAATGTATTGTGGTTGCAATTGACGCAAAAAAAAATGGAGACAAGTGGGAAGTGTTTACTCACGGAGGACGGAACAATAGTGGTATAGACGCAATAGAGTATGTGAAACAAATGGAGGAAAACGGGGCTGGAGAACTGTTAGTAACATCTATGGATAGAGATGGTACACAAGTTGGTTATGATATTGATTTGATGTCTAAAATTTCATCAAGAGTAAATATTCCTATAATTGCGTCAGGTGGTGTGGGTAATTTAGATCATTTGGTTGAAGGTATTAAATTAGGTAAGGCTAGCGCTGTTCTAGCTGCATCAATATTTCATTATGGAAAATATTCGGTAAAAGAGGCAAAGGAATATTTGGACTCGAAAGGAATACCTGTTAGAATTTAGCAATGTTACGTGCATTAGAAACCCTTTTTAATCTTGCAAGAGAAAGAAAAAGAAATCCAGTTGAGGGTTCTTATACAAATAAATTATTAACTAATAAATCTTTAAGTAAACAAAAAATTTTAGAGGAAATAAATGAATTAATAGACTCAGTTGAAAAAAATTCAAACAAAATCCACGAGGCAGCGGATGTATTCTATCATTTAATTATGTATTTAGAAGCCAATGACATTAAGATTGAGCAGGTAGAGCAGGAACTGGAAAACAGAAATAAATCTAAGTGAGTAAATTCAAAGTAATAATTGCATTAATATTATGTTTTGTTTTTTACAAAGGATATGTAGCATTTACAGAATTTGAAATAGGTGTATCAGATAGAGTAGCAAAAATAGAGGAATTATCTGATTTTGAGAAACAAGATGAAGTCATAGCATTAATGATGTATTTGGGAGATCCACCTGAATTAATAGAACATCTACTTGTTTTAAATAAATCAAAATGTTTAGAAATGAAACAAATTGCTGAAGAGACATCTTTTGCTTACTATGAATGTGCAAAGGTAGATGCTATAATCAAAGGAAGTAAGATTATAAAGATAAATTCAGAGTTGGAAGTGCTTTAATGAGTTATGATGAAAATAATATTTTCGCTAAAATATTAAGAGGTGAGATTCCATGTAAAAAAATATATGAAAATGAATTTATTTTATCTTTTTATGATATAAATCCACAGAAAAAAATTCATGCGTTAGTCATTCCAAAGGGAAAGTATACTGATTTAGATGATTTTAGCTTGAATGCTTCACCTGATGAGATGGTTGGGCTATTAAAGGGAATTAATACTGTAGCAAACAAATTGGGTATTTCAGTGGAAAATGGTAATGGTTACAGAGCTTTAGTAAACATTAGCGAGAATGGTGGTCAAGAGGTGCCACACTTGCATTTTCATTTATTTGGAGGTGAAAAAGTTGGTAAAATGGTCGAGTGAAAAAAAAAATAGAAAGAAATTATTTAGAGATTAATTCTTTAAATCAGTTAAATGATAGCAAAAATCATCCAAAAAATTTTAACATACATCTTGTAAAAGCGACTGATTTTCAATTAAATAAATTTTTTTATAAAAATGTTGGAAAAAACCATCACTGGGTGGATCGTTTAATATGGACTGAAAATCAGTGGATAGAGTACACCTCAAGTAAAGAAGTTGAAACTTATGTCTTAAAAAATAATAATGATCTTGCTGGTTTCTTTGAAATCATATCACATATTAAAGAAAATGAAGTTGAAATTGCTTACCTTGGATTGTTAAAGGAGTATCAGAATCAAAATCTAGGTTCTTTTCTTCTATCATCTGCAATAAAGATTTCTTTTTTGAAAAAACCCCAAAGAGTTTGGGTTCATACATGCTCATTAGATCACAAAAACGCTTTAAATAATTATATTTCGAGGGGTATGAAAGTCTTTAAAAAAGAAACTATTACAATATAGTTTTTATTGTTTTGGTAAATCGAATAAATTATCTTTGATATTTTGATTCTTAATTTGTTTTGAGAGATAGGTTATGCTTAAGTTTTGATAGATATCGAGTGTTTGCCACCCAATTAAATTGAAATTATTTTTATTAAAGAAGATATTTATTTCATTATCATTTTCTGTAAAATAAAAATTTATAAATTTATTATCTACAATTCTTTCTTTTGAATTTTTGATTTTATTAATTAAATAATTCTTATCTAATATAAGATCCAAAGGTGTTCTGTTTAAGGGGTAAAGGTAGTAACTGGTCTTAGTTTGTACAACTATTGATTTACCATTCGAAGTTAAAGTTTTCTTATTTGCAAGATTATATTCACAAAAAATTTTTTTTGGGTATTTAATTACACATTTCCCCTTTTCCACTTTTCCGTTTATATTTTGTTCAAAATTAAAGGATATATTTTCTGTAGAATTAAGTTTTTGAATTAAGTTTTCTTTAATATTTGCAAATATTTGATTTGGAAATAAAATGAAGATAACTAAAAGAAAATACTTCCTCATTTAAGCACATCTCTTTTGCCAACATGATTAGCTTTACTTACGATACCATCAGCTTCCATCATATCAATAATTCTGGCTGCCCGATTATATCCTATCTGCAACTTTCTCTGTAGAAAAGATGTAGAAGCTTTTCCTTCTGTCTTAATAATTTCAACGGCTGACTGATAAAGTGCATCTTTATCTCCTTGACTATTTAAATTTTCATTAATTTCTTTTTCATCAGCAAAATTTAAAATTTCATCAACATAATCTGGTTCAGCTTGAGATCTTAAAAAGTTGTTTATTTTTTCTATTTCATTGTCTGAGACAAATGGTGCGTGAATTCTCACTATTTTATTTGCTGATGACATATAAAGCATGTCGCCTTTTCCCAGTAATTGTTCTGCGCCTTGCTCTCCCAAGATGGTTCTACTATCTATTTTTGATGTTACTTGAAATGAAATACGAGTTGGAAAATTTGCTTTGATCGTTCCTGTAATTACATCTACACTTGGTCTTTGTGTTGCCATTATGATATGAATACCAGCTGCTCTTGCCATTTGAGATAATTTTTGAATATAGTTTTCAATTTCTTTTCCAGCAACCATCATAAGATCTGACATTTCATCAACTACAACTACTATGTAAGGCATCGGAAGGCGATGTTTTGTATTGTATCCATCTATATTTCTAACACCTTCTTTTGTCATTAATCTATATCTACTTTCCATTTCTTTCACCACCCAACCCAAAACTGATGCAGCTTTTTTTGCTTCAGTTATAACAGGACAAAGTAAATGAGGAACACCTTCATAAGTAGATAGCTCTAACATTTTAGGATCGATCAAAATAAATTTGCATTTATCAGGACCATGTCTGAATAAAAGAGATAATATTATTGTATTTACGCAAACTGATTTACCTGATCCGGTAGTTCCAGCAATTAAAAGATGAGGCATAGAAGATAAATCTCCAACAATCGCTATACCAGAAATGTTCTTTCCCAATGCCACTGGCAATTTAATTTCTTTCTTTTTAAAATCTGGATGTGCAAGTATTTCACTCAAATAAACATTTTCTCTTAAAGAATTAGGAAGCTCAATCCCAACAGTATTTTGACCTGGGATCGTAGCTATTCTTGCAGACTCTGAGCTTGTATTTCTTGCTATATCATCTGAAAGGTTTATTATTTTGGAAACTTTTACTCCTGCAGCTGGCTCAAATTCATTTAGAGTAACAACAGGTCCATGACTAACTTTTTTGATTATACCATTGACTCCAAAATCAAGAAGAATTTTTTCTAAAAATTTGGGGTCGTTATTAGTATTTTCATTACTTATCTTCTCTTTTTTTGACGGAAATCTTAAAAGATCAAAGGATGGAAGTTTAAATCTAGACTCATTATTATCTCTATTAGTATTTGCTTTCACAAATGGCAGATCTTTCTGAATTAAATTTTTGATTTCATCTTGTGGAATATATTCATTAATAATTTCATTTTTATTAGTATAATTTTTATTATTCTTTCCCACAAGTGATAGAAACAAATTTCTTAAAAGTTTAGAAAAGTTTATGATATTAAAATTAATACTTTTAAGAAATAAAATTGAAATTAGAAATATAAGAAAATAATATAAAATATTACCATACAGACTCATTAAGTTTAGCAAAAAAGTTTTTTTAAAGTAATTTCCTAAAAACCCTCCATTACCATTAATATAGAACTCAAATGTAGCATTATAATAGTAACTAAAAAACAAAGAGCCGATAGAGGTATAAACAATAACAAAAAAAGTATTTTCAATAATTAAGAACATCTCTTTTTTTTTAAAAATATTTATTCCAGTGAAAATAAAAGTAACAGGAATTAGAAATGAAATTAAACCAGCAGACTGAATAAAAAGATCTGCAATGTAGCTTCCCTGAAATCCAAGTATATTTTTAATCTTAGTATTTTCAGGAAATATAAAATTTGGGTCCTCTGGTGAATACGAAATCAAAGAGAGTAAAAGCAAAACGCCAACACAAAAGACTATTAAACCAATAATCTCAATTAATCGGTTAATAGTGAAAATAATTACTGTGCTTCCAATTTTTTTAATATCCATATAAAATGAATCAAATTTACCACTTTGTATCATCTAATTTTTATTGTTAAAATTAAAAAAAAATTATGAAAGTTTCTATAATTGGAAATAGTTTAACAGGCTTAACATTAGCCAAAGCTTTAGCCAATCAGGGTGTTCGAGTTGATATTTTTTCTGAAAAAAAAGTAA
>CABYFG010000001.1 GCA_902518185.1 uncultured Pelagibacteraceae bacterium | reverse complement strand
AGTCGTAAAAAAATTTACCATTAGTAATTTTATTAATAAACAACACATCATTATCCTCATCTTCAAAAAAAATCTTACTATTAGAAATAACAATCTTATTTTTACTTGGTTCGATACTTAAGAACTTATGAAAAAAGTCATAATCTTGTTTACTAAAAAAAAATTCTGATTTATTAAAAATTACATCTTTAATTTCAAAATTTTTAAATGAGAATAATCTATCAATAGATATAAAAATTTTAAAATTTTCTATATTTGCAATTTCTTTATCAGTGCTGATAATTGATAAATTTTTAGATTTAAAATGTGGTCTTGGAAGTAAAGAATATGTTATTTTTTCATTAAATTTTATTGTAATGTCATATTTATTTAAAAGTTGATCTTTAATCATTTGTTTTGTTCTTGGTCTGTCATAGGCTGTGGGTGCCAAAAAATAACTCACAATTAAAATTACAAGTGTACCAAAACCCCAAAAAAGTTTATTATGTTGTTGAAATTTTGCTTTAAGATTTTTTTGATTTAAATTTTTAAGCTTGTTAAAAAAGTTTTCTAGCAAATCATTGATTGCGAAAATTTGTTTCTTTATTTTTTTAAGTAATAAATTATGTTTTTGCATATTGAACTGATCAACTTATAATTATTTATTTAAAATGGTAAACTCTGATTATTTAAAAAATCTTAATAAAGCGCAAAAAGAAGCCGTAATGTATCTAGATGGGCCGTTATTAATTGTAGCCGGCGCTGGATCAGGTAAAACAAAAGTGCTTACTAGTCGAATTGTTAATATTATTCAAAAAAAGAGAGCTTTTCCAAATCAAATTCTTGCGGTGACTTTCACTAATAAGGCAGCCAAAGAAATGCAATTAAGAGTCAGTAGTATGTTAGGCTCAAGTGCCACTGGTATAAGTTGGTTGGGAACTTTTCATTCAATTTGTGCTAAACTTTTAAGAAAACATGCAACAGCCGTTAATTTAAATTCAAGTTTTACAATTATTGATACTGATGATCAAATAAGATTAGTAAAAAATATATGTAAAGCAGAAAATATAGATGTAAAACAATTGGCTCCAAGATATATATTAGCTATAATTGATCGTTGGAAAAATAAAGGCTTTTATCCTAATGAGGTTGTTATTAATAAAAAAGATATCTATGAAAAAACTATCTTGCCAATTTACAAAATATATCAACAAAAACTAATAGACTTGAACACTTGTGATTTTGGTGATCTAATTTTACATTCCGTTAAAATTCTTGAGAAGAATAATGACATAAGAGAAATATACTCAAAAAATTTTAAGTATATTTTAGTTGATGAGTATCAAGACACAAATTTTATACAAAGTAAGTGGTTGCACCTGCTTACAAATAAAAATAATAATATCTGTTGTGTTGGAGATGATGATCAATCTATTTACAGTTGGCGTGGGGCAGAAATAAAAAATTTTTTAGAATTTGACAAAGTTTATAAGAATACAAAAGTAATCAGATTAGAGGAAAATTACAGATCAACCCAAAATATTTTATCTGTTGCATCTAATTTAATTTCTCACAATCAAAATAGAGTAGGAAAAACTCTAACGACAAGTATGGAAAATGGTGAATTAATAAAATTAAATTGCTTCAAAAATGGAAAAGATGAAGCGATTGGAGTTTCGGATGAAATTGAAAGATTGAAGAGCAAATTTTCATTTAACAATATCGCAATTCTAGTACGAGCAATATTTCAGACAAGAGAATTTGAGGAAAGATTTTTGAAAATTGGTTTACCATATAGAATTTTGGGAGGGACTAAATTTTATGAAAGGGCTGAAATTAAAGATTGTATTTCTTACTTAAGATTGGTCAATCAAGAGACTGACGATCTTGCGTTTGAGAGAATTATAAATAATCCAAAAAGATCAATTGGTGATAACACCTTAAATTCTATACACAAATTTGCAAAAAAAAATTCACTTAATTTAGAAAAATCTGCAAAAAGAATGATTGAAGAAAACTTGATTAAACCAAAAACAAAAGCAAGCATAATTCAATTTTTAGAACTTATGAACAAATGGAGATATGATCTTAAAATCAAAAAAAAAAATCATGTGAAACTATTACAAATCATATTAGATGAGTCTGGTTATTCAGCTATGCTTAAAAATAAAAAAGATTTAGAGAATGAAAATAGAATAGAAAATATTAAAGAACTTTTAAGTGCAATGAAAGAATTTGATAATTTAGAAAGTTTTTTAGAACATGTTTCATTAGCTACATCTGTTGATCAAGAATGGGACGGTGAGAAGGTTAATATGATGACAATGCATGCTTCTAAAGGATTAGAATTTGATGCAGTTTTCTTACCCGGCTGGGAGGAGGGATTATTTCCAAATCAAAAATCTATTGAGGAGAAAGGCCAAAGTGGACTCGAAGAGGAAAGAAGATTGGCCTACGTTGGTGTGACTAGGGCAAAAAAAATAGCAAATATTTCATTTTCAATGAACAGATTTTATCAAGGTGATTGGATTGATAGCATGGCATCAAGATTTATTGAGGAGTTGCCAGAAAAATATCTAGAGAAAAATTCTTTTTTTGATGAGGAAAAAGATAATATTGATGACTTTGAATTTAACCAGGATTTTGATGATAATGACAATATTAGAAGTCCTGGATGGATAAGGTATCAAAAAAGAATAAAATGATTAGTGAAAGAATTAAAAGACTTAGATCAAAATTTCACTCTTTGGACATTGATGGTTATATTATTCCCAAAAATGACGAGTATTTTTCTGAATATTCATCAAAAGACAGACTTAAAACAATTTCAAATTTTAGTGGATCCGCTGGTTATGCTGTCATTTTAAAAAAAAAAAATTATTTATTTGTGGATGGAAGGTATACTCTCCAAGCTCAATTGGAATCAGGTAATTTATTTAATATTATAAATATTCAAAATATAATTAATTGTAAGTTATTTAAAAATCTATCACTCGGTATTGACTCAAAACTTTTTACTTCTCATCAATTAAAAACTTTTTTTAAAGTGAAGACAAAAATAAAAAAATTTAACTTCAATCTTGTTGATACAATATTTAATAAATATACTTTACCAAAACCTAAACCTTTTTTTTCGCTTAGCACAAAAATTGTAGGAGAAAATCATTTAAAAAAAATTAAAAAAATTTGTGTTTATTTAAAAAAAGAAAAAATGGATTATTTATTCGTTAGTGCCCCAGAAAACATTGCTTGGGTATTAAATATAAGAGGATATGACAATCCACATAGTCCGATTCCTAATTGCCGCCTTTTAATAGGTAAAACTGGAAAAATTTATTGTATTTCAAATTTAATTAAATTGAAAAAAATTATTAAAGAAAAAAAATTGAAGAAAGAAAATGTGATTGAGATTAAAAATTTTAAAATTTTCACTAAAAATTTAAATGATAAAAGAATTGTTATAGATAAAAAAAGTTGTTCATTATATTATGAAAATTTATTCAAAGAAAAAGCAAAGATTTTTATTAAAGAGGATCCAATCTATTATTTAAAGTCTATCAAAAATAGAAAAGAAATTTATAACATGATTAAGAGCCATGTTATTGATGGAGTTGCACTAACACGTTTTTTATATTGGATACAGAATATAAATAAAAAAAAAATTACTGAATATGAAGCTCAAAAAAAATTAGAAAGTTTTAGAAGAAAGAATAAAAGCTATCTCTTTTCAAGTTTCAATACTATTGCTGGAACGGGTGCCAATGCCTCAATAATTCATTATAGAGCAGAAAAGAAAACCTCTAAAATTATTAATAAAAAAGATATTTTTTTATGTGACTCTGGTGGACAATACAATTATGGAACTACAGATGTTACTAGAACAATTCATTTTGGAAAACCTAAAAAGTATATGAAAGATATTTTCACAAGGGTGTTAAAGGGTCATATAGCAGTTGTAACTGCAAATTTAAAAAAATTTTATAATGGAGCCTTAATTGACAACCTCGCAAGAAAAAACCTCAAGGACATAGGCCTTGATTATGAGCATGGCACTGGTCATGGTGTAGGTTTTTTTTTAAATGTTCATGAGGGACCTCAATCAATATCAAAATTTAATAAAGTTAAACTTAAGGAGGGAATGGTTTTAAGTAATGAGCCTGGTTATTATAATAAAGGGAAATTTGGAATAAGAATTGAAAATTTAATTTTTGTAGATCGAAATAAGAAGGGATTATTTTTTGAAAATTTAACTTTAGTACCGATTGAAAAAAAATTGATTAATTATAATGAATTAAATAAAATTGAAAAAGACTATCTGTATAAATATCATTTAAATGTTTACTCAAAATTATTTTACTATCTTAATAAAGTAGAAAGAAGATGGTTAGCTAGTTTTATTTAACATTTTTATTAAATCTTTTTGACTAAGTAACTTAATTTTCATTGCATTGGCAGCATCAACTTTTCTTTTTGTGGGTTTTTTTCCTATTACCAAATAATTGAGCTTGCTATTAACGTTGCTAATTATTGTACCAGAATTTTGTTCTATCAACGATTTAGCCTCAGCCCTACTCATTCCTTCGAGTTTACCTGTAAGCATAAATGTTTTATTTCTTAGTGGCCCATGTTCATTTGTTTCAAGACTATTTTCTATTTTCAGAATATTAAAAAGATTTTTAAAAATCTCAAAATTTGTGTCATTTCTAAAAAAATTTTTTATTGAATTAATTTGTGTATCTCCAATTCCATCTATATTCAATAAATCGTCGATTTTATTAAGCTCAATTAATGTTAATAGGTTCTTAGGTGATTTAAGATCTTTGGAAATTAATTTTGCGTTTTCAAATCCAATATGTCTAATGCCCAGAGAGTAAATAAATTTTTCAAAAGAAACATTCTTTTTTGCATTGATTGAAAATCTTAAATTTGAGATTGACTTATTTCCCCAACCTTCCATTTTTTCTATTTTATTATAGTCTAAATTAAAAATATCTTGTGGTAATCTAATTAATTTTAGATTGTAAAAATTTTCTACAATTTTTTTTCCTAACCCATCAATATTAAACGCCTCTTTAGACACAAAATGTTTAATCTTTTCGATAGCAACTTTTTTACACTCAAAACCCTCAGTTGAGCATCTTCTTACAGCATCCTTTTTTTTTGTTGTAAAATTATATTCTTTTATTGTTTGAGAACCACAAGAAGGACATTTTAAAGGAAATGAAAATTTTTTTGAATTTGCCTCTCTTTTTTTAATATCTACAGAAACAATGTGTGGTATCACATCTCCTGCTCTTTCAATCTTAACAGTATCTCCCACTCTTATGTCTTTTCTAATTATTTCGTCTTCATTATGAAGAGTAGCGTTTGAAACGACTACACCTCCAATGTTTACTGGATTAATTTTAGCGACAGGAGTTAATGCTCCTGTTCTACCAATCTGAATATCAATATCTATAATTTTTGAAATACCACTGTTAGCTGAAAATTTGTGGGCTACCGCCCATCTAGGGGCATTTGCAACAAATCCAAGTCTTTTTTGTAACTTTAAATCATTAATTTTATAAACAATACCATCTATATCGAAATCTAAATCACTCCTTTTTTTTTCTATTTGATTATAATTTTCTAATAAATTTTTTATTCCACTTATAACTTTATTTAAATGATTTATTTTGAATCCCCATTTATTTAATTTAGATAAAAATTCATTTTGATTTTTTACTTTTAAACCTTTTTCGTATCCAAAAGTATATGCAATAAATTTTAATGGAATTTTTTTTGTATCTTCAGGATTTTTTTGTCGTAAAGATCCAGATGCAGCATTTCTTGGATTAGCAAACTTATTTGATAACTTTTTAAAGTCACTATTTTTGATAAATACTTCTCCTCGTATATCTATCTCCTCCGGAAAATCTTTTAATGTTATAATTTTAGGGATATCACTAATAGTTTTCAAATTTAAAGTTATGTCCTCTCCTATTTGTCCGTCACCTCTAGACAAACCAGTTATAAGTTTCCCTTTTTTATAAATTAAAGACGCCGAGATACCGTCAATTTTTGGCTCTGCACTATACTCAATTTCATAACTACTTTTTTCATCTAAATAATTGATTATTTTTTTTTCAAAATTTATTAAATCCTCTTCTGTAAAAGCATTAGATAATGATAACATTGGGACTTTATGACTTAATTTTTTAAATGTTTTTGAAGGTTTGTACCCAACTATTTTTGAGGGAGAATCTTTATGATCCAAAAAATTGTATGTTTTTTCAAGATTGATTATTTCTTCTTTAAGTAAATCGTAATCAGCATCTGATACAAGAGATTTATTTTTATTATAATAACTCTCATTAAATTTTGTTAATTTTTTAATTCTTCTTAAATAATCTTTCTTTATTTTTACGATCTTCATCCTATTTAAAAAGTTCTTTAAATTTTCTTATAATTTTGTTTCCTTTTTCTTTTTTAATTTTAGAGACGGGGTTAACGTAATCTTTATTAAAAACTTTATAAGATTCTTTATACCATTCACTACTTTGGTAATTATATCCAAGTAAAGAGGCATACTTTTTTGCCTCTACATCTAAACCTAAAATATAATTTATTTCAACTAACCTATGAATAGCCTCTTGTACGTAGTCTGTCTCATCATAATCTTCAATCACATTTTTAAATCTGTTCATTGCAGGTATCCACTTTTTTTTTGATAAATAATATTTGCCAATATAGATTTCTTTTGAGGCTAGAATGTTATTGATCAAAAGCAATTTAAATTTTGAGTCTAAGGCAAAATCAGTATTTGGATAAGTTTCTATTATGAAATTATAATATTCTTTTGATTTTATTATTGATGATAAATCCTTTTTTTCATCAACAATTAATTCATAATAACAAGTCGCTAATAAAAAATAAGCATATGCTGAATTCTCATTTTCAGGATAATTTTTAATGAATCTATTTAATTCAAATATTGCATCACCATAATAATCCTGAATGTAATATGAATATGCTGCCATCAAAACTGATCTAGGAGCCCATATTGATTGTGGATATATATTTTCAACTATATTAAAATTTTTAGCTGCAAAAAGAACATCTCCTTCTTCCAGAGCTTTTAATCCCTCCAAGTAAGCTTCTGACATTTGAGACTCTAAATCTTTGCTATCTAAAACAATTTTTTCCTCTTTATTCGATTTACAACCGAAGGTAAGTAAACAAACAAATATTATAAATGCAGAAATAAATTTCATAATCAAGATTATTAAATGAAAAAATTTTTTATGCTATCGATTTAAGCAGATTTTTTTGAATAAATGTATGTGGTAAATTTTTTTCTTGGATTTCAAAAATGGCAAAATTTTCTTTATTATCGAATACTTTCCTCAATAATTGATTTGTCAAATAATGTCCACCTTGAGAACATTTAATATTTGCTAACATTCTATACCCGCTAGTGTACAGATCGCCGATACAATCTAGTATTTTATGGTTTACAAACTCATTTGAATTTCTTAATCCACCATCGTTTAAAATTTTATTATCTTTCACAACTATTGCGTTATCTAAACTTCCTCCTTTAGCAAGTCCATTAGCTCTAATTTTTTCAATATCATCGTATAAACAAAATGTTCTTGAATTATAAATTTCAGTTAAATCATCTTCATAAACCTTAATTTTATTTTTTGGATTCCCTATAACAGAATTGTCATATTTTAACTCAAATTCTATATTCAAACTTAATTTAGATGGCTCAATTGTTATAAACCTATCTCCATCTATAAGTTCAATTTTTTTCTTAATCTTAATGATTTTTATAGGTACTTTACTGAACTTAATCCCTGTCTTTAAAATTTTTTCAACGAAAATTTTTGCTGAACCATCTAAAATTGGAACTTCCTCATTATCTATTTCGATTGTCGCGTTATCAATACCTAACCCAAATAATGCGCCCATTAGATGTTCTATAGTCGAAACTTTAAGACCATGCTCATTAGAAATTGTAGTATTCAACGAAGTGTTTGTTACATTGTTAAAATTTGGATATAATAAATTGTTATTTTTAATATCAACTCGTTTGAAAATAATACCAGTATTTGGTGCAGCAGGTTTAATTATCAACTTGACTGTCTTACCACTATGTAGACCAACACCCTCGAATTCAACATTTGAGTTTAATGTTTTTTGATTTAAATACGACACTCAACTATTTAAAGCTTTATCTCTTTGAATAAAAAACAACTAATGTTACTGTAAAATACAGATCAATCAAAAAAATGAAAAAATTTCTCAAAAAAAGTCATATTTTTTGATCTTTTTGAGGTTAATACAACCTCATTTAGATTATATCCATCCATGGTCTTTTTTGCCATTTGAGTAAGATCTAAATTTTCATCTGCAAATAAAAATTTAAGGTATTGCATGCTCAGAAGTCTATTTATTGAAACATGATACCTGCCAATAATGTTTTTTATATTTTGCCAGTATTCTTTAGGTAAACAAATAAATTTAATATCTAAAGAAAAGTATTTGCAGTAAACATTATTTGGAATTTTTAAATATTTTTTTCCATCAAGATAAAAACTATCAATTATTATATGTATTATTTTGTTTCCTTTTAAAGTGTTATTACAATCATCTCTGGCTTCATTTAAAGCATAATTAATACTTTTAGATTCAACAAAGTCTCCACTATTCTTTTTTTTAATTGAAATGTCAAAAGAATTTAATTTTTCGTCATCTAAAATAACATAAATATTATTAACAAATTTCTTTAGGATTTTTTCTATTTTAAAAATATTTTCTCTAAAAAAAATATCAAGTCCAACAAAGTCTAAATTATTTGAGAAATTATCTATAATTAGTTCTTTTTGGTAAAGCTTATTGTTATTTTCTCCAGTCACAAAAATAGCAAATTTTTTTTTACTTAAGTATAGATATATTTCAAAATCTATATTAGTCATTTATTATAACTTGATTATTTTGACGTAAATCTATCAATTTAATTTTATTTGTCTTATTAATTTCCAAAACTTTAAGCACCAACCTTACACTATTTTCTAATCGATCCTTTGGGAGTTTGATTATCAAGCCACTATGTGTTTCTATATCCCATCTTCCAGTTTTATATGATAACAGTCTTTTTATTTGTTTATATTCGAAGTTATTATCATCTAAAATTTTTTTAAGTTCAAAAAATTCTTTAACTTCAAAATCGCCAAATATTATAGGCAAGCTACTTTGGATCTCATAAGTTTTTGTAAACTTTCCATTAGACCCAAGAAGAAAATATTCTTCATTTTTTTTAATGGTAGCCAAAAACTTAGCTTTTGATATTTTGATATCTATTGTAGATGGATATTTTATAAAAACTGAGAAATTATGTACCAAAGAATTAGAATTTATAATTTCAATAAGTTTAGGTTTATTTAAAAAAAGTAAATTATCTGTTTTCAAATAATTCAAACTCTCTTTTAATTGATAATAATTCTTTCCCTCTAATCCTGTAATCTTAATTTCATTTTTTGTAATCACTTTATTTTTTTCAAAATTTTTTTGATTTAGTGTTCCAACCAAAATAAACAGAAAAAAATAAATTAAAATTTTTTTACTTTTTCGTTGATGCATTTCTTAAAATAAGTTCAATTAAATTGATAAAACTTATGCCATGATATGAAGCTATTTCTGGTACTAAAGAAAGACCAGTCATACCCGGTTGAGTATTAATTTCTAGCAAGTAGAATTTGCCATTAAAAAACTTAAAATCTGAACGCGTCACACCACTACATTTTATAATTTTATGAGCTTTAAAAGCTATATTCATTAATTTCCTATATTCCTTCTTTTTTAAATCTACAGGAATTAAATGTTTGGTTTTAGCTCTAGAATTATATTTTGCTTGATAATCATAAAATTTTCTTTTTGGTTTGAGCTCAATAGCTCCAAGTTTTTTTGAACCAATTATTGCAGCCTGGATTTCTCTTCCTGGAATATACTCTTCTATCATTATCTTATTATAATTTTTTAAAAGTTTTATTTTCTTAAATAAATTTGATTTTGAACATATAAAAACATTAACACTAGAACCTTCATTAAGTGGTTTGATCACAACTGGAAATTTGAATTTTTTTTTAATTTTATCAATAATTTCTTTTCTTGACTCAGTAAAATAATAAATAAAGTATTTTGGAGTAAGAATGTTATGTTTAATAAAAATTTTTTTAGACAAATCTTTATTCATCGCTATAGCAGATGGAATGACGCCAGAATGTGTATAAGGTATTCCAAACGTATCGAGTATCGATTGAATATAACCATCTTCACCAAACTGACCATGTAATGCATTAAATATTATTTCAGGCTTAAATAACTTTACAGTCTCAGGTAGTTTTGAATTTGGTTCAACAATTTTAACTTTATATTTATTCTTTTTAAGCTCATTAGCTACTTGATGACCTGTGGCAAGACTAATGGTCCTTTCTTTTGAAATTCCTCCAGAGATTATTAATATTTTTTTTTTCAATTTATTCTAAAATTTTAATTTCTTTCTCCAATAATATACCAGTTTTCTTCATGACTGTTTCTCTAACATAGTTTATAAGTTTAGACATATCCTCAAATGATGCATTTCCTTTGTTTACAAAAAAATTACAATGTTTTTTTGAAATATATGCGTCACCAAAACTTTTATCTAGTGACACAGACTCCTCAATCAGTTGCCAAACTTTTTTTTCGGTTTGTTTAATTGGATTTTTAAAAGTACTACCGCTTGTTTTTATTTTATTTGGTTGATTTTTATTCTTTTTAGTTTTAAGCCTGTTGGTCTCATTTCTTATTTTCAAAAATTCACTTTTTTTTCCTTTAAATGATGCGCTTAAAAATATTAAATCATTTGACAAATTATTTTTTCTATAATCAAATTCTATATTTTTTCTCGGGATAGTTACTACGTTACCCAATTTATCTATTGCTTGAATAGATAAAAGAATATCTTTAAACTCACTCCCAAAACAACCTGCATTCATTCTTATTCCTCCACCAATAGTGCCAGGAATACATGATAGAAATTCAAATCCTGATAGATTATTTTCCATTGCAAATTCAGATAATGTCTTATCAAGAACACCACTACCAGCTATCAAAATATCATCCCCTAAAAGAGATATGTTATTAAAATCTTTACTAAGTTTTATTACTACTCCATCAAATACTTCATCAGTAATTAATACGTTTGAGCCAGCACCTAAAATAAATATTTTTTCTTGATTTTTGAGTTTTTTTAGAAAATGAATTAAATCCTTTAAATTAGCTGCTTTAAAAAAAACTTTCGTTTTTCCACCTATATTAAACCAATTTTTTTTTTTTAGATCATAATTAAATTTTACATTCTCACCAAAATTTATTAATAAATCCTTTAATTGATCTAATTTCATTTCATTAATTTAGGAAGTTCTCTCATCCAGCTCGATATAGAGCCAGCACCCATTCCAATTACAATTTTTTTTCCATAGATATTTTTTTTTAAAAAATTTGATAGTTGGAAAATATCATTGACCAAAAATAACTTTACCTTTGAATTTTTTATTATTTCCTTTGCAAAATTTTTATAATTAAAACCTAAACTTATTTTTTCACCAGCAGTATAAATTGGGCATAAAATTACTATTTCTGCATCGATAAAAGCGCACGAAAATTCTTTTCTTAAATCTTTTAATCTTGAAATTCTATGCGGCTGAAAAATACAAACTTTATCATGATCATTGTAAACTTTTTTAACTCCATGTAAAACTTCTTTAATTTCTGTTGGATGATGAGCATAATCATCAAAAAAATTAACATCATTATAAGTAAAGATTTTATTAAATCTTCTTTGTACACCTCTAAAATTTGATAAACCTTTTTTTATATCACCCTGTGAGATTCCAACTGTTAATGAAACTGCAGCTGCAGCCACTGAATTTCTGATATTATGGATTCCAAGTAGAGGAGTTTTTAAATTTTTGATCAATCTTTTTTTTTTACTCGGAAGATTTATTTTTAAATCAAATTTTGAAAAAGCTTTACTCAATCTGACATTTTTAATTAAAAAATTTGATTTTGGGTTAGTTCCATATGTATAATAATTTTTATTTTTAAGACCTTTAATTAAAATTTCATTCATTTTATCATCCAAACAAATGAAAGACTTTCCAAATGATGGAACTTGCTCAATAAACTTAATAACATAATTTTTCAAACTCTCCATAGATTTATAAAAATCCATATGTTCTCTATCGGTGTTTGTAATAATTGAATAAGTTGTTGGAATATGAATAAAACTTCCATCAGACTCATCTGCCTCTAAAATTGACCAATCACTAGTTCCTAATTTTGCAGAATTTTTAAGTGAATTTATAACGCCTCCATTTATTATTGTTGGATCTAATTTAGTTCTTTGAAAAATGGAGGTAATTAATGAAGTTGTGGTAGTTTTTCCGTGTGAGCCTACGACTACAATGTTTTTTGTTAAAGAAACTATATGTGCAAGCATCTTTCCTCGGGTAATTATGGGTAAATTTTTTTTTTTTGCCTCGATAATTTCAGGATTATTTTTTTTGATAGCAGATGAAATTACTACAATTGTTGCATTTTTAAGATTTTGTTTCTTTTGGCCAATAAAAACTTTTATTTTTTCTTTTTTTAGCCTCTCTACATTTTTATTGAAACTAGCATCACTTCCCTGAATTTTGAATCCTTTACTTTTCATTATCAAAGATAGACCACTCATACCAATGCCGCCTATCCCAATAAAGTGAATAACTTCTGTTTTTCCTAATTTAACTTTCATATAAATTTTTTAATATTTTTTGATTTACATTTAACCATGTATTTTTTAAATTCAATTTTTTTAAGTTATCTTTTTTTTTGTAATAATCACTTTTATCCTCAATTATATTTCGTAAAATTTTTTCTATTTTATTCTCAAATATTTCCTGATCTAATACCCAGCAACAACCGTTATTATCGTAAAATTTTGCATTTTCTAATTGATGATTATCTTTTGAGGAAGGTAAAGGCACTGCAATGAAAGGAATATTTAATATAGAAAGCTCTGCCAAAGTTGAAGCACCGGCTCTGGTAATGCATAAATTTACCTGTTGAATAATTTTAAGAAAATCTTTTTCAAAACTAAAAATTTTATTTTCAATTTTATTTTCTGAGTAATAATTACTTAAATTTTTAATATTCCTCACATTTGATTGATGAAAAATCTTAATTGGTACTATTTTTGAGATTTTTACTAAAGAATTTTTTAAATTTGAGTCAAAAATTTTAGCTCCTTGACTTCCACCAATAATGAGTAAATTAAACTTCTCATTTTTATTTACTTTTTTAATTTGTTCATAAAATTTTTTTTTTATTAATGGGTTAATAACTACAATTTTGTCGATGTATTTTTTTGGAAAATTTTTGATACTTTCAGAGTAGCAAAATATTTTTTTACAATACCTCAAAAAAAATCTATTTGCTCTTCCAATAACTTGATTCGGTTCTATTAAATAGATATCCAAATTAAGTATTTTTGAGGCTATAATCAAAGGTAATGACATATATCCACCTGTAGAAACAGTTTTGTTAATTTTTTTATTCATAAGTAGAAATAGTGATTTGATTGTCAGGTATAAAATAATTAATAAGTTTAACGGAAAAAGAAAAATATTGTTTAATTTTGGAGTATCAATAATTACATATTTATAATAACTGTTGTCTAAATATTTTGACCCCCTTTTATCTGTTGTTATTATTAAATTGGCTTTTTCTTTCAAATGTTCATAAATAATTGTTGCAGGAATTGTATGTCCACCCGAGCCACCTGTTGAAATCAAAAAATTATTTTTCATTCTAAGTTATTTTTCTTTTAGTCAAATTTAGAATAATACCAGATAAAATTGATATACTTATTATTGAGGACCCTCCATAACTAATAAAAGGAAGCGTCATCCCAGTTGTGGGAAATATTCTTATGTTTACACCAATATGTATCATTGCTTGTATCAAAATAAGACAAGTGCATCCAATTAAAACAAGTTTTATTTTCTCACTGGCTTCTAAAAATACTTTTTTAAAGATTGAGTAAGTGAATAATAAATATAAGAATAAAATTAAAATTATGGCAATCACACCAAATTCCTCTGAGATAACAGAAATAATATAGTCTGTATGAGCCTCTGGCACTCGATTTTTTAATGTTCCTTCACCAATCCCTTTACCAAAAAAACCTCCACTTGTTATTGACTCAATCGCTTTATCTGATTGAAAATTATATGTACCAGTCTCGCTATTTAAAAAAGATAATAATCTTTTTTTAATATAAGCAAATTTATTTACAAAAAAAATTAAGTAAGAAAAACTTAATGTCAGACTTAAAAACAAAAGGAATAAAAAGAAAATATTAATTCCTGATACAAAAATTAAGATTGACCATACACAAAAAATTAAAATTGTTTGTCCTACGTCTGGTTGAATAGCTAATAATAATGCAACGCAAAAAGCTATAAAAAATGTTAATACATATTTAATATTTATATTGGCATATTTCTTGCTACTTAAAATTAAACTTATCAAAACAATCAAAAACGGTTTTACTACTTCAATAGGTTGAAATCTTGGTAATAAATATAGATCTATCCATCTTTTTGAGCCTTTTACCTCAATTCCAATAAATGGGACTAAAATAAGAAAAATTAATGACACGAAAAATAAAATTAAAGAGTAATCAAAAAGTTTTTTTTGATTCAATGATGAAAATGTAAAAATGATAATTATCCCAATTAATATAAAAACTAAATGTTTTATAAAAAAAGAATAATCATTAGTATCCAATTTATCAGAGGCTATGAAGGAGGTAGAAACTAAAGAGAAAAATAATCCAGTTAAAAAAAATAAGATAATTAATGATAAGATAAATTTATCAATATTTTTCCACCAACTATAATAAAACATGTGTAAAGAATTATTTAATCTCATTTAAATATTTTTTGATATACTTATTAAAATAAAGTCCTCTTTCCTCGAAATTTCTAAAACTGTCAAATGATGCTGCACTTGGACTAAACAAAACTATCTGATTTTTATTCTTTCTTATTTTTAAAACTTGAAAAATTTTTTTTACAGTACTTTGTAAATTATCGAAATATTCTGTTTGAATTTTATTCTTAAATTTCGTTAAAAAAAATTTTTTATCTTTTCCAAAAATGTAGGCTTTCAAGTTCTTATGATATTTCTTTGATAAATTAAATTTATCACCTTTTTTGGGAATACCACCGACTAGCCAGTGGATAAAAGTGTTGTTTTTGAGGAGATTAATTGTTGAGGAAAAACTAGTAGACTTTGAGTCGTTTATTATAATAAGTTTTTTACTTTTAAAAATAATTTCTTGGCGATATTTTAAACCTTTAAAACTTTGAATTGATTGAATTAGTTTTTTTTTTTTTAAATTAAATTTCTTTGCTATTTCTAAAACAAATTTTAGATTTTCCTTATTATTGTCTGATAAAAAAAAATTATTTTGAATTTTTTTTTCAATATTGTGCATTTTAATTGTATCAACTTTTATAATATTAGATTTATATTTATTTAATTTAAGATGTTTTTTAATTAATAGATCTTCTTTTTTTAAAAATGAATAGTGGTTTTTGTTTTGTTTTTTCAACAATTTAAACTTTGCTTTGACGTAGTTATTTAAAGTTTTATGCCTTTCTAAATGGTCAACAGCTAAATTTAAAATCACTACATTGCTAGATCTAAAAATTTTACTATATTCTAATTGATAGGAGGAGGCCTCTATGATAAAAAGAGTATCACTTTTGATGTTTTTTGAGGATAGAATAGGATAACCAATATTACCTACTAATCTGGCATCGTAATTTTGTTTTTTAAATACTTCAAATAATAGTTTGCATGTAGTAGATTTTCCATTTGTTCCAGTAATTGTTATAGTGTCATTCCTAAAGGATGAGTAAAAAATATCTAAATCAGAATAAATTTTTTTCTGATTTTTTTTCAAAAATCTAGATAGTTTACATTTATTTATATTAATTCCAGGGCTTAAAATTATTCGGTCAAAATTAGTTTTTAATGTCTCATCGTGGCTTATTATTTTTTTTTTAATTTCTTTATCTTTAATATTTTTGTCAAAATCGTCATAACAATAAACTTTATTGGTCTTTTTCAAAAACTTAAAAGATGATATGCCACTTTTTCCCAGTCCATAAATCAAAATTTTTTTGTTTAAAAAGATATTTTGAGAAAAATCCATCATCTAAGTTTCAAAGTAGCCAAACCTATCATCGCTAAAATGATTGAAATTATCCAAAATCTGATAACTACAGTAGATTCTGGCCACCCTTTTTTTTCAAAATGATGGTGTATAGGAGCCATTTTAAAAATTCTTTTTCCCGTAAGTTTGAATGATATGACCTGAACCATTACAGACAAAGCCTCAAGTACAAATAAACCACCAGTAATAGCTAAAACTATCTCATGCTTTGTGACTATTCCAACAGCTCCCAGAGAACCACCCAGAGAGAGAGAGCCAGTGTCTCCCATAAATATTTTAGCTGGAGGTGCATTAAACCATAAAAATCCCAAACAAGCTCCTATAATAGCTCCACAAAAAATTGATATTTCACCTGTGCCCTCAATATATAATATTTGAAGGTACTCAGAAAAAACAATGTTACCTGTCACATAACTTATAAAAGCAAAACAACCTGCAACTAAGATTACCGGTACAGTTGCCAATCCATCTAGTCCATCAGTTAAATTAACAGCGTTTGAAGAACCTACAATTACAAAAACTGCAAAAGGGATAAAGAACCAACTTAGATTTACAAAAAGGTTTTTAAAAAAAGGAAAATATAAATTCTTGAACTCTTCGTATTCAATAAAATAAGATAGAATTACTAAACCCAAAACAGCTAAAAAAATTTGTAAGTAAATTTTTACTTTCGATGAGATGCCTAAAGAACTTGATCTTTTTATTTTTTGAAAATCATCATAAGCACCAAGAAGCCCAAAAGATGAAACAATATATAAACAAAATAAAATATATATGTTTTTTAAATCAGCCCATAAGATAACTGAAAAAATTATACCTATTAAAATAATGATACCACCCATTGTAGGGGTACCGATTTTTTTTATAATATGATCTGAAGGTCCGTCTTCTCTAATTGGATTAAATATTTTTTTGTTTGCAAAATATCTTATAATAGGACCACCCATTAGAAGAGCAATTAACAATGATGTAAAAAAAGCTAATCCGGTTCTAAAAGTGATATATTTAAATACATTTAGAAAACTAAAAACTTCAACGTAATTTAATAATAATTCATAGAGCATTTAAATTTCTCTCTTTTAATTTACTTGTAATACGATGTAGTCCTGTAGAATTAGAACCTTTTATCATTATATAATCATTATTTCTTAAATTTTTATTAATAAAGTCAAAAATTATCAACTTATTGTAAAATATTTTACCTTTTTTGCTTATCTTCAATCCTTTAAAAGTCTCCTTAATATGATTTCCAATTACAAATACCTTATCAATTTTAGTTTTATTAATAATTTTACTTATTAATTTATGTTGTTTTATAGAATGTTTACCTAATTCAAGCATGTCTCCTAATATCAAATATTTCCTAGAATTTTTAAGTTTTAATCTGTCAAAATTTTGAATTGCTGTTTTTAAAGATAGAGGATTAGAATTATAAGATTCATCTACTAAAAAAAATTGTTTATCATTTAGTCTTATTTTTGAAATATCACCTCTACCATTAGGAATTTTAAATTTTAAGAAAATACTTTTTCTCAATTTTTTTAAATTTGCAAAATAACCTATGGTAACTATAGTTGCTAAAATATTATATAGATTGTTTTCATTTACATTATTTGAGTAGAAACTAAAAATTTGATCATGTAAATTTATAAATAATTCATAAATATGATTTTTTTTTTTTATCTTTATAAGCACAGCTGAAGCACTATTATTTTTTAAACTAAAAGTAATTATTTCTAGGTTTTTTTTGCGAGCCAAGTTTTTGTGATAATTGTAAAATTCATCATCCATATTAAGAATTATTGCACCGCCTCGTCTAATATTATTAATTATTTCCCCTTTGGCCTCAGCTATTTTCTTAATATTTGAAAAATTTTTAGAGTGAGCATAACTAATATTAGTGATTATACCCAAATCAGGCTTTTGTATCTTTGTAAGATTATCAATTTCACCTTTTTTATCCATTCCTACTTCAAATACTCCAAAGTCATCATTCTGTTTTAAATTAAATAAACTTAATGGAACACCATATTTGTTATTAAAAGATTTTGGAGAAAAAGTCGTATTTGATATATCTTTTAATATCGATCCAATCATTTCCTTTACAGTAGTTTTTCCACAACTACCAGTAATCGATATTATTTTAGCATTAATATTTTCTCTAAATTTTCTTGAGCATTCAGTTAAAAATTTGAGAGAATTTTTAACTTTTATTTGTTTTTTTAAAGGATAATCTTTTTTGATGTGATTAACGATCGTTAAACTTGATCCTTTTTTAATTGCTTCAAGTACAAATTTATTTCCATCAAACTTTTTTCCTTTAATCGCAAAAAAAATGTCATTTTTTTTTATAGATTTTGAGTTGATAGAGATATTGTTTATTTTTTTTTTATCAATAAATTTTGATCCAGACAATTCCTTAATAATATTTAACTTTAAATTTTCAGATAATGAGTTGTTCTTTTTTTTTATTGAATTTAATATTATTTTTTGATCTGAAAAATAAAATTTTTTCTTTCCATAATCCTGTATTTTTTCATGACCTTTGCCTGCAACTAAAACTAAATCTCCTGTGTTCAGACTCATTATTGCTTCTTGAATAGCTTTCTTTCTATTTGGTATCTCATAAAAATTGTCGTGCTTTATTCCCTTTTTGATATCATTCCTTATATTTGAGGGTTTTTCATATCTAGGATTGTCATCAGTCAAAAAAATTTTTTCTGAAAATTTTGATGCAATTTCCCCCATCTTGTGTCTTTTTTTTCTGTCTCTATTTCCTCCACATCCAAAAACTAAATTTATTTTACTATTTGGAAATTGATCTTTAAGATTTAACAAAGCTAATTGTAGCGCTTCTGGAGTATGAGCATAATCTAAAATTACCTTACTATTATTTTTAATTTTTCCAACTTTTTCAAGTCTACCTTCAACTGGTTTTATTTTTTCTAATTTTTTAATTATTTTTTTAAATTTAATACCACTTTTATAGGCTGCCAAAATTGACATTAATAAATTTTTAATTTGTATTTTACCTATAAGATTTAAATTAAAATTAAATATTTCGCCTTTAAATTTGATATTTAAAATTTGTTTTCCATCTTCAAATTTATGAGATATTAATTTAATTCCTCTTTTCTCATCCAAAATAAGGTTAAATTTAAGATCATTTTTTATACAAATTTTTTTAATTATGCTTTTCTGTGAAATTGTAGCATCTGTAATTATATTGCCTTTTTTTTTTATTAACTTATCAAATAAATATAGTTTAGATTTGAAATATCTCTTCATGTTTTTATGATAGTCAAGATGATCATGTGATAGATTTGTAAATAAGCCAATATCAAATAATAATCCATCTAATCTATTTTGATCTAAGCCGTGACTCGAGGCTTCCATCACAACATTATTAATCTTATTCTTTTTTAAGTCTTTGAGAATCAAGCTCAGTTGAATTGCATCGATAGTAGTGTTTTTCAAATTTTTCTTTTTATTTTTATACTTAACTCCGTTAGTTCCTATAGATGCAACATTTATATTATTGAGATTTAATATTTGATAATAAAAATCTGAGACTGATGTTTTTCCATTGGTCCCAGTAACCGCAATCAACCTATTAGGTCTTACTTTTGCTATTTTAAATGAAATTTTAGATAATAATTTTCTCACGTTTGATACATGCAAAAAAACTATATTATTTTTTTTTTTATGAAATTTTTTTTCTGAAACTATAACACTTGCCCCTTTTCTTATAGCATCATTAATAAAATTATTACCATTTTCATTGGTTCCTTTGATCGCAAAAAAAATATTATTTTTTTTCACTTTTTTGCTATCTGATGCGATTCCTGAAAAAAAAATTGATTTATGCTCTTCTTTTAGTCCAGATATGTAATCTTTTAGAAGCATCTACTATTTAAATTCACTATATTTTATGGCTAAAATTGGCCCAATTTTTTCAACAATTTGTCCCGTTACTTCGGCACTTGTCCAGCCAGCTGTATTAAATGGTGTACCTTTATATTTTTTGTTAGAACCGTCTCTATAGTGGTAAATATACTCATTATTTGTTTTTGGCTCATCAAGCATTATAGCAAATATAAATTTTGGTTTTGAGGTGGGAAAAACTGATATAAAAGTATTAATTTTTTTATTTGAGTATCTACCTAAATTACTTTTTTGTGCTGTACCAGTTTTTCCACCTAATTCATATCCACTGACATTGGCCAATGTAGCTGTTCCCTCTTTGGAAGAAACGACCTTTCTTAAGATTGGCAAGATTTCTTTAGAAACATTTTTATTTAAAATTCTCTTTTTGGGTATAATTGATTTTTTTTTAATTAATGTAGGATTAATATCATATCCCCCATTAACAATAATTGAGTACGCTTTAGTGAGTTGTAATAAAGTTGTAGTGATACCATGACCAAAAGATGCTGTTGCTAATGGACATTTCCCCCACAAATATTTTATAGGTTTACCAACTTCCTCAATATCAAAATTGATCTTTTCAAGAATTCCTAACTCAGACAAAAAAAACTTAAATTTCTCCTCACCTAAACGCTGTGCAATTCTTATAGAACCAATATTTCCTGATCTAATCAGAATTTCTTCTGCAGTTAAATTCGATGGTATCTCTTTATCATACTCATTGATCTGAAATCCTGCACATGTGAGTGATTTAGGTAAATCTTTAAAATATGTATCTTTTTCAATTATTTTAGAGTCTAACGCAGCTGCCAACGTAAATGTTTTAAAAACAGATCCAAATTCATATACACCTTTTGTGGCTCTATTGATAAAATTTCCATCAGAATAATTCTCTCTTTTATTTAGATCAAAATCTGGTAATGAAACTAATGAAATAATTTCTCCATTATTAACATTCATTAAAATTGCAGCACTTCCTATGGTTTTAAAAATTTTGTTAAATCTTATTAATTCATTTCTTATTAAAGATTGAATATCTGAGTCTACTGAAAGCATAATTGAATCTTTTTTAGTTCTTAGCTTTTCATCAAGTGATTTTTCTAAGCCTGAAATTCCATTATTATCATCATCAATTTGACCAATTATATGACTAAATAAATTTTTCTCTGGATATATTCTAATTAATTTTTTTTCTGCCTGAATAGATTTATCACCAAGCTTCATAATTTTTTCATATTTTTCTTCTGAAATTTTTTTTTCAAAATAAAAAAATTTTTTATTATCTATATCAACCTCAATTTTTTTATAATCTTTATTTGGAAAAATATATTTTAAGTTTAAAATGAGCTTGTTTTTATCTATAACTTTAGATGTACTAATGCCAATATCTATGGCATCTAAAGTTTTTGCTAAATATTTTCCATTTCTATCAACAATATCTGCTCTATAAAGATTATTTAAAGAATTTTCAAAATTTATATTTTCATTTAAATTTGATTTTCTCGAACCAAGATGAATTAAATGAATAGAATATATTAATGAAATAATAAAAAAAACAAAAAATACAAATGCAATTCTATTAAATGTAATCTTTAAATTTGATTTATTTTTATCAAACTTAAAATCATTAATATTTTCCTCAAATAAAATTCTTTTGTCTTTATCAATCATTATTTTTTTTTGTCTCCTTTATTGAAAAAATGTTTAATGAATTATCTATTATTTTTATATCCTCTAAATTTCTTTGAAGTAACTCATCATCAAAATAAGATTTTTGAAATTTTATCAATTTTTCAGTCGAGCTTAAGTATTCAAATTCTAATTTTGAGCTTTCAAATTCTTGTCTCAAAAATCTTAAATTTTCTTCTTTAGCAAAAATTTCCTCATCAATTTTTTTTGTAGAATTTTTAATAAATGCCGTAAAAAGGATTAGAAGCAAAATGAAAGAAATTACAAAAAATTTACTCATAACCTGTTGCCCAGATTTTCAATTTTAATCAAATGTTGAAATTTTTTAAAAATATCTGTTTTAAATTCATGAAAATCATTTTTTTTTATAACATACCTGAGCTTAGCAGATCGAGAGGGAGGATTTAATTTTATCTCTTTTTCAGATGGAATTATTGGTTTTTTTTCTAACAAATTAAACAATATTTTTTCATTATCAACACTCGGTAAATAACGTGAAACACTCTTTTTTTCAGATAAACTTTTGAAAAAATATTTTACAATTCTATCCTCTAAAGAATTAAATGTTACAACAGCTAGAACCCCGCCCTTGTCTAAAATTTTTGTTGCAGAAATAAGTCCATTTATTAATTCGGTAACCTCTTTATTTACGAAAATCCTTAGAGCTTGAAAAACCTTGGTAGCAGAGTGTATTTTGAAATTTTTTTTTACTTTAAAATCCTCAATTAATTTGACTAGGATTTGGGTATCAATTTTGTTTTTCTTTCTTTCCTTATCTATTTTAATAGAAATTCCTTTTGCCTCCTTCTCGTCTCCAAAAAATTTGAAGATCAGTTCTAATTCTTTTCTACTTAATTTATTTATTACATCTTTTGCTGAAAAAGTATTTAGGCCTAAACGCATGTTAAGTTCTCCGTTTGAATTAAAAGATAAACCTTTTTCAGAACTTTTAATTTGTGTGTAGGAAAAACCTAGATCAAAGATAATACCTCTTATATTTTTACTTTTTAATTTCAAATCATTAAGTTGACTAAATCTTTTATTTTTAAAGATAAACCTTTGTTCAAACTTGGATAATAATCTTTGAGCTATTTTCTTAGTTTCAATATCTCTATCTAATCCAATAACAGATGTATTTTTAAAACTTAGAATTTTCTCGGAATAACCGCCTTGACCAAATGTGCAATCAATAAATGTGCCACCACGTTGAGGGGTAATAATGCTTATTATTTCATTAAGCAATACCGGATAATGTTTTGGAGCATCCGATACCATGGTGGCTTCCATTTATTTTTTCGAAGAACATTAATTTTTTTGTCTTCGTAAAAAAGCAGGTATTTCTAGGTCATCCTCCTCTTCATTAACTTCTGAGGTCCCAAGCAAATCCTCGGAGTCTTTAATTTCTTCACTCGTGTTAAATAAGTCTGGCTCACTTGTGTCTACTCCAAATTCTTTAAGATTATCAGAATTTCGAGTTTCAGATATTGATGCGTCCTCTGTTAAAGTTGAAAATGGTTCTATAGTCTGCTCAGCTTTATTTTCGGAAATATTTTCAGACGCTTGGTTTTTTAATAATTCCTCATTATATTGATCATTCACCTCATTGATTGATTGATTATTATCAGCATTTTCTGAAACCACCTCATCCTCAAGTTTGAATGCGTTTGCGCCATGTGAGAATGGATTTGAGTTGGAATTAGAAAAAGTAAAGGAAGCTGTACTATTATTTAATGTAAAATCAGAATATCCTGGATTTCGATTTTGAATACGATGAACCATATTAATTACTGATTTTTTTTCAGGCTGTTGGCCGTCTAAAGATGTTGCCACAATCGAAACTCTCATTTTACCATCAAGTTCTGGATCTGTAATAGCACCAATAATTAGTTCAGCTTCTGGGTCAACTTCAGCTCTAACTTTATTTACTGCTTCGTCAACCTCAAAAAGTTTTAAATCTTTGCCACCAGTTATATTAACTAATAACCCCTTGGCACCTTTTAATGTATAGTCATCTATTAAAGGATTGCTGATTGCCATTTCGGCTGCTTTCATGGCTCTACCCTCGCCTTCTGCCTCGCCAGTACCCATCATGGCTTTACCCATCGATGCCATCACCGACTCTACATCTGCAAAATCAAGATTTATTAAACCCGGTCTTACCATTAAATCAGTTATACTTTGAACGCCGTGCATTAAAACATTATTTGAAAGATTAAAAGACTCTTCAAATGTAGTTTGTTCATTAGCTATTTTGAATAGATTTTGATTAGGGATAACTATAATCGTGTCAACATGTCTTCGAAGTTCCTCTAATCCTTGTTGAGCTCTTCTCATTCTTGAAGGGCCCTCATATAAGAATGGTAATGTAACTACTCCTACAGTTAAAATGTTTAATTCTTTTGCGGCTCTTGCAATTACATGTGCGGCACCGGTGCCTGTACCACCACCCATACCAGCAGCAATAAAAACCATATTTGCACCTTGTAAAATATTCACTATATCATTTAAGGACTCGTCTGCAGCTGCCTGACCGATATCGAGTTTTGCTCCAGCTCCTAAACCTTTAGTTAAGTTTAAACCAATTTGTATTTTAGATTTTGCTTTACTATGTTTCAAATCTTGAGCATCAGTGTTTACAGCTATAAA
This sequence comes from uncultured Pelagibacteraceae bacterium, assembly GCA_902518185.1. Lineage (GTDB taxonomy): Bacteria > Pseudomonadota > Alphaproteobacteria > Pelagibacterales > Pelagibacteraceae > Pelagibacter. The sequence continues at coordinate 191,842 of CABYFG010000001.1, read as the reverse complement.
TTCAACACCTTGCATTCCATTATCAATCATTTCATTAATTGCATTTCCACCAGCTCCTCCAATTCCCATTACTAATAATCTTGGCTGAAGCTCTTTTATTTCTGGTACCTTAAAATTTATTGTCATTTTATTATCCCCCGTTATTTGTTTAGTTGATGCTCCCATTTAAGGCTAGCTCGATTTAAGTTTGCTTTTTTCCTTGCATTGACCTTAAATTTTTCAAATATTGTTGGCTCCCAAATTTGGAATGTTTTGCCTTGACCAACAAAAACCATGCTATTTTTAATTTTTGCATGTTTTAATAATTTTAATGTGAGTGAAATTCTTCCCTCACTATCAAATTGTAAATTTATACTTTCAGATAAAATTGATGTTGCAAAAAAATCTCTTTTTTCTTCAAAAGGATTTAAAGAATCTATAGAGTTTGAAATTTTTTCTACTCTATCTTGAGGCCATGCTTCTATAGATTGATTATTAAATGATGGATAACAAATTACACCGTTATATCCCAAATTTGATAAATATGATCTATAACTAGCAGGCACTGAAACCCTTCCTTTTTTGTCCAATTTGTTTTCGTAAGTCGATAAAAACATAAACCATAAAATCCCTTTATTCCCATTTTGGGAATATATGGGATATTATGGGTTTTTAAGAAAGTGTCAACAAATACTATTTCCAGGCGAAATCTCATTAAAAAAAGATGAATCAAGTCGCTAAAATTTAAGAGATTTTTCAATTTAATAAAATGCCAGATGAACTATAAGCCGGATTCTGTCATTAAAACTTACCATTTATCTAGGCTCAAGATCTCTCCTAAGCTCAAGCGACTAACCCTGATGACTAGCCAAGGATGGCTTTTAGTTTTCACATTGTCATCTCTACTTAGTCTTGCTCTCAGTGGGGTTTTCCAGCGTTCATTGTTACCAATAGAACCGGTGTGCTCTTACCACACCTTTTCACCCTTGCCATGTTATGGCGGTTTATTTTCTGTGGCACTATCCCTAGGGTCGCCCCCGCCAGGAATTACCTGGCACTGTATCCTTGTAGAGTCCGGACTTTCCTCTTTAAAGGTTTTAAAGCGATAAGTCGTTCATCTGGCAAGAACAATTTATAATTTTAAAATAAGATTTCAAGGCTTAATTAATTAGGTTTTATTAAGCTTTTACTAATCAATAAACACTCAAAATCTGTTTTGCCATCAATTAATTTTTGTCTAAATTTTCTTTGAAAAGCTTTAACAACATAAATTTTATTTGATTTTTCATTTTTTTGGACCAAAGGATAACCTATCATATTCAGATTTTCAAAAAATATTTTTTCCTCATCTAAGGTTAATCTTTGTTTTCTAAACTTTTTAATTTTAATGTCATTTAAATCATGCCATCTACAAACATTTTTTTTTGCTAATACCTTCCATGGAAATTTTTCACCTGGATCTTTTTTGCGATCGGGTGCTATATCAGAATGACCAAGGATATTTTTTTTATTAATTTTATATTTCTTTATTAGGCCTCTTAAAAGTTTAACTAATGAATTTATTTGTCTTGGAAAAAATTTTCTATATTTGTTACTATGTCCTGGATTATTGATTTCAATGCCAATAGAGTATTTGTTTAAAAATTTATATTTACTCCAATGAGACTTGCCTGCATGCCATGCATTATAAAGATCGGGTACCAAATTTAAAACTTCTCCATTGTCTTTTATAAAATAGTGACAACTAACTTTTGATTTAGAATCACAAAGTTTTTTTAAAGCTTCAGATTGTTTTTTCATTCCTGTGTAATGAATAATAATAAATTTGATAAATTTTTTGTGTCTTTTAGGTAAATCAAAATTGATTGAGTAATATCTCGTCAATTTTAGGCCTAATTTTGAGCTCATTTATATAATTACTTAATTTACTTTGTTTTTTTATATAATATAAAGGGATTAATGATAAAAAAATTTGTCATAATTTTAATTACAACCCTTACGTTAATTACAAATGTGAACGCAGGGTCCGATGGAGATTTAATTTTGAAAAAAAATGATCCAGCGGAGGTAAAAGATTGTTTTGAAGGTTTAAACCGCGCAACTTTTGCGTTCAACCAAGCATTAGATGGAATAATTTTTAAACCGGTTGCAGCTGTTTATAAAAAACTACCCTCACCAGTAAAAACTGGTGTAAGCAACTCAGTAAACAACTTATCAAATCTCGTAACAATACCAAACAATATCCTTCAAGGTGATTTTAGACTAGCAGGGATAAATACTGGAAGGTTTTTAGTCAACACAACTATTGGGATTTTGGGATTTGTCGATGTTGCTCAATATCTTGGTATGGCAGAATATGAGAAGGAAGATTATGGTCAATCATTAGCAAAAGCTGGTGTTGGACCTGGTTGTTATATTGTTTTACCAGTCTTAGGCCCAAGCACAGCAAGAGACACTGTAGCACTAGGTGCAAATTTTCTTGGTGGTGATGCTTGGTATAACGTAACAGTTAGAAATGACACTCATTATTTTAGAGATGTAGATTACTACAGCTCCAAAATAACTTCTGGAGTTGATTTTCGAGCGAAAAATTATGACTCAATTGAAAACTTAAAAGAAAATTCTTTAGATTTTTATGCATCTGTCAAAAGTTTATATTTACAAGATAGACAACAAAAAATTGCAAACACAAAAGCAATCATTAAGACTTTGAACGATAATGATTGGGAAGAAATAGAAAATAACTAATTTTTAAAAAAAATATAAATGAAAATTAAAAATTATTTATTTACATTAATAATTTACATTTTAAGTACTCATATTGTTTTAGCAATCCAGCCGGATATTTTTGTTCAATCAACAGTAAATAGGGCTTCAAAAGTGCTTTCAGAAAATGTTTCAAAAGAAGAAAAAATTAATGAATTAAAAAAAATTGCCTTAGAAACTGTAGATATAAAAGGAATAGCCTTTTATACACTTGGAGCTAAAAGGAAAACACTAGATGATGATCAAAAAAAAGAATACGTCAAATTGTTTAATGACTATTTTTTGAAAAGTTTTTCAAGTAGGTTGGCTGAATATACTAACCCAGAGATAGATGTCTTAGGAAAGGAAGTTCTAAATAAGAATTATACAATAGTGAACTCTCTTCTTAAAGGGACAAGTGAAAGACCTGAAGTAAAGATTGACTGGAGAATTTATACCAAATATTCAGAAAATCCTTTAATTAGAGATTTAATTATCGAAGGTTTAAGTCTTGCGAGAACGCAGAAAGAGGAGTTTGCATCCATCTTAAATTCTAATAATGATGATATAAATGCGCTATTTAAAACACTTAAGAAATTTTCAGAAAACTAATTAAACTTTAATGATTGTTATCAAAAATGGTGGGCCCGCCAGGACTCGAACCTGGGACCAATACATTATGAGTGTACTGCTCTAACCAACTGAGCTACAGGCCCTTAAGTAGTGTGTTATACCATTTTTAAAAACTTATCAATTAAAGAAATTGTATACATGGTGGGCCGTGTTGGTTACGCTCCAACTACCCCTGCAATGTCAATGCAGTACTCTACTATTGAGCTAACGGCCCATGAATAAAATTACGACAAAAAGATTATTTCTTCAATCTAATTTTGAATTCTCATATATGTATTCAAATGATTTTCTAAAAAACATTTTTGACTTATAAATTCTGATAAAATTGTATTTTTTCAAAATATCATGAATATCCGAATATTTATAGCCCTTAATTAACATGTCGTCATAGTGATGCTCAAAGTATATATATTTTATTTTTGTTAATACATTTGTAGACCCTTTAATAACAAAGTATTCATGACCTTCTGTATCAATTTTAAGAAGATCAATCTTATTAATTTTTTTTTCCTCACAATAATTATCTAGTCGATTTAGCTTAACATCAGAATTTTTGTAAATTCTTTTATTTTCTTTTAATCCTAATACTTTGATTTTTCTTTTATAATATTTTGAGTCATGATTTATGCCACTAAGTGTCGTGGACGAAGTTTCCTTAAATTCTTTAATCTTTAAACCTTTATTTATATCAGATAGACCGAAATTATTTAAAAAAATTTTATATTCCTGGTTTTTTTTAGATTTTATTTTTAAAAGTTTAAAATTCTTATTGCTTGCCTCAAACGAATGGATGGTGGAAAAATTAAAATATTTTATAAAATTCTTAATTGTTTCACCATGATGGGCACCCACGTCAAATAAGATGGCATTTTTTTTTATTTTTTTTTTTAAAAATATGAAAATTTTTTTTTGTTGAAAATAGTCAAAGAAATTAATTATTAATCTAACAATATGGATCCTGATCATTAATTAGTTAGAACTTAGATACCTTATTTATTAGCTTTCTAAAAAGCTTTTTAGTTGTTTTGATCTGCTAGGATGCTTCAACTTTCTTAGAGCTTTTGCCTCAATTTGTCTAATTCTCTCTCTAGTTACAGAAAACTGCAATCCAACTTCTTCTAGAGTATGATCTGTATTCATTCCAACACCAAACCTCATTCTTAAAACTCTTTCCTCTCTAGGTGTCAAAGTTGATAAAATTTTTGTAGTCGCTTCACCTAAATTTGATTTAATAGCTTGCTCAAGAGGAGCTAAAGCTTTTGTATCCTCAATAAAATCTCCAAGGCTGCTATCCTCTTCATCACCAACAGGTTTTTCAAGAGATACTGGCTCTTTAGAAATTTTTAAAACTTTTCTCACTTTATCTAATGGCATTCTTAATTTTTTTGCCAATTCCTCAGGTGTTGCCTCTCGGCCAAATTCACTTAAAATCAATCTTTGAGTCCGTACTATTTTATTAATTGTCTCAATCATGTGAACTGGAATTCTTATTGTCCGAGCTTGATCTGCAATGGATCTGGTTATTGCTTGTCTTATCCACCATGTTGCATAGGTTGAGAATTTATAGCCTCTTCTATATTCAAACTTATCGACTGCTTTCATTAAACCAATGTTTCCCTCTTGGATCAGATCTAAAAATTGCAAGCCTCTATTTGTATATTTTTTTGCAATTGAAATAACTAATCTTAAATTAGCCTCAACCATCTCTTTTTTAGCAATTCTTGATTCTTTTTCTCCTTTTTGAACTCTGCTAACTAATTTTTTAAAATCTGTAACTGAAATCCCTAATTTATTACTAATTTCAATCAACCTTTCTCTTATATTTTTAAATTCATCTTTATTTTTAGTAAAAAACTTCTTCCAGGCAATATTTGTATCTAAAAATTTTTTAAGGTTCGGATTTATCTCATTTCCAATATAAAACTTAATAAATTCACTTCTTGAGATATCAGCGTTCAAAGCTAGCCTTAATAAATTTCCCTCTAGAGAAATAATTTTTTTATTTTCAACGTAATGCTTTTGGACCAGCTCCTCCAATACAGAGGGAGATAATTGCAGAGATTTTATATTCTCTAAAATTTGATTTACAATCTTTTCATAATTTTTCTCTTTGCTTGAGGAAAATGATTGTGCATTTAAAATGCATTCTAATTTTTCTTTTTGATATTTTATTAGTTTATTGTAATCTTTTGTTAAATCATTTATTGTCTTTAAAACTTTAGGTTTGATTTCAGACTCCATTGCTGCGAGAGTTGGATTAAAATCGTCATCTACATCTTCAGAAGACGCTTCGTCTTTCTCTGCTTCACCAGAGTTTTTTTGTTTAGCACTTGGCCCCGTAGTCTCATCTTCCATGTAATTCGTATCTATATCTATAATTTCTCTAACTAAAATTTCATCTTTTTGTAATTTTTCATTCCACTCAGAAAATTGTTGTGCAGTAATTGGGCTTTGTGATAGAGCTATAAGCATTACATCTTTTCCAGCCTCGATTCTTTTTGCTATAGCTATTTCACCTTCTCTAGATAAAAGTTCAACTCCCCCCATTTCTCTAAGATACATTCTTATAGGGTCATCACTTTTCTCAATTGTTTTACCATCCTCTTTTGACGAGCCCTCTTTTTTTCTTAATACTTTAAAATCTGATTTTTTTTCTACGAGTGTTACCTTTTCATCTAGAATATGTATAAAAGCTTGAGCAAGGTTCTCATCTGATAGATTTCTTTTGCCTAATGATTTACTCAGCTCTTCGTACGTAATGAAACCTCTGTGGGTCCCGCGTCCCATTAATCTAGCGAATGATTTAGTAATTATTCTTTCCACAGCAATACAGTTTGAAGCTACTTATATAATATCAATTTTACAAAAATCCATTATTAATTTTGAGGATTAATTGATATTTTGCTTTTTTTTTAGCTCTTTTAGCTCGTTAAAAGTGACCTCACTTAAATCTTTAGAAAACTTCTGCTCTAATTCTTGAATCCTTAGCTCTAAATTATAGTTTTTTAAATCTCTATTTATGTCATCCAATAATTCAAATATTTCATGTTCCTTGTTCGATTTAGTTTTAAGGATATGTTTAATGGGGGCAAATTTATCTATCTTTTCAATTAACTTACTATCAATTTCTAATTTTTCAATAGTCAAGTTTTTATCTAATTTTAATTTGGATAAAATTTTATCAAATATTTGTCGATTAATTTCTGTGAATAATTGAACATTCTTAATTAAATGAATATTTTCCCCTAATAATTTAAGATTGGAAATAACTAAAAATAATAATGAAAACTCCTTTAATTCAATACTAGAAAAAGATTTACTTTCATTAAAATGTTTTTTTGTTTTTTCAAGAGATTTAGTTATTTTTTTATTATAATTTCTAATTTGATTTGAATGCGGAGTTAGTTCTGAAATTTTTTCCAAAAAAAACTCTAATACATATTTTCTTATAAAATCATCTTTTATAGTTTTAGCTATAGATCTTAATTTTTTATCGAAAACAGCCATCGAAGAAGGATTTTTTGATGTTTGTTTTTTATAATGGCTAAAAATAAATTGATGGATTGATATTTTATTATTTTTATAAAATTCTAAAAAATGTTCTTTTCCATTTTTTTGTACGAAACTGTCTGGGTCTTCTTTATTAGGTAAAAATAGAAAAGAAATCTGCTTTTCTGGTCTTAAATCTTTAATTGAATTTTCAGCAGCGCGTACTGCAGCTTTATAACCACTTTCATCACCATCAAAACATATAATTATATCATCAAAAAATTGATTCAAAGTTAATATCTGTCTGTCAGTTAGAGAGGTGCCTAAATTAGCAACAACATTTTCAATTTTATTCTTACTTAGACCAATAACATCCATGTAACCTTCAACTAAAAAAATATTTTCAGATTTGTTAGATAATTTTCTAGCTAAATCTAAATTGTATAGAATAGTACCTTTTTTAAAAAAAAGTGTCTCGGGAGAATTTACATATTTTGCGAGGTAATCACTTTTTTCTATAATTCTCCCACCTAAGGCAATAGGTTGACCTGAAATATTTTTTATTGGAAAAATTAAACGACCTCTAAATCTCTCAACATAGGTTTTTTTCTTCTCATCTAAATAAAATAGACCCGTTTCCATTATAGAGTCTAAGCTATAATCATTCTTTAATTTATCAAAAAAGTTAGGTTTTGTTTCAACAAACCCAATATTAAATTTTTTAACATCCTCTTTTGTGAGATTTCTATTTTTTAAATAGTCTCTAACTTTTGAAAAAGATTCGTTTTTTAAAAGTTCGTTATGATAAAAATCTGTATAAAACTTAAAAATCGATAAATACTCTTTCCATTTTTTTTCCCTCTCCTCATCTTGTTTAGAAAAAGTATAAGGTTGCATTCCTGCTAAATTTGCTAAATACCTGACAGCTTCACCAAATCTTAGATTTTGTGTTTTCATGACAAAATCAAAAATATTACCATGCTCAGAAGTTGCAAAACAATGATAAAATTCTTTTTCATCATTAACTGTGAATGAAGGAGTTTTTTCAGTTTTAAAAGGAGAAAGACCAACAAATTCTTTACCTCTTTTTTTTAAACTAACGAATTTGGAAACTACGGTTGAAACTTTTAATCTTAACTTAATTTCATCGAGGTATTCTTTTGGATATTTCATTATTTATTTAATAATGTTTTAAGAAGAGAGCCTGCTTTTGCAAAATCAATTTGATCTGCATATTGTTTTTTAAGTGCTCCCATAACTTTACCCATATCTTTTATGGAGACAGCACCTGTATTAGAAATAACATCTTCGCAAATCTTTTTAGTTTCCTCTTCATTCAATTGTTTCGGTAAATAACTTGTTAAAATATTATACTCATTTTGCTCAACTTCTAATAAATCAGAGCGATTATTTTTTTTGTAGATATCAATTGATTCGGATCTTTGCTTAACCATTTTTTTTAAAAGCTTTTTAATATCTTCATCATTTGTTTCTTTCTTATTTGGCCCAGACCTATTCAATATATCTAAATCCTTAATGGAAGATAAAATTAACCTGTAAGTTGATATTTTAATTTTATCTTTAGATTTAACGGCATTTTTATAATCAGTCTCAATGGTCTCTTTTAATGACATATATTTTAATCTACTTTAAAGAAAAAATTCTTCAAAAGAAAAATTGTTTTTTTACAATTTTTTAATACATCTTTGTTGCGATAATAAAACAATTATTGTATTAACCTTTAACTCATGAGTTGTAATTGATCAAAAAAGCAAAAAAAAATAGCTCTAAATTAAATTCAATAATTCAAACAGGTATTTTAGTTCTTGAAAACAAGAAAATTTTTAAAGGAATTGGCCTAGGTTATCAGGGATCCGCAACTGGTGAGGTATGTTTTAATACCTCTCTAACTGGTTACCAAGAAATAATTTCTGACCCATCGTATGCTGGCCAAATTATAAATTTTACTTTTCCACACGTAGGAAACGTTGGGACGAATAAAGAAGACTATGAGTCTGATAAAATATGGACCAAAGGAGTAATTTTTAATTCAGAAATTACATCCCCTTCAAATTATCGTTCACTGTTCCATTTAGATGCTTGGTTAAAAAAAAATAAAATAGTTGGTATTACTGGATTAGATACAAGAAGTCTTACTAATCAAATTCGTGATAAAGGGGCTCCAAAGGGAACAATTTCATTCTCTAAATCTGGTAAATTTAATATTAATAAAATAATTAATACAACTATTAAATGGAGTGGATTAAAAAATTTGGACTTAGCATTAGAAGTAAGTACAAAAAAAAATTATCTGTGGAAAGGATTCAAGACGTGGAAGAAACGAAATGGATATGAAAAGAATAAAAAAAAATCTTTTCATGTAGTAGCTATTGATTATGGGGTCAAAAAGAATATCTTAAGATATTTTTCAGATTTCAAATGTAAAGTAACGGTTGTTCCATGTAATTCGAGTTTTGAAAAAATTTTAGCTTTAAATCCTGATGGTGTATTTTTATCAAATGGTCCTGGGGATCCAGCTGCAACAGGCAAATATGCTATTGAAATTGTAAAAAAATTAATTAAAAAAAATTTTCCCATATTTGGAATTTGTCTTGGTCATCAGATTCTTGGGTTATCATTAGGTGCTAAAACTAAAAAAATGAAACTAGGCCATAGAGGTGCAAATCACCCAGTAAAAAATTTTATTAATGACACTGTTGAAATAACAAGTCAAAATCATGGTTTTGAAATTATTAAAGAAAGTTTACCAAAGAATATTGAGATTACACATAAATCACTTTTTGATGGTGGGATTGAGGGAATTCGATTAAAGAATAAGCCTGTCTTTTCAGTTCAATATCACCCTGAAGCAAACCCTGGACCACAAGATAGTGTTTATCTTTTTAAACAATTTGTAAATGATATGAAAAAATATGCCAAAAAGAAAAGATCTTAAAAAAATTTTAGTAGTTGGAGCTGGCCCCATAATTATTGGGCAAGCATGTGAGTTTGATTATTCAGGTACACAAGCATGTAAGGCGTTAAGGGACGAGGGCTATAAAGTTGTTTTGATCAATTCAAACCCAGCTACTATTATGACAGATCCAGATGTGGCTGATAAAACATATATCGAACCAATTAGTTTAGAAATTCTTGAAAAAATATTAAAAAAAGAAAGACCTGATGCGATTTTACCGACAATGGGTGGACAAACAGCTTTGAACCTAGCAATTGAGGCAGAAAAAAAAGGAATATTAAAAAAATATAAAATTGAATTGATCGGGGCAAATTCAAAAGCAATTTCAAACGCAGAGGACAGAAAAAAATTTAGAAAAAATATGCAAGATATTGGTTTGGATTTACCTAAATCTAAAATTGTTAATAATTTTAATCAATCCTCAAAAATATTAAAACAAATTGGGCTACCAGCAATTATTAGACCAGCGTTTACCTTGGGTGGATTAGGTGGAGGTATTGCAAAAACTAAAAAAGATTTCTTTAAAATTATAAAAAATGGACTCCATGAGTCGCCTGTAAACCAAGTTCTTGTAGAGGAATGTTTAGAGGGATGGAAAGAATTTGAAATGGAAGTGGTTCGAGATAAAAAAGATAATTGCATAATTATTTGTTCAATTGAAAACATTGATCCGATGGGTATCCACACTGGCGATTCTGTTACTGTAGCACCAGCTCTCACACTAACAGATAAAGAATATCAAGTAATGAGGAATGCTTCTATTGCATGTCTGAGAAAAATTGGCGTTGAGACAGGAGGCTCGAACGTTCAATTTGCTATTAATCCTAAAAATGGACGAATGGTTATAATTGAGATGAATCCGAGAGTTTCGCGCTCTTCTGCATTGGCATCAAAAGCTACAGGTTTTCCGATTGCAAAGGTAGCAGCAAAACTAGCGGTGGGATATACTTTAGATGAGCTTAAAAATGAAATTACAAAAGTAACTCCTGCATCGTTTGAGCCATCAATTGATTATGTTGTTACTAAAATTCCAAGATTTACATTTGAAAAATTTTCAACCTCACCAGCAATTTTAGGTACATCAATGAAATCTGTAGGAGAAGCAATGGCTATTGGAAGAAATTTCAAAGAGTCCTTTCAAAAAGCCTTGGTATCACTTGAGACAGGATTTTCGGGATTAGATAGAATTTTTAATTTAAACCGAAAACAAATTGAAAAAAAATTAAGGGAGAATATTCCAAATAAACTACTTTTAGTTGCTGAAGCATTCCGAAAAAAATTAAATCTTAAAAAAATTTATTCTTTATCAAAAATTGACCCTTGGTTTCTTGAGCAAATTAAAGAAATTGTAGACAATGAAACTTATATTAAAAATAAAGGATTACCGAAAAATTTTATTGAATTTAATAGAGTAAAATCAATTGGATTTTCAGATAAAAAATTATCAGAATTAACTAAAATTTCTGAAGAAACTGTCAGAAAAAAGAGAATGGCTTTAAAAGCCTTGCCTGTTTTTAAAAAGGTTGATACCTGCGCTGCTGAATTTAAATCTTTTACACCTTACATGTATTCAAGCTATCAGCGTATTTTCTCTTTGAATTCTGAGTGTGAAGCAGAACCAACAAATAAAAAAAAAATAATAATTCTTGGCGGCGGACCAAACAGAATTGGTCAAGGAATAGAATTTGATTATTGCTGTTGTCAGGCTAGTTTTGCTTTAAAGGATGCAGGATATGAAACTATAATGGTAAATTGTAATCCTGAAACAGTTTCGACAGATTATGATACAAGTGATAGACTTTACTTTGAGCCACTTAAAGATGAATATGTATTTAATATAATAAATAGAGAGAGAGAAAATGGAAATTTAATTGGAATAATTACTCAATTTGGAGGCCAAACACCGATCAAACTTGCAAAATTTTTAGACGACAACAATCTTCCAATTTTAGGAACTCAATACACCTCAATAGACCTTGCTGAAGACCGTGATCGATTTAGAAATTTATTAAACAAACTAAAGCTAAAACAAGCAAAAAGTGGTATTGCAAAAACTTACAAAGAAGCAATTAAAATTGCGGATCAAATAGGATTGCCTTTAATGGTGAGACCATCTTACGTTTTAGGTGGCAGAGCAATGGAGATTGTTTATGAAAAAAAACAACTAAAAAACTTTATAGAGGAAGCATTTAAAGCTGCAGAAAAAAATCCAATTTTAATTGATAAATTTATTGATCATGCAATGGAAGTTGATGTAGATGTAATATCAGACGGTGAAGAGGTTCATGTTGCAGGCGTTATGCAACACATTGAAGAAGCTGGAATTCATTCAGGGGACTCGGCCTGTAGTTTGCCTCCAGTATCAATTAAGCCCTATCTAATAAAAGAGATAGAAAAACAATCCAAAAAATTAGCGTTAGCCTTAAAAGTTAAAGGTTTTATGAATATTCAATTTGCAATTAAAAAAGATGAAATTTTTGTAATTGAAGTCAATCCAAGAGCTAGCAGGACAGTGCCATTTGTCTCCAAAGCAAAAGGTATTCCTTTTGCAAAGATTGCCTCAAGAGTTATGGCGGGAGAGGAACTATCCAAATTTAATCTTAAGGATAAATCAAAAGGAATGTTTGCCGTCAAAGAAGCAGTTTTCCCCTTTAATAAATTTCCTAATAGCGATGTGTTGTTGGGACCTGAAATGAAATCAACTGGTGAGGTTATGGGATTTGATAAAAATTTTGGAATGGCTTATGCCAAAAGTCAAATATCATCATATAATTCTCTCCCAAAAAATGGGCTCGCTTTTATTTCATTAAAAGACTCTCACAAAGATGAAGGGATTGACCTTGCAAAAGATCTTTTAAAATTAGGATTTAAATTGTGTGGCACTAAAGGGACAGCAAATTATATAAAAAAATTTCGTATGAAATGTAAAACTATTAATAAAGTAAGTAGCGGCAGACCCCATATCGTTGATATTTTAGACTCTAAAAAAATTGCATTAGTTATAAATACAGGTGGAGGAAATTCTGAACACCGTATCAGTGATGCAATAGCTCTTCGAAGAGCAACCTTAAAAAACAAAGTTCCATATTGTACAAATATGTCTACTGCTAAGGCTTGTATCGAGGCAATTAGATCTCTTAAAACAAAAAAACTTGAAGTTACTGCTTTGCAAAATATTTAGATTAAAATATTTTTTTTAATTTTAACATCAATTCGTCAAAAGATCTTGGTCTAAGAATATCTTTATTAGATAGTTCAAAATCTAAATCATAATCATTAATGTTTTTACTCAATATGAATGTAGATTTTAACTTATTAGAACCATCGATTTTAAAAGCATAATTAGAATTTTTATTTGGAAGATATCCTACAGCAATATGAATTTTATCTGTGTGACCTGAGCCCAATGCTTGATTACGCTCGTAGATTAAAAAAATACTATAGCTGTTAGGGAAAATTAAATCTATACCAATTTCACCTTTTAAATTATGTAAAGCATCTGAGTGTAGAGTGTCATTAAATGAACTAGTACTATCTCCTGTATAAGAATATTTAAAATTTGAGGAGCGATCTATATCAGCCAAATATTCAATTTTAAGATGTCTTTTATAATTATAATTGTCACTTGATTTATCTTCAACCATCGCCATCGCTGCTCTTAATTTTTTTGATCTCACATGTTGCCTTTCTGCTGCTATTGCCCCAATTCCTGCTTCTGTATATTCATTCAAAACTGTATGACCAAAATCAACTTGGCCTGATGGAATTAAAACTATTTTATCTTTCTTAATTTCATCTTTTAACTTAACTGATCCATAGATTTGCTCACCAGACCTGTTTGCAGTCAGATGCTTACTATCTAGCACAGTAAAAAGTTCTGAGCTTAATTTTCCATATCCAAAAACAGTATCTAAAAATCTTGTAGTATCTTTAATTAATGAAGTGCCATAGTATGTAATATTATAAGTATCTGTATTTAAATTGCTTCCTGCACTTCCAACATCAATGTGATTTTTACCAAATCTAAGTGCAAGTCCTTTAATGCCGTTTGTTTTAGTTAATTTGTCCATCCCAAGAGTAATTGCATCTGTTCCTATTTTTCTACTTGAAGCAATGTCCGTATCTCCTACTTTTCCAACTGCAATACTTCCTTCACTCCAATAAAATACGTCTTGGTCTTTATTTTCAGGCTCATTTTTTAATGTTGATACTTTAATCGCTTGAGTAAGTGATGCTAATTTTTGATTAGTAAAATTAATATCAATATTAAAATTTGTTAAATTTTGTTTATCTTTGTTTCTTCTGATCCATTTTAATCGATTTAAAGCACTATCAACAGAGTGATCGATAGTTCTTTTGGCAATTTCTATTTGAGCAATTGCCATTCCAGTTCTATCTTTATTTTCAACAATTGGAGGACATGTCTCAGAAAAAATAGTAAATGGACAAACTAAATCGTACTCCATTATCTGATCAAAACTATTGTGTCCAAAATCATTTCCAATGTATAATTTTAAACCACTTGAGTTAAATCCAACTCCTCTAGGCTGAAGATTTTGTGGAGATGAAGTTTTGAGATTAAATTTACCATCTATAACAAACGATGATGTATCAAAAGCATTTGTAAGAGAGATTTGACTAATACCTTGATTATGAAGCGTGTGACTCATGATAAAAATTCTTTTTCCATTAGCACTAAATCTCATTCCTGCAGGGTTGCTTACATCAGCAGTGGTACTTGTGCCCAATTCAATTCCAGCTGTTGTTACAAGTTGAAGTGACGTTATGTCGTACGGTGTTGAAAGTGTGTACTCTAATAATTTAGCACCACCAGAACCATCTTTAAACCACATTAAAAATACTTTTGTACCGTCATTATTAAATTCTAAACCTTGAAGCCTAATGTCTTCACTTGGAGAGTCACTATCGTCGGTGAATGTTTCATCATCAAGATCGGTAGTTTGTTGTGCAAACTGACAAGTAGAAATATCATAAGGTACACTTAAATCATATCTATAAATATCATCATCATCTTCACGGCTATTAACAACTCTAGCCGCAACAAATAATTTTGTTCCGTCATGACTTAATTCTAAATCATATACAGTGTGTCCTTTATTGTCTGGAGCAGCAAATTGGTTATTTTCTTTTGGAATTTCATCTAGATTACACCTCTCACCATCTCCTGCATAAGTTCTTGTACTTATGTCATAGGGTGTACTTAGATTAAATTCGTTAACCCGATGACCATTGTCTCTATCTTCAAAGTTATCAGGCTGAGCGGACGACGTAAAAAGTTTTGTTCCATCTTTATTAAATTCAATACCAGCTATCTGTCTGTTTTGACTTTTTGCATTTGACTCATCATCAAATATTACAGTTTGTACGTGTGTAAGGGTTGCTTCTCCAAAAGATTTAGAAAATGGAAACAACAAGAAAAGTAATATTGAAGTTAAAAATATTTTATTTTTTGTCATTTGAATCTAATAAAAAAATTTATATCAATTTTTTATCTTAGAATGCTCATTGGATCGTAGTAACAATCCATGTGTTCAATCGTTTCAAAAAATATTTGATTTATTTCTGCGGAGTGAACTGTTGGACAAATTTTTTCAACACTCAAGTCGCCAATATAGGTATCTTTAATTTTATTCGCTGCCAAAGAGCTTGATAATGATGTTGATGCTTGAACAACATTTCCAGTTTTTGCTAAAGTCAAACTTGGACCTACCATTGCAGTATATTGACTACAATTTGTTAAAAATGGTAGTAACAGAATTATAAAAATTATCTTCCTCACCGGGCCAATTTATTCATAATTTGAAAATTTAAAATAGTAAAAATTATCCAATTTGGGTTGTAATAAGCTATTTTTTTATATTTCAGTTATTTTGTAGTAACAATTTATAAATTATTTGAATCAAAAAGCCCCTGAAATCTCAAAATTTACACCATAGTCTGGAATTTTAGATAATAAACTCATTTTAGAATTCAATTTATAATTTAAATTCCCTACATGTTTTGTGTAACTTAACTTCGCAAGATTGTTTGATAATAGATCAAGATCGAAAGCAAATTGGGAATTCTCTTCTTTTGATTTGCTAATTTTAATAATAAAATTCTCATTATTGAAATTTTGAGATGCTCCTGAACGCACACATCTTTCACAATTATCTAAACTCAGTATGCTTTGATAATCTAAAAGTATAGTGAAACCATTTTCAAGTATATGTTCTAAACCGATATTCGTTTTTAATTTTTTATTCGAATAGCTATTAATTGTATCTTTATTTACAGAGGTTGAACCTACATTTGAATATTTATAGGAATTATCATCTGCTAGATCATAAATTATTTCAATTCCTCCCATAGGCTGGGTTGTTGCCCCCTCAGTCTGAATTTTTTCCATTTCAAATAAAAGACCACCAGCAAGTTCTCCACTTTCAAACATATCTTCATGAAAACGAATATTTGTAGCTGGTCGATCAGATGCTTTGCTTATAAAATCTGTGAATTCCGATAGTTCTGTCACCCCATAAATAATTTTTCCTGTAGGAGTAATATTAAACTTACCATATGTATTTTTGGTTCTGTAATTAATTGATGCAAAGGCCTGTTTTCCATTTCTTTCGCCTGATATATTTCCTAAGTATTTATTATCAAATCTTAGTGCACTCAGACCTAAAACTGCATTTATATACTGTTTGTTATTTGTTGGAACAATTCCATAAATATTTAATGTCAAAGACTCGAGATCAACATTTTGAACAGTACGTCTGATATTTGATGTACCATTCCCATACCTTAATGCCAAACCAAGAAACTTATTTTTTCCAATTTTTCTATCTGAGCCGAGCGTTATACCTTTTGTTTTGATGCCCTTGGCTCTATCTAAATCCATCTCCTTGTAATCTCCTATTGATAAATCTATTAAACTCCATGATGACCATTTAGATTTTTTCTTTTCCTCTTTTTTCTGATTATTGCTTATGAGAGATACTAAATTATTCTTTAATGAGGGTTCAAACTTAGTCACTAGAGATTTTAATAAAGGATTGGGGTAGTTTATATTTATATTATGACTAGTTAAATCTTCATTATCTCTATTTCTTTTGATCCACTCAAATCTTTTAAAAATAGTCGTAACATTTAAACTTATATTTTGCTTAGCTAATTCAACTTGAGAGTCGACAGAGGCACGTGTGTCAGACACACATGAAACAATGCCATAAGGACATTCAAGGTCAAATTGATAAATATTATCAACAACATTAATCTCGAGTCCCACTTTACCATCTAATTGCACAATAAATAATTTCATACCATCGTTTGAAAAAGAAAAACCCCATGATATTCCATGACCAGCTGCATAAGTATCATGAGCGCTTCGTAATACTCCTCCAGGAGTAGTACGATAAAGAAATGAATGGCTTCCTAAATGAGATGCTGATGAAACATCAAAGTTTTTACCTAAACTAAATTGGTGAATTCTATTAGTAAAATCACTTCCTACATCAAAAACTGAGATAAACATATGACTTCCATCAGAACTAAATTCAATATCTCTAAATGATTGATCTCCATCGAGATCAGTTACTCCAAGGTCAGAAAATACATTCGCACTATGTATTTCCGTAGCAGATGTAATATCAAATGCTGGTGATAATGAAAAAGTTTTTATCACAGGTGTATCATCATCCGCGCCACTATCCATTTGATACATTTTTGTACCGTCTCTACTAAATGAAAAACCAGTTGTCTTTGTACTAGTATCTAAATCAATTTCTTGCACATATTTAGCTGTTCTAAAATCATTAGGTGTGCTTAAATCATACCTAAGTACTTCACCTTGGTTGCTCAAAAGATAAAAAATTTTACCACCTTTTGCTATATGAATACTTCTAAATTCGTCCCCAGCAATGTTCGCTCCTTGTGCCACAAAACTTGAATGCTCAGGTTGAAAACCGTCAATATCATCGCATGTATGTGTTCCAAGATTTGTTTTTACAGTACTTAATTCAAATGGGTCTCTAAGTTTATTCATAGATAAATCAAGACCATCTTGCATTAACCTATTAGCAGTAAAAACCATTAAACCGTCATTGCTGAATATAACATCTCGAAGGTCTTCAGTCCGATCATTAACAAACTCATCACCTGTTTGAGAACTAAAACAACCAATTGCTTTAGCTGGAATTAGATTTGCTTTATGTGTAAGTGTTAAAGCAGCAGCTAGAGCTAGTGTAGAAAAAAAAACTGTAAATAAGAAAAAAAAAATATTTGTACTTAAAACCCCTGTTTTTAGAGACTTAAAAATTTTTTTAAAATTTAATCTTTTAAAAATTTTCATGATGATAAGATTTATTTCTTTTTGATCAGCTCAGTATTTTCTATATTGATAGCCATACAAGTAATATCGTCCTTTAATTTTTCAACGTTCCAGTTTAACTCTTTCTCACTAAATTCAACTATATTTTTTTGTTCTAAATTCTGACTTATTATTAGTAATTTTTTGAACTCCTACAGCTTCTAGTTCTTTATCATTTTTCAATGACCGTCATTAATACCATCGATATAAATGATAAAAAGTTTAATCTTAGACATTGATTTTGTTTGATTTGACCATCGTTGCAGTAAAATTATTTATAGCATCAAAATGTATCACAAACTCAAAAAGTGCCCACAATTTTTAAATTTGCCCCATAATCAGGAATTTTACTTATCAAACTATAATTTGAACTAACTTTAAGATCAAAATTATTGAATTTTTTCGTATAATTCATTTCTGTTTTATTATTCTGATTTGGATCAAAATTAATTACAAACTCTGAGTCATTATTGTTTATACGGCCAAACTTAAACAAAAATATATCTTGATGTGAATACGATCTTACTCTGTCTTTATGCATTATTTTTTCATAGTTAATAGAAAAAGTAACACCATTTTCATAAACTGCTTCAAAACCTATGTTTCCTTTTAATTTTTTGTATGAATATTTTTCAATTGTAGCTGTATTGGTTTTTGTCCCACCAACATTAGAATGATTAAAAGACATCTCTGGAGAAATATCTAATATCATCTCAAATCCACCGTTAGGTCTTAAAATTCCCTCAGGTACTTCTATTTCATTGATATCAAATAGAAATCCACCAGCGATTTCTCCGCTTTCAAAATTTTCCTCATCGTAAATAATATCTGTTCCTGATTTTGCTTTTGTAATAAAATCAGTAAAATGGGATAGATTAGTTATACCGTAGTTGAATCTACCAGAAGGAGTTAAATTTAATTTACCATAAGTCTTTTTGGTCCTAAAATTTAATGCAGTAAAAGC
Organism: uncultured Pelagibacteraceae bacterium; assembly: GCA_902518185.1. GTDB lineage: Bacteria > Pseudomonadota > Alphaproteobacteria > Pelagibacterales > Pelagibacteraceae > Pelagibacter. The sequence goes on along the minus strand of CABYFG010000001.1, from coordinate 172,687 downwards.
TTGTTTACCGTTTCTTCCACCAGTTATTTTACCTGAAAATATTTGATCAAATCTAAGCATACTCAATCCCAAGACAGCATTTGTATATCGATATTGATCGATGGGAATGGTTCCATAAATATTTAAAGTTAAAGACTCTAAATTTGTTCCCTGTGCGGAATGCTTAATATCCGCACCACTATTTCCATACCTTATTGCAGTACCAAAATATTTATTTTCCCCATATTTTTTATCAACACCAAAAGTTAGACCTCTAGTGCGAATCTGTTTAGGTTTTTCATAAGATGTTGCATCAAAACTTCCTAGTGAAATATCTGCATGGTTCCAAAAAGACCAATCAGATTTATTTTTTTCTTTATCAGTTTGGGGTTTTTTATTATTTAAAGAAGCTTGAAGACTATCCTTTAGAGAAATTAATAAATGATTATTTGTATCAATATCTAAAGCAAAATTATTTAGATTTTTTTTGTTTCTGTTTCTTTTGATCCATTCAAATCTTCTAAATATTGTTGATGTATTCAAACTTATATTTTGTTTTGCTAGCTCTACTTGGGACCCTAAATTAGATCTTGCATCCGATGTACATTCATAAATACCGTATGGACACTCTAAATTGTATTCATTAGTCCTGTCATGTTGATTGTCACCGTCTTCACCTCTAAGATTCGTTACAAATAATTTCATTCCTGCAGCACCAAATGCGAAACCATATGGAATTCCTATACCAGCATGGTCATCATCAGGATCAAATACCACATTCCATCGACCTTTAAATTGAACAGATGATATGTCGTAATTTGCTGCAGTGTTATATTGGAAAATAGCAGATTTGCTATAACCAGTATCATTTCCAGGAGATGTTGTTTGCGCCAAGATATAAATTGCACTTCCAGTATCATTAAATTCAAAATCTAAAGCTTGCATGTGTGCAGGAGATTGAAGTGTTTCTATTTCTTTGTTGTTTAAATCCAACGTATAATTTAATGTAGCTGAAGAAGTATCATAAGGACCAGGTAAATCATAAACTTCAATCGTTGGATCTTTATCTTGTCCATCCAATTTGAACAATTGCGTACCATCAGCACTAAACTCTATTGATATTCTAGATCCAGTTAAATCCAACTCAGTAATATATGACCGGGTTGACAAATCAAAAGGCGTTGAAAGATCATAACTAAATATTTCCCCATTTTCATTTACAATAAAAAACTTTGAACCATCACGGCTAAATCTTATAGACTCTACTCTTTCATTTGTTTCAGTGGTCATATCTTTCCAAGGGTTAAAACGAAGCTGTGAACAATCATTTTTAACAGTGTCTAAATCAAAAGGTGTGGTTAATTTATAAGCTATTATTCGATTAGTTATACCGTCATTGAGTATATTACCGATAACATAAGTTAAACCATCATTACTAAAAGCAACGTCTGATGGTTCTCTAGCTCCAGGCCTGGTAATTTGAGTTCCTTGTTCATCAAAACATACGTGACTTCCACTTGAAGCTATATCTGGTCTTGGAACAAGTAAATTTGTTCTCCATTTTATTTGTAATTCAGATGCTTTGGCTGTGGTGATTAAAAATAATAAAACAAAGAAAGTAAAATTTATTACTCTCATTGTTTTTTTTTCTTAATAAGTTCTGTATTTTTTATATTAATTGCCATACAGGTAATATCATCTCTTAATTTTTCAGCACCCCAATTTAATTCTTTTTCAATAGACTCGACAATAGTTTTTGGTGTCACCTCCGACATACTATCTATAATTTTTTGAACTCCTTCAGCTCCTAACTCTTCACCATTTTTTAAATAACCTTCTGTCACACCATCGGTATATACAACAAAGGTCTTATCTTTTAAATTTATAGTATTTGATTTTACCATCGACTCTGTAAAATATTTTATTATACCAATTGGTGGCATGTCAGACTTTATATACTCATACTTTTTATTTTGATCAAAAGTTAAAATACTTTCATGGCCAGCGTTGATAAAAACAAGTTCACCTGTTTTTATATTCAGTTTTCCAAAAACAGCTGTTACAAACATTCCTTTAAACTTTGCTTCAACAAGCTCATTATTTACCCCAAAGACAACTTTTTCTAATGGAAATTTTAAATTTGTGAGTGTTCTAAATATTGAAGATGCTTTTGCCATATACATACCAGCCTTAACTCCTTTTCCTGAGACATCGGCTAATGTGAAGAAATATTCTTCAGGTGTGGATCTTACCACATCAAAATAATCTCCCGATACATCTCTTGCAGGAACATTTTTAGCAAAAATAAAATTTTCGAATTTTGATATATCTGGGAATAAACTCTTTTGCACACCCGCTGCAAGTTCTCGTTCTTTTAAAAGTTTAGCCTCTTTTTGTAAATTAGCTAAAGCCATTTTATTTTCCTCAATAAATCTAAAATATAAACCTGTTAGGAATATGATAGTTACCATGAAAATAGGATAACTAATATCTACTAGTTGAGATCTAAATTTATAAATAGAAAATCCAATAATAACGATTGCTAAAATGTTGCCAAAGAAAATTGACAAACTATATTTTGGTTTTACTTTTTGAGAAAAAACAAATGTAATTAACGCAACAATAAGTGAAAATATTAACTCAAATACATATGTATTTGGATTTCTTATTAAATAAGATTGATCTAAAATATTTTCAATCACATTAGCATGAACTTCAACACCCGGAATAGTTACTCCAAGAGGTGTTTTAACTAAATCAAATAATCCTTGTGCTGATGCTCCAATTAAAACATATTTATCTTTAAAAAAGTCTGATTGAAATTTTCCATCGTAAACATCACCTGCAGAAATGTATTGATTTTTATCTGACTTTTTATATTTAATCCAAATTATTCCATTAGGATCAGACTCTATTTTATGAGGTCGTGCACTTATTCTTTGAATACCAACCTCATTTAATTCTATGTAAATATTCTTTTGTTTAGATCCCACCCGAACCATTTCAAGACCCATAGTTGGATATATTTTTTTATCAAATTGAACGATTAATGGTAAAGACCTAATGATACCATCAAGCTGATCAAGAAAAGAAATAGAGCCTAAGCCTTTAACATTATTTTCAAGTAATTCTAGAGATCCTATCGAATGAGGATATGAATAAGTAAATACTTTGGGATCTCCACCTTTTGATAAAAATTTTGCTTTTGCTTTTCGATCGTAATTTGAATGAGATGGAACGTTACTCCCAAGAACAGCAATAATTGATTTTGTTTCTTTTAATTTTTCTGAAAAAATTTTATCATGACTTTTTAATTTTTGTAATTCCACCACATCAGAAGGAATTAAACCGTATGATTTCATAATTTCATCAGGAGATTGTTTATCTTTTTCAGTAAAAAAAATATCAAAACCAATCGCTTTAGGATTTGACGGATTTAACTGATCTAGTATTTTTGCAAAAACTGACCTGCTCCAGGGAAATTGTCCAAATTTACCTAAACTAGCTTCATCGATATCTATGATGACGACTTGAGAATTTTTTTTTTGTTCTGAAAAAATTTTTTGATATAGATCAAAACTTAAAAATGAAACTGATTTTATAAATGAAGGATTAATAATTTTTAAAGAAATTAGTAAAATTAATAAAATTGCAAAAATAAAGTAATTAGAGTTATTTTGTAAAAAAGCTTTCACACAACAAATTTATATGTAAAGAAATTAAAGTAAATAAACTATTCAATAGTTAATTTATCTCTTTTTTTTCTTTTTCTTTTTCTTTTTTGGTTTTTTAGCTTTTTTCTTTTTCTTAGGCTTTTTCTTTACCTTTTTTTTCTTTTTAGGTTTTTTCTTTTTAACTGCTTTTTTCTTTTTTGGCTTAGGTTTTTTCTTAACTGCTTTTTTCTTAGGTTTTGGTTTTTTCTTAACAGCTTTTTTCTTAGGTTTTGCTTTTTTCTTTACTGCTTTTTTCTTTTTTTCCGGCTTTTTCTTAGCGGCAGCTTTTTTCTTAGCTGGTTTCTTTTTTGTAGCTTTTTTCTTTTTTTCTTTTTTATTATTTTTTGCTTTTGCTTTCTTTTTCTTTTCGCCTTTTACTTTTACTTTACCTTTTTTCTTGCCATCTTTCTTTTTATTTTTTGCTTTGGCTTTCTTTTTCTTATCAGCCTTTTCTTTTATTAAAACTTTTTTCTCTTTATCTTTTTTAATATTAGATTTTATAATCTTTTTGATTTCTTCTTTTTCAAAGCCTAGAGCTTTTAGCTCTTTTTTCATTTCTTTTTTAAGTTGCTTTTTTTTAGCTTTAGACTCATTCACGTCTAATTTAGCAACTTTTAATGCCTTCATTTTTTTCTGGAATTTTTTTAACTGATTTTTAGTTATTTTTTTTGCTTGTCCAGGTGCTTTGCCCTTCGTCATAGACGTAACGCTATAAGGGTTATCAAGCATTGTTGAACCGAATTTATTTCCAACTAAAACTTTTCCTGGTCTCATTCCTAACGTATTATTTTTTCCTGGACCTATTAATAATGTATCTGTTTTACCCTTTGATACAATTGTTTGAAATTCTGTACCTCTTGAACCCAATGTTCCCTCTGGAACTTCAACTGTCAAACTATCAGGATTTTTTTTACTGATTAATCCAGAGATAACTTTTAGACTTCCTTGTTTAACACTTGCAACAATTTTTCCATCGTTTGTAGCTGGATCATAAATGAAAGTATCCATCACGACCTCTGAGTCTTCACCTACTGTAAACGTGGATTGGTCTAATAATAAAATTTGTGTACCTGAATTTGCTCCAGATACAATCGTCTCATTTAAATAAATTTTATCGCCAGTTTTTAATTCTCTATTTTCAGTTTTAACTGTGCCTGAAATTGCACCTACTATACCTACAAGTTGTTTTTCTATACTTAAAGTCTCATTTGCTGATGAAACATTAACAAAGAATAAAAAGCTTAAAACTATAGCTATAATTTTTTTCATGCCATAACCTAACAAAAAAAACTAAAAAATAAACTATTTAAAATTATGACTTGTTCAAATTGGGCTATAAGAAAACTGTAAAATGAGGGTTTTTTACTATCTTAAATTTAATTTAAAATTTTAATTAAAACTAGCTGACTTACTTAAACCAAGAGTTAAAGAATCTGCCTCATAATCATAATTGATTATATTAGATTCTGATATTACTTCCTCATAACTCAAATTTAATAAAAGATTTCTATTCGGGTCAATTGTTGGAAAAAAGTCACCAATAGCTTTGGTTAAACTTATATTTAACGTATCTGAATAATCCGATCTAATTGTATTTGAGTCAATTGATGTATCTTGTTTTTTATAATCATTAAAACTATGAGAACTACTGACTGAAATTAATGCCCATGGAAAAGCAAAATTAACACCAAGACTAAAATCATATGTTTCTGCATCATTACCTGGATCCGAAACTGCATCACTATCGCTAAAACCTAAACCAATCGAAGTTGATATAAGATTATTTAAACTAAAGTCATGACCTAAAGTAAAACCATGAGAAGTAGCATTGTCCTCGTTAGCAGTCGTATCTGAAATATTGTTATCTGCTTTTGAGTCTGAAAAAGAGTAACCATAAGTAATTGTACTTCTTTCTCCTACTGTAAAGAAACCTCCTACTCCATACATATATGAATATGCATCAGCATCAGCAGCATTATCAGTTTTACTAATAATATAATACGGACTCAAACTTTGATTTCCTAATACTGTATCAAGACCAACTGTTAGTCCATAAGTTTGAACATCATCATCTAATTCTTGATATTGATCAGATGTGTTATGCGAAAAACTGAGCAACAATGAAGATTGTTCTCCAAAAGGTCGAGTTGCTGAAAGTCCTAAAGAACCACTACCAGTTCTGTCATATTTTGCCGATGTAAAAGGAACCTTTGAGTCCGAGTCCATTTTCAATCTTTTTTTTGATACACTATTAACGTTGTTGGTCCAGACGTTTGATAAACCCATATCAAGTGCCAAAGTCCATAAACCTGGTTTTTTGTCAGCTAATTCTAACTCGATTTCTTTAAGTGTTTCTAAATCTTCTGCCTCAAGATCTTTTCTTAACTTCATTTCTTCAATGATTGTTTTTGCTTTTTCTGGTGAGTCAACTTGAACTAAAACAGATAACAAATATAATTTTATCTCTATATTATCAGGATAAACCATATTTAATCTTTCAAGAGTGGATATAGTTTGTTTAAAATTTCCTGCCTCTCCTTGTTGTCGTGCATATTTTAAATTTAAATCTAAATCATTTGGGTTTTGTAACACTTCCATATAAGTAATATTTTTCTCAGATGTAAAAGCTTGTGAACTAAACAATAAAAATATTGTAAAAAAAGTAAATGTTGCTCTTAAAATTAATTTCATAAAAACAAAAAGATATTAAGAATACAGTTTTTTTCAATTACTTTTTTAAATTATGATTATTTCCCAATACTTATTACCGTTAAGTCATCAGTAAGTTTTTTGTTATTTGTTGTATTTATGACAGATTTCGTGATGTTATCTAATTGTTTATTACTATCTTTATTAAAATTTTCCTCAATAATTTTAATCGACCCATCTATGCCAATCTCATTTCCTTCTTCATTAAAGCTTTCGGATAATCCGTCGGTAAAAGCATAAAACCTAGAGCCATTTAATTTGATCTTGTTTACGTTATAAATATTTTTGTCTTTATGTTTGACCACTCCTAATGGTGGTGCAGAACTTTCAACTTGACTGTATTTACCAAGATTATCTCTTATGATTGCAGGTTGGTGCCCAGCATTAACCCATCTAAGTTCGTCAGAAATTAAATTATATTCGCCTACAATTGATGTAACAAACATTCCACCCGTCTTTGTATTATTTAAATCATTATTCATATGAAAAACCATTTCATCTGGATCTACTTTAGATTGGGATAAAACTTCAAAAAGTGTTGATGCTTTTGCCATAACCATTCCAGCATGAATACCTTTTCCGGCTACATCAGCGATTATAAAATAAATACTGTCGTTATGAGGATAAAAACTAAAAAAATCACCTGATACTTCTCTTGCAGCAATATTTATTCCATGCACAGGATAATTTTTTAAATTCCTTTTTGGTAAAAAATTTTCTTGAACTTTGACTGCTAACTTTACCTCTTTAGAAATTCTCTCACGCCATTTATTTTTTTCTTCCTCGGTAGTCTCTAGTTTGCTCATCAACTTATTGTAATAAAGACCAATTACCCCTCCAGCTGTAAAAGGGTCTTGAGGGCCTCTTACTTTTAAATCGCCAGACTCTGATTGCTTATCTAAAATGGATATTAAATCATGTTCAATAGATACTGCGTTGTGTTCAGCAATGTTAAGCCCTAATTCCTCTTGTACCGTGCTCACTCTTAAAGGATAGAACTTATTAAAAATACTTAAAATTACGAATGAGGAAATAAAAGTAAATCCACCAATTGATGTAATTCCAATTAATTGAATTTTAATTTGTGAAAACCTATCCAATTCAGTTCCTAAAATACTTAGATCACTAAAAAGTCCAACAGCTAATGTGCCCCAAATTCCAGCAGCTAAGTGAACTGGCACTGCTCCAACAACATCATCGATCTCGTATTTATTTAAAGTTTCATTAACCAAAATAGCTATTACAGCTCCAACTATTCCAACAAATATGGAAGTAACCGATGTCATAGAATTACAACCTGCTGTAATTGCAACTAATCCTGCGAGTGGACCTAAAATTATGTAAAAAGGATCAGGTTTTTTGAATTTTATATATGAAATGCTCAAACCTGTGAGCAGTCCAAAAGCAGCAGCTAAAAAAGTATTGATCAAAATTAAAGGCACAACTTCATCCATTGCGCCATTACTTCCACCATTAAAACCAAACCAACCAAACCATAAAATTAATGTTCCTAAAACAGCGAGAGGAAAACTAGATCCAGTAAACTTTCCTTTGTTTGCCTCAGAATATTTTCCAATTCTTGGCCCTAGTATAATAACAGCTGCTAATGCAATCCATCCGCCAACTGAGTGAACAATTGTGCTTCCAGCAAAATCAACAAAGCCCATATCAGAAAGCCATCCAGTTGTTCTAACTGTATCAGTTACAACCAATAAGTGATCCACGGTATCGTATTTTGAGAGATAGCTTGAAGACCAAGCCCAATGACCAACAATAGGATAAATGATTCCAGTTGCAAGTACAGTCATTATTAAATAACCGTTAAACTTCATTCTTTCAGCAACTGCTCCTGAAATTATTGTTGCTGCCGTTGCGACAAACATCGCTTGAAAAACAAAATATGTCATGTACTCAGCTTTATCTGTTTTGAAAAAGAATAAATCTGTACCGAAAAATCCATTGTAGGAAGTTCCGAACATTAAACCAAAACCAAAAATCCAAAAGATAACTACAGACACTCCAAAATCTGCAGCATTTTTGAGCGCAACATTGATACTATTTTTGTGTCGTGACAAGCCAGTTTCCATACACATAAAACCTGCTTGCATAATAAAAACTAAAATTGCACAATCTATAACCCAGAGCGTATCAATATTACTCGTTAAAATATCAATTACATCTTGAGCCATTATATTTTGCTAGGTTCTTTATTAAAAAGTTATCCTGTTATCAACATTGTGAGTCATCAATCGACCGATTTCTTGCTAATTGTAAAATACAACCAGTTTGCTCGTTTTCTGCCTTAATTGTGTAAGTGGCTCCACTTCCAAAAATACAAATATTGAATCTTAATTCATCAAAATCTATATAATCAGCTTGAGCAAAGAGATCACTGCCAATTGCTTCTGATGTAGCATTGCTCGGTGTGCAATCTGATCCCGAGTCTGAGGTATAATAAGCACCTGTTAAAGAGTATTCCTCTGTTTGAGCTAATGCTATTTGCTGCATGACACTCTCTGTAGAGTTTTTTCTAGCTCCTTCAGTGTATCCGTTATAGGCTACAATTCCTACAGATGTTAAAATTCCAAGTATGGCAACAACCACCAGAAGCTCGATTAAAGAAAAACCAGAGCTTCTGTTGGTCATTATGAATTATAAATTAATTACTCAATTGTAATATTTATTGTGCTAGTTTCTCCACCCCTAGAATCTAGCATTGATACTGTAACTTGCTGATTATCTTCATCTGGGCTAGTATCCGTAATAATTACAAATCCTTGAGCCTCAATATCGCCAGTTACACCCTCACATGCAGTTGGAACTGCATCGACTACAGCATTTGGACATTTAGAATATTGATTTGTAAAACTATCCAAACCAGCTATTGCTTTTTCAGCTACATCTGCAGCATCATAACTTGAGCCACAAAAATCATCATCACCAAAACCTGCTGCATTTCTATCTAAAGCACACTTTTGCAATTCATTGTTAATGTATTTTACTGCATTAGCATAGTTTGACTTTGCTGCATTTTTTTGCGCTCCTGATGTATAACCAGTGTAGGCTACTGTACCAACCGCAGCTAAAATTCCAATAATCGCAACTACAACTAATAGCTCGATAAGTGTAAAACCTTTATTGTTTTTCATTATCCCTCTTTGTTATTAAATTAGTTTATTTTTAATTAAATCTTAATAATTTTTTCAAATATGTAAATAATTTAAGCGTCAATATTAGTGTTTTTTTTTGTGGAAAATAGAGGATATCTGCACATAATAAGATAAATTTAATAAATATGTCCTATAAAGTGGAAGAAATTGGCAATAAGAGAATTGTGCATTTAGATGGTGAAATAGATATGGATGTTGCCGACAAATCAAGAAATACAATCTTGCCCTTAATTGAAGCAGGACATGAGGTACATTTAAATTTAAGTAAAGTCACTTATATGGACTCCTCTGGAATTTCAGTATTGATTGAGAGTAAAAAACTTTCTGAGGAAAAAAAAACAAAATTTGAATTGATAGAAGTTAGCAAACCTGTAGAAAAGGTAATAGCGATGGCAAGGAAATTTTTATGAGTTATAAAATTGCAGAAGAAGGAAATATTACCACAATTCATCTTGATGGAGAAATTGATATGGATGTTGTTGAAAAAGCAAAAGAAGTTATTTTTCCTCATATTGACTCTGGTAAGGAAGTTCATTTAAATTTAAGTCAAGTTCAATATATGGACTCCTCTGGAATTTCAGTGTTGATTGAAAGTCATCAAAAAGCTCTTGAGAAAAATACTAAAGTTGTGATTAAGGACGTGAGTAAATCAGTTCTAAAAGTCATTATGATGGCGAAACTAGAACAGATTTTAAATCTAGAATAATTTTTTTATGAGTGGAATTGCTCACCTAAACCATAGTGAAAAGAAAGCTTTTTTAGTAAATTCATCAAGCTTAAAAGATGTAAGAAGTTTTTGTAGAGATGTATTTGAAAAACTTCAAATAGAACAAAACTTAAAAGATGAATTAGTTTTAGCAATTGCTGAGGCTGCTCAAAATATAGTTAAGCATGCCTTTAAAAATAATGCTGCAGCTAATGAATTAATGGTTGTGCAAATTAGTTGTGAAAATAATAAATTGCAAATTGCATTTTATGATAGAGGTACACCTGTTGATCCAAAAAAAGTAAAACATAGAGAGATTGATAACGTCAAGCCTGGTGGACTAGGCACTTTTTTATTCAAGAAATAATGGACGCTGTGGAATTTAAAGACGGAAATAAACCTTGGATCAATCATTTAGTTTTAACTAAACAACTTTAGAAGTTAACCTCCAATTAAAGCTCCAACATTGAAGATTGGAGAGTACATAGCGATCATCAATCCACCGATCATAACACCCATGAACACAATCATAATTGGCTCAATCAAACTAGACATGTTATCAACAGTTGTGTCAAATTCTGACTCATAATATTTTGCAACTGATCCAAACATTTCATCTAATTGACCTGTCTGTTCACCAACTGAAATCAGTTGACCGAATGTTGGTGGAAACAAAGGATCCTTTAAAAATAACTTTGTAAGAGTATCTCCTGAAAACACTCCCTTTTTAACGTTCTCTAAAGACTCTAAAACAACAACATTATCGCTAACAGATTTTGCAATTTCTAAACTTTCAAGTAAATTGACACCTGCTGCACTCAAGTTACCCATAATCAGAGAAATTCTTGCTAACATTGATTTTAAAATCATTTCACCAAAAATTGGTAACTTTAAAACTTGCTTATGCCACAAATATCTTATTTTAGCATTTCGAGAAGTTAAAAATTTAAAGCCTACAAAAAAAGATATCAATGATAATAATAATACTTTTCCGCCAGTGCCTCTTAAAAAATCACTCATAGCCATTATTGTGGATGTTGCGGCTGGCAACTCTATTCCCATGCCATCATACATTTTAGCAAATACTGGAACAACTTTAACCAACATAAATGAACTAACAACAATTGCCACTGTAAACATTATTGATGGATACATTAAAGCTGACTTAATTTTTTTCTTAATTGCCTCTTTTTTTTCTAAAGATTCTACAATCTTTAATAAGAAAACGTCTAACTTACCGCTCGCCTCACCTGCTTTAATCAAGTTGACATAAACATTATCAAAAAGCTTAGGAAACTTCTCAAAACATTTTGATAATGTTACCCCGCCCTCTAAGCTTTTTCTAATCTCCTCAACAACTTCTTTCATTGCTGGACTCTCGAGTTGGTCTCGCAACATGGCAAGTACCTGCAAAATAGGAAGTCCCGCTTTTACCATGGTGGCAAACTGTTTTGAGAAAATAAGTACGTCCTCAACTTTTGCTTTTTTCTTGCCAAAAAGCGAAGATCCAGAGCTTTTTTTCTTCTCTTTATTATCTTTTTTTGTTTTTTTTGAACTTCGAACTAAATTTGTGATAATTATTTTCTGTTCTTTCAATTTATGAGAGGCCTCATCTGAATTTAATGCCTCTATATCTCCCTCAACGTATTTTCCGTCAGAAATTCCTTTATATGTAAAAGCTTCCATAAAATTTTAATTACTCAGAGCTTAAAACTCTCTCATATTCTCTAAAATTAAGATCTCCTGAGGCAATCATTCTTTTACCCATATCTTGCATTGTTTGAAATCCTTCCTTGATTGCAATCTCCCTTAATTCAGGAGTGGTAGCTTGTCTCAAAATTGCTTCTTTAAGTGGTTTAGAAATTACAAGTATTTCATAAATTCCTTGTCTTCCTTTATAACCTGTATCATTACACTTAGCACATCCCTTTCCTTTAAAAGCTTTTACCCTTGATGCTTGTTCTGCACTAAATCCTAAATCTTGTAAGACTTTTGGATTAACATCGTCGTCAGGAGTTTTACAATCTTTACAATTTTTTCTAGCCAATCTTTGAGCTACAACTAATTGACATGCAGCACTAATTAAATAATCGGGTGTACCCATATTTTGTAACCGAGTAATCGTGCTTGGTGCATCATTTGTGTGTAATGTACTAAACACCAAGTGTCCCGTTAATGCAGCTTTTAATCCTATATCTACAGTTTCCTTATCTCTCATCTCACCAACTAGAATTATCTCGGGGTCTTGTCTTAAAAATGATCTAAGAGCGGATGCAAATGTCAATCCAATATCATCCTTTATCTGAACTTGACCTACACCATCTAACTCATACTCAACAGGATCCTCTGCTGTTAATATATTTAAGTGTGGCTTGCTTACTTCCTTTAGAATACTGTATAAGGTTGTCGACTTTCCAGAACCTGTCGGTCCAGTAACTAATATTAAGCCCTGAGTGGAATGAATAGCTTTTCTTAAACTTTTCAAATCTTGATCCTCAAAATTTAGTTGCTCGAGAGTTATGTCTCCCGCATCTTTATTAAGAACCCGCATAACAATTCTCTCATTATTTGCAGTTGGTAATATTGATAAACGAAGATCGACAACTTTCCCTTCTATTTTAAAATTTATTGCTCCATCCTGTGGTAATCTTCTTTCAGCAATATCAAGTTTACCCATTATTTTAAAACGCGTGACCACCGCTCCATAATTGTCGTGTAAAAATTTTCTATATTGCTCTTGTTCTTGTAGCATACCGTCTTGTCTGTATCTTACTCTTGATGAAAAACGATAAGGCTCAATGTGAATATCACTCACTCCTCTTTTAATGGCTTCAGCCACAACCGCAGTACTAAATTTTATTACTTCGGATTCATTTTCTATTGCCTCAATATCTTCCTCAGGGGTATTTTCCAAAACTTCACCAGCCTCACCAAGATCTGAATCGAATGTTTTTTGTTTTTCTCTATTTTCCTCTCTTATAGAGGCTGTTGTAACTTCACCACTTTCACTAGATAATTTCTCAATAAATTGTGAAATTTGACTTAGTGGAGCAGCATGAAGTTCTATATTTTTTTTTGTAATTGCTTTTAGGTTTCTCATTAAAGTAAGTTTTGAGCTGTCAGAAATTGCTATGTGCAAAGTTTTACCGTCTATTTTAAAAGGTGCAACAAAGTTAACTTTTATATAATTTGAAGGAAGTACTGTTTTGATTTCTTCCGTAATTTCGATTTTTGATAGGTCTGTAATTTCTAGGTTTTGCTCTTTAACAAGAATATCTAATATCTTTTTTTCATCAGTTAATTTTAAATCAAATACTGCCTCTATTTGAGTTTTGTTACCCTCAGTGCTATTTTTTTTTATATCTATTAAGTCTTTTCCTGAGATAACATCATTGTCAATTAATACGTTGATTAAATTAATTTCGCTTTCTCTACTAATCTTTAACATAATTTTTAAAGTATTCTTGGTGCAATAAACACTAATAACTCATTTAGTGTATCTGATTTTGCTCCACCTTGAAACATTTTTCCAATTATAGGAACCTTGCTTACACCAGGCACTTTTTCCTTGGAACTTGCGATATTATTCTTTTTAATGCCACCTATAACTACAATATCACCATCTGCTACTAAGAGTTTTGTTGTTATCTCCATAGTGTTAATTCCAACTGCACCTGGGTTACTTCGGTCTGGAGTATCATTATTTACTTTAACATCTAATAAAACGTTACCATCGCCAATAATACTTGGGGTCACTGATAACACTAAAGCTGCATCTTTAAATGTATCTTGTCCGTCACCCCCCTGATACAGGTATTTGAACACCTTGCTTTATTTGTGCAGTTTGATTATCTAAAGAGAATAATTTTGGATTGGAAATTGTCTTACTTAATCCCTCTTTTTCAAGAGCTTCAAGCTGAAGTTTTAAAACCGCAGAGCCAGTTTTTTTTAGTATACCAATACCGCTTGTAGCACCAATAGCATTAAAATTATAAATACCATCAGCACCGCCGCTACCCGCATCGGAGATTGCAGCAGTTGTATCACCAATAGCAGCGCCTGTTCCCTGAGGTGCACCAATTGTGCTTCCACCTTGTGTACCACCTGCTCTTAAACCTCTCCTAGTATATGCCGCCCCAAGTTTGCTTCCAAGTGCTCTCTCAAATGTTGATTGTGCTTCAACTATAAACGCTTCCATAAGAACTTGTTTAGTTCTGACATCTATTTCTCTAATAACTTTATCAACAACATCTAGATCCTTTTCTTTACCTCTGACAATAATTGATCTGGTTGTTTTTTCTTCTGTAACCTGAATAGGAATAAACGATGCACCGCCAGTGCTACTTGAAGTAAATAATTCTGTTATAGTTGCTTTGGCCTCTGCCGGAGAAATATAATAGAGTCTAAATATTTCTGAAATAATTGGTTCAACTGAATCTTCTAATTCAACCTTTTTCTTTACAGCCTGAGCTCTTGCAGACTTATAACTCTCTTGAGACGTTAAAGTATTTGGTGAAGCTACTCTTATAATATTGCTGGCAACATCTATGTCAGCTGCGTAATTTTTCATATCAAGTAATGCGTTAAATGCTTTATCCCAAGGAACATTTATTAGCTCTGCTGTGATAGATCCAGCAACGTCATCACCCACAAGAATATTGATTTCACCCACTTTACCCATTAAGAACATAACTTCTTTATAATCCATGTTTTGAAATTTAAAGGTTACATTTTGCTTTAAACTTTTAAATTCATCCGAAATTAATAAATAATTTTTCTCCTTAACAGATGATATCTTTTTTCTTTTTTTAAGTTTAACCACATCCGCTTCTACAGGCATTGGACCCATCTCAGCACTTTTTTCTAATTCTTGCTTTCCCAGAGTTTTGACATCTGTTTTGATCAAGGGTGTATCGTGTTTAAAAACTGTTGTTTTTTTTCCAGTCTGAGTACAAGCGGACACTAGTAATAAAGTAGTAACCAAAAAACCAATAATTTTGAAATTATTTTTCATTAATTAGATCTTTCGATGATTTGGTTTTTAAAGTTGATTACAACTAACGAGTCTGATCCAGCTCTTTCAAATACAATCTCATCAGTATTAATTCCAATTAATTTTATGCCCGGGGACAATTCCTCAAACATTGACAAAGTTAAAATATCTCCATTTTCGTCAATTACTGAAGCCCACATGTCATTTTTTCCACCAATGACACCCACTAATTTAAAATTAAAAACACTTAAATCTCTTTTTTGTTCTTCTGTTGATGCAATCATTTTAATTCCACTTCCGCTACCGTCCAAAGATCCATCACCTACAAATGGATCATTTAAAGGTAAAGGTTCCTCTTTTTTTGAATTAGGTGGTTGTTGTAATGCCTGTTTCTCTTTAATTTTTTTATTAATCTCTTTTGCTTTTTCAACAATATTTTGAGTGTCATGATTGTCAGCTAAAACAACTGATGATAAAAACAACATACTAATTAAAGTTATGAAAATTCTAAAAGAAGTCATCTGCTAACCCCACTATTGTTAAAGTCCCATTTACTTTTATCGCTCCAGTTGTATTCCCTTTTACCACTTTGATAGACTCTTTGTCAAAATTTAACATCTTTTGGGATAAGGAAAGTTGTCTTTTAAATTTAATATAACCAAGAAAAGTGCCTGTGATCTCAAAATCCACTGGAATTGTGTAATATGCAACGTTGGCGACTGATCTTTTTGATTTTTTACTCTTTTTTTTCTTCTTTTTTTTGCCCTTTTTACCAGTTGTCTTGGCTAAAGCATCACTTTTTGAGACTTCTTTAATTTTTTTCTTTTCTATCCTTGAAATAACTAAATCATTCATACCAGCAAATTCACTTAAAGTTTGATACAATCCTTCTACCTCAGCTCTTGTATGAAAAAGAGTTGAATATTGCTCGTAACGAGGTCTTAATTTTTTTATCTTTTTTTTACTTAAATTAATATCTTTGATAATTTTTGTGGTTTCCTCTTTTTTTAAATTCATATCGACAACTTGAGCTTTTTTTCTCTCCACTATTGGACTTAAAACTCCATAGTAAATTATTAGAAATAAAACTACTGCACCAAAAACAATACCAATTTTAATCCAAGTCTTTTTTTCAACTGCTTGGAGTTTGGCTTTGATGTCATCCATTGAAAGATTTTTTAAATCCATATTTTTAAAATCAATATTAAAATTCATAATTAACTCTTTTTAATTTTTACAAAAACTCTAAATCCTTTCATATTCGCTCCAGCCGAAGATCTTTTGGGTAGCCTCATTGATGATAATGATGCTTGGTCGACTAATTTTTGTTTACCCAAATTTTCAATAAATTTTAGAATATCTTGATCACTAGCTGCTATACCCTGTATTGTAATAAGAGTTCCTCCGTTGTACTCTACTTGATCAAATTTTACTTTAGCAGGAACACTTGAAGCAATCTGTGCTAAAACTCTGTATGTCAATTCTTTATTTGATTTTAAAGTGTTACTTAACTTTAAAGTGGTTTGCATCAATTTTAATTCTTTTGAAACTTTTTTTAGCTCTAAAGATTTTTCTTTATGTAACGTTAGAACTTTGTTGTAGTCTGTTAATTTCTTGTTGTAAGAATATATGTTCCAGAAAGATAATGTAAATAAAATTAGATAAATTCCAGCGATACCTGCAGCTAAACCTTTAAATGCAAAGCCTGATATTGCTTTCATCTTTTTCTGTTGGAACAAACTTTTTCTATTAGGAAGTAAATTTATATTTTTTGCAGCTGTAACAAATTTATAATAGCCAAAAACATCTAATTTTCTAAAGGCCAATCCAATAGATGTTGTAAGGTAAGATCTATTTGGTAAATCTAATTGTTGATTAAACTGTTCTGGGACTTTCAATCCGTCAATTGGATCGAATAAATTAAATCCAATATTCAACAAACTTTTTCTAAAAAATGATAAATATTCCTCTACATTACTTATATCCGAAACAACTTTTATATTTCTAATTCTCTTTTCATACTTTGTCTCAAAATCTTGGATGGCCTGTTTAACTTGAGTTGCATATCGTCTTGTTAAGCCCTCTTTTTCATCATTATTTTGAGACTCTAATAATATCTTTCTATCTTGGCCTCTTAAAAATATATCAGTAATTATTGGATTATTGTCATATAAAATCATTAGATAATTTTCATCAAGACCAAATTCTAAAACTGCAGTCAAATTTTCATCGTCTTTTTTCTTTGAAATTAAATTAATTTGATCAACTGCCGATTTTAAAGCAAAACATTTAACATCTATGATGACAGGATTAAGTCCACTATTTTTAACTATTGAAACATAACTGTTTATATCTGTTAATTTTGAAGCAACGAATAATATATCCATTACATTATCTTTCTCATTTCTATTTATCACCTGATGGAAAATTGAGTAATCATCCAAGTTATCAGTCAATTGAACTAAATTTTCCCAAAGGGAATTTGTTTCAATAGCTTTTTGTAATTCATCCTCTTTCATGAGAGGGGATGTGACTACTCTTATGATAGCACTCGTAACGGGTATAGAAATTGCAACATTATTTGTGTTTAATTTAATTTTTTGTAAAACTAAATTTAATTCCTCTGTAACTTTATCAGCATTATCAATTACGCTACTTTCATCTGGTATATTTATTTTATGTGTAAAAAACTTTTCTAACACCCATTGATTTGATTTATTAGCATTGATTTGTGATAAGCGTATTTCTTTATTTGAAATTTCTAAACCAATAATTTCTTCTCCTTGGATTGACGATTTACCAATTTTACTTTTAAAATAATTTAGAAATTTTAAAAGGGCATTTGGCGTTTTGTTTGAAGATGTTTTTGGTAACTTTATTCCAGCTAAAGATGGTTTCTTAAATTTTATATTTTTTAATTTTCCTAAAATATTTGAGACTTTATTTTTAGGAGGAATTTTATCGTCGATTTTAGTCTCTTCTTTTATCTCACTACTTGAAATTTCATTGTTTGTTAATTTTGTTTCAGGTGGAGTAACAATGCTTTGCTCATCAACATTTGAAACAGGTGCCATTGGAGCCTTTGCTGTTACATTGTCCTCTGTTGGAATTTTTGTTTCGGTTTTTTGCTCAGGTTGATTTTGTTTTGAAACTTCTTCTTGTGCTAATTTTTTTAATTTTTCACTTTCTGCTTGCACATCGTCAAACCATTTTTCCAAAATAGGTATTGCCTCATCTAGATTTTGGGTTCCAGAAGAAGAAATTTTTTGTTTACCATCAATATAAAGTCTTCCCACCCAATTTTTTGATTTTAACTCTCCTTTGTACTTGTCTTGTCTAACGTAAATATGAAGTCTCCCATCTTTTTTATGAATAACTTGATGTTCACTAGAGGAGGTATCGACAATCTTTTCCTCTAATGGCTCAGTCTGTCCAGTTTGGTCGTTAATAACCTCATTTTCATTAATAACTTCAGAAGCCGTGTCACTTTGTTGTTTATTTTCATCCTCTGGTTGATTATTTTCATCAACTGAAGGTTGATTTTGATTTTCAGACTCGCGTGGGTCTTTTTCAAAATTTTTTTTATCGTCTTCTTGATCACTCATTTTTTTAAAATTTAATTTTCTCTAACACAAATTACCGAATCTCTAACACAAAAATTGTTTTAAGTCTAACACAAAATTAAAAATTTTCTGGTCATAATGGGTTTTTTTCAAAAAAGTGAGTAAAATCAACATTTTTTGATAAAAAAAATTTTTTAAATTTTCTTTAATTTTTACTATATTAAACAATAACTCTAACACAACAATTATTTTTTTCTTGTGTTAGAGTATTTTCATAATGTGTTAGAGTTTTAAAATATTTTAAGAAATCAAAAAAATTCAATAAAATCAACATTTTTCGATAAAAATTTAAAAAATGCCTTTTTTGTGTTAGAGTTATACTATTTTGTGTTAGAGGACTAATTTTTTTTTTTTCTCCAAAAAAAAATTTATCGAATATCTCAAAAATTTTATATTTTATCTTTTAAATGAGAAATTCTATTGAGAGTTGATCTTTTTTTATCTTTTTATTTCATATTTTTTCGACTTTTAGGTGAAATTTATAAAAAAAAAAGTTTTTTAGACATTTAAAGAACAATTTAGTTGGTCTATCTATATCCTAAGTTTGTTAATAATGAAATATGTATGTTTCATGGTTAGATTTTAATAAATAGAGCTTAATTCAATTAAATATCCAAATATTAATTATTAAATTAGCGAGAGAGTAAGATTTAGACGATATAGTTAATATTATTATCTTTTAAACCACTATGATTAATTAATTTATTTTTTTATAACAAAATTAAATCTTAAACTTTTAATTTTTTCGAAAACACAAGCTGACTTTATAACAATTATAATAAAAAAAATTTTATCTAATTCTCAACAAAAAAAATTTATGATCCATCAACTACTACAATTGTTAAGTCATCTCTTTGTACCCGACCAGATTTAATAATATCCTCAACAATCTTATGTAATCTTTCATGATTAGTAACATTCTGGTACTTCTGAATATAGTTTTTAAATCCATCAGACTCTAACATGTTTCCATTAATATCTTTTATCTCTGTAATTCCATCTGTGAAAATATACATCGAACTATTTGAAAAATTAATTTTGGTTTCTTTAAATTTAAATTTAGGTGCAATTCCTAAAGGTGGTCCTGCATCCTCAACATTGGAAAAGTTTCCGTCTTCAGAATAAATTAATGGAGGTTCATGGCCTGCATTAGCTAATGTTAATTCTTTTTTATTACTATCGTAAATACCAATTAACATTGTAACAAACATTCCTCTTGAAGTAGTTTCACAAATTTCTGAATTTAAAACATTTAAAAGATCTGCTGCAGAAAAATTTGTTTTACTTAAGCATCTATATAAGCTTGAAGCTTTTGACATCAATAAAGAAGATTTAATTCCTTTGCCTGAAACATCAGCAACACCAAATCCATAAACACCTTTAGTTAATTCTGCAAAGTTATAAAAATCTCCAGAGACAACCTTAGCAGGGATATTAATACCTGCTATTGGAAAATTTCCTTTTATATTTTGAGATAATAATGTTTTTTGAATCTCTCCAACAATTTCTATTTCTTTTTGCATTCTATTTTTATCAACAAGGTCTTTAGCCATTTTTGCATTTCTAATTGCCAATGCAGCAGGACCAGACAGAGTTTCTAAAAGTTTTCTATCATTTTCCTCAAACAGTTTATTATTTGTCTTTTTATTTAAACAATGAATAACGCCGATACAATCATTAGAAACAATTAATGGCGAACAAAGAACGGAGTATGTGGTAAAATTTGTTTTATTATCTAAATCAAAATAAAACTCAGCAATTTCTCTAACATCTTTTCTTACATCTCCAACTCTAATACATTTTTTCATCACGGCAGCTTTTCCCATCACTCCTTGAGTAATTGGAATTTCAAAATCTTCTAAATAAGCCTGGTGTTTGGATGCAATGCACTGGAAGGTTTGTTTTTTTTCATCAATCAAAAAGATATTTGCTGCTTGTGCATTTATTCTTTTGATAATTACCTCTAAAGAATTTTGAAGAGTTTCTTTTAAATCTAGAGATTTTGCAAACTCCTGATTCATCTGTGTGACTATAGCAAGATCTTTGCTGCTAGTGTCCTCTATTGGACTTTTCACCTCTTTTTTCTTATTAAAAAACATGTTTTTAATTGGCAACCTATAACTTTTTTGATAATTTTCCACTATGGAAGTAATCATATATTCACCTAATTTTTATCTTCATATACAAGACGCTATTGTTTTAGTTCAGCTCTGTATCAATAATATATTAGAATTTGCTGCTCAAATCAAAATTTAAATTGTGTTCTCACTCGCTGTATTCATTTTAGGAAGTTTATGGGGAAGTTTTTGTAATGTTTGTATTTATAGGCTTCCTGAAGATAAAGGGGTGATAACTGGCAGATCTCATTGTCTAAATTGTAAATCTAAAATTAGTTGGTATGACAATATCCCATTTATTTCATTTTTAATTTTAAGAGGTCAATGTAGAAACTGTAAAATAAAAATTGATTATCAATATTTTTTAGTCGAGAGTATTGCGGCACTTTCATTTCTTGCAATTTTTAAAATTTATGGTTTGAGCACAACTACTTTGTTGTTCTTTATACTGTCTATTTCATTCATAATAATTTTTTTTATAGATCTAAAACATTTAATTATACCTAATGAAATCACTTATAGTATGATGATAATCGGATTTATAAAATCATTTGATCCATACCTAAACCAATCACTGTTTCCAAATTATTTCCATTCACTTGTTGGTGGAGTTTTGGGATATTTAATTATCTGGTCAATTTATTATTTTTATAAAAAATTTAAGAACAAAGAAGGTATGGGGCTTGGTGATGCAAAATTGCTTTCCGCAATTGGATTTTGGTTTGGATGGATTTCGATACCGTTTATACTTATTTTTTCTTCTGTGCTTGCAATATTAATTTCTATTCCAAGTTTAATAAATAAAAGTAAAACTATGACTACTCAAATACCTTATGGACCTTATTTAATCTCGGGATGTTTACTATATATTATTTTATTAGAACAAATCCAAAAATTTCTTTAAAAAAAAGTTAGAATAAAATAATTAAAAGCTACTATCTCTCCATCCGCCTTTATTAGTTATAACATCACCTGGTAGTGATAAAATTTGAAATAATGTCTTCTCGCCTTCCGAAGGACCAGCTACGTTCGCAAAGAGTTGATCCGCGAAAACAACTAGCTCTGAAAGAATACCTTGTCTGACGTAACCACACATATTGTTTGTATCAGCTCTTGCTATATTCAATTCTGCTGGTGGATCCTCTAAATTTAATTGAGCCGAGCCATTTGTTCCACACTCGTCATCTGCAACACAAATAAAGGCCGATCCTTGTGCACATCCAACTCCTGGGGGTGGTTGATAAACAGGAAAATAAACTTTTCCTTTATGTAAAGTTGGTGGTGCAGATGCTTTTCGAAACAAAATTGGGCTGGATGACCCTGGATTTGATGGCTTATATTTAGGTCGTGCTTCTGGTCTATCGAGACCAATGACCCAAGCAGTTTGATTTAAATTTTTATTTAGACAAGAGTTTTCATCCACATTTCCTGTAGCATCTACACAAATTCCTGGTGTTATATTGGTGTTGTCAATTGATCTTGATTTACTGGCTAGCTGAAGCGCTATGTTTTCAAAATCCTGGTCCAAACCGAGAGGAACTTTTCCACCATTTAAATCTTTATAGAATGGGAAATCTTCATCAATAAATCCGTAAAGAATATTATCCATTCCTGGGTCTTTACCTCCTAGATCCTGAAAGTTACCAGTCCCACCAAACAAATAAAATTTTTGATCTGAGGCACCAATTCCAGCTTCCATACCAAAGTATGAATATCTGGCATTAGCCTGGTTAGCATCAAGTC
This sequence comes from uncultured Pelagibacteraceae bacterium, assembly GCA_902518185.1. Taxonomy (GTDB): domain Bacteria; phylum Pseudomonadota; class Alphaproteobacteria; order Pelagibacterales; family Pelagibacteraceae; genus Pelagibacter. The sequence goes on along the minus strand of CABYFG010000001.1, from coordinate 149,934 downwards.
TAAATAAAGTAGTTTGATCGAACAAACCTGCATCAAAAGCTGATTGACTGGTTAAATTAATCTTTGTTATTTTACCCTCTAAATCATTTACATAAACCATTGCACCTCTCCAAGGCATTTGTGCTGCAGTGTCTGGTGTGATTATCACTGGAGTTGCTGGTATGGCATTGACTATATCACTACCGTTTGGTGTAGGTACTGGTTGAGCCTGACCATCAACTGTGTATCCGGCAGGTGAGGTATCAACAATTGATATTGGGCCCATATTGATATTTGCCGCGTAAATTCCACCTGCTGGGATAATTCTGCCATCATCCTCGATTTCCTCCAAAGATACCATAAAAAGTGCTGAACCCGCGCAAGTATTATTTTGAGTCATGCCTCCAGGTAAAATTGCAACGTAGACGTCATTATCTGAATTCCCTGGACTTGTGTGCATCGGTATTTTTGCAATACGGGGTGTAGCCCAAGTTTCTCCAAGCTGTGAGTAATTATAATGCATGTTTTCCTCATTAAATCCAGAGCCTCCCTTACATGAAGTTCTAACACCAAATCGGTCAGTCAAAGTCCCCTCTAAAGTATTAGGATCTGAGTCCTCTCTTTGGTAAGGATTGACAATTAACTCTTTGTTAAAAGTTACTTGCAACATACCTTGTTCAATGATCGCTTTGGTGATGCCTAAAGGTTGAGGTGTTCCATCATCACTTCTTAAACTTGCAGTTAACAAGCCTGGTGGAATTGTCTGACCATTTGAGAATGGTAATTCTATACCTGGAAAGTGATAAACTCTGTTAGAGTAACAGGTAGAGTCGATACTATCATCAAAGCCATAATTTGTATTATCCGTTATACAATTTTGAGCCGCCGTATCTTGTCTAGTAGTTACTGGTGGATCTTCTGCTTCATCTGCATCTCTTTTTGTTGTGTATAATTCATATGCTTTAAGTCCCTCAAGTGATTGGCTTGATGATGAAGATCCCGCATTATATTCATAGTCTGTTATTCTTCCATTTGCATCAGCTACAAGTACTTTATTATTAACTTGGTCATTAAAGATTGAGAACATATGAATTGGACCAGTACTGGACGAAGGAACTGGATCAGTAACATCTAAAACTGAAAAACCTGCCCCCCCTCTGCCATAAGGAACAAATAAAATTGTTCTCCATCTTTTTACATCATCTGGTTCAATTTGATCTCCTGCTATTTTAAAACCTTTAATAAATGCGTCATGAACGATAGGGGAACCATCAACACCAAAAATTGGATTTGTTCCACCTTTGGTATCTTTTTTGTCATAATCTTTATTTATAATTTGAGGGAGATTGGTGGCAACAAACGGTGGGATAAATCCCCACATCTCACTACCCGCGCCTTTAGGACAAGCGCTGGTTACTTCTTGCCCAGAACAAATTGCATGCAACATTCCGGTATTAGATCCTGCATAAACAACATTTGGTCTACTTTTATTTTTCGTAATAAAATTCGCATAATTTTTTCTAAATCTAAAATACGACTCTTCATTTTGCCCAATAAAGTCCAGACTTGAATCTGGAGGCCCTACTTCAATTAATTGAGAATGATAAATATCTCCTAACACATGTTGTCTGACAGCACTAATATCACAAGAGTGATACGCAAAATAATCAGTGCCTTTCATAAAATTTATAAGACCAATTGCATCATCGGTTATTCCATCTTGTCCTGCGCCAGGACATCCCTCTGAATTTGAATTATGATAATCTCTCACAGCATAACCTGTGCTCTCCATAAGATTTAAAATTTGACCAGAGTTTTCTGCTTTAAAATTATCCCAATTACCAGCGTAAGGCACACCCTCAATAGTAGACCAAATTTTTCTCTCATCAACTGTGCCTGCTGGTGTAGATTGTGACTTAATTTTTTCTGCAGCATTCCAGTTTCCTACTCTTTGCCCCTCTGAAGTATTTGCTTCAGCCATGTTAACATTTCCGTCTTTGTCTATGGCGTGACGAAGAATTGTTCCCTGCCACTCCTTTTTAACCATATATTCAAACTGGGCTTGATATAAAGATCCACCTTCTTGAATTGATGCAGTAATTGACGGAGCTGTAAAAGCGAGTTTATCTGCAAGTATCTGTCTAATCTTGCTACTTAACTCTTGTTTTAATGCTTCAGGAGTTACGGGTTTCATCAAAGCATGACAATCTGGATGGCCGGCTTGCCCTCCTGGACAACTACCAGCGACAGCTAATTGCTCAAACAAAGTCATTGGACCGGGTTTAATTCCGTCACCGTAAGCTACAAACAAGGTTTTTACATTATGTCTGTCACGTAATATTTCAATATCTCTTTTTGCACTACCTCTTTGACCCCCGGTCCCTGTATTTTTCATTGCTCCATCGCCGATAACAATTACGTAATTCAACAAACATCTTTTTGTTTCTTCGCTAGCACCTTCTGGTGGGAGTAACTGTTTGCCTGCTTTCTCATCTTCAAAATACTTACGGGCGATTTGAGAAAATGCTTGTGCATCGGTACCCCAAGCAGTCTGTAGGTTTGAAAATACACCCATTATTTTACTCGCCCCTCGAGGGCTTACTGCGATGTTTAAACAAGAATTTGTATTACACCTCTGGGAAGTTCCATTTGGATGTTGTCCACCTTTCCAATTTATATAATATTTGCAATCACTTCTCGTATGACAATAATAACCTCCCCTAAAACCATTCTTTCTTCTGGACACCTCTCCAGCATTCCAATGGCCAAAACCAAAGTAAGCCCCTGTTGTTAGTGTCGAGTCGTTTACTACTGCATCTATGGCTGCTTTAACTCCATCCCATCTTTTAACTCTTGGACCTCCGAACTGGAGTTGCCATGCCTCATCTCTTGCGGCTACTGTAAATTTTGATTTATCTATCACATCTACATAGCCATCCATTGTTGGAACTAAAATTTTATCCTCTCCTACAAAAATATTTAATGGATTACTAAAACCAACTAATTCTGCTTGCAATGATCCTGGATCCCCACTATTAGCTGTTCTCGACCTTACCCCTTTACCAATGTATGTTTCAACCGCACATGTAGATGGATTTATTTTTTGAATAGAATGACTGATGTAAGAACTAATATATGCAATATTATTATCTTGAGGGTCTATATTAATATCCTTAACGTGCATCATTTGATTATCTAAATTTGGTGAATTAACAAAATCACACCTTGAGGTTATCATTGGATTATTATTTCTATAGGCCCCATTCTCAAGTACTAGTGGCAGTGTAAAGAAATCACCACCTCTAACGATATACATTAGAGATCCATCATTGCTAATATCAAAATTATCTAAATTTTTATATCTACAAGTTCTACAATCGGTAGTAGTTTGAGATTGCTGGGTATTCAAATTAACAACTTTTAAAAAACCTCCGTTTCTCCATTGTCCAGTGATAAATAAATATGGAACATTACTAATTGTTTTTATTTTGAGTCGGTGAACTTTGGCTTTAGCTAAACCTATTCCTATGACAAGTCTGCACGAATCACCGTTTTCAGAATATGCAAAAACGTTGCCTTGCACTTTACTTTCCCAAGCTCTAAAAAAAATTAAATTTTCTCCATTAATGTCAGTATTTGCCATGGTTAAGTTTTGAACGTAATTAACATTACCATTTCTTCTCACTTTCCTATTTCTTCTATCATTGCTTTCTGCGAGTCTATTTGCGCAACCACCTGAGCCAATAAATTGAATATCAGTAAAAGTAGAGTCTTTTCTACCGTCAGAGGTATATCTTGTAATACCTCTTTGGTGACCCCATTGGGAGATTACAATATTATCATCTTTATCTATAAATGCTCCGTGGACAGGCTCTAAACCCTCTCCACCTATCCATGCGTGCATGCTATCAGAACTATCAACTAAAAATAATATATTTGCCGAGACATCACCTTGTCCAGCTCCTGGAGGTATAGGCTTAGCGTGTAATTCGCTAACTGTAGAAAATAAAAAGAAAGATAATAAAAAAGATTTAAAAAACTTAATCATAGTGTTCCCTCAATGACATGTTCACCATATACATAATTTCTCATGTCAGAGTTAGTGATTTCTAAGGACTCGTAAATAATATTGTTTTTCAAATATTTACCATAAATAATTATCAAATCTCCTACACTTAAATCAATTATTCCTTGCCAATCCTTTTTTTGAGCTTCAATTCCAGGATCATTTATTTTATTTTTTGTGAAATTATAAACTTCATTTTTTTCATCTGATGATACCAAATTAATTGCTGCAATTTTAGAGTCAAAAACTATCACTTCGATTTCAGTCTCAATAAATCCCCCATCTTCACAATAATCAATAGCATAATCGAGATATTTAATTGAGTAATCTTCTTCTACACTTTCAGCATCGTAATTTGTTAAAAATTCAAACGTCTGGACTGCTGTGCTAACTGGTGTTCCAATAGGTACATTCAAAAGTCCACATGCAAAGCTATTATTTAAGAGTGTTAAGTAGACTAATATAAATAAAAAAAATTTTTTCATTTTTTATAAATTTTAATTATTTTAGTAAAATTTTTCAACATACTAAATGTACATTTTAAGTTACTAATACCCTTTTTTAATGTGATAAAACAATAATGGTCTCAAGAGGAATTAGTATTTCAGGATCAGTTGGGTCTCCCATCATTCCGCAACCGTAGATTTTAAATAGACTTCCTTGTCTTTGCATCATAGTCGAGGTTTTCTTTATACTGGTGCCAGATGCTTTATAAGTTTGAGTCCCTGAATTGACAGAAAAAAACTCATAAAAAAATTGACTTAATTTTCTTCTCTCCAATGGATCCGTAACAATTCTTCCAGTTTCTCCGGGATCGAAAAGATCAAGAAAACTCTGAGATCTTACATGCTCAACATATCTAAAGCCTTCATCCCGGCTTAAGTTTCTAAAACTTTTATAGCAAGGACTGAGATTATCTGTGTCTAAAGTTAAAACATTAGTTGGCAGTGTTTTAGTTCCTGGAGTGGTATCCCTTACTCCATTTGCGACATTTAAAGGTCCTAAGATAGTATCAATTAAACTTTTTTCAGCTTGCATTAAAGCTGTTTCAGCAACGTAAAAAGTTTGCTGATATTCATCTCCAGCGTTATTGCTTTGATGATCAGATGAAGCAATAACAATCAAACTTCCTCCCATTAACGACATAGCTAATAATAAAACCAGCGATAAAATTAAAGTAAAACCTTTTTGATTTTTATTAAAGATCATTGGAATAAATCGCCTCCTAAGTTTCTTGTATTAACTGTGACCAGCACCGAGTCTCTTAATTTTAGATCAGTTTGATCTGCTGTGTCTTGTCCTTGTGTATTATCTAATGTATCCGAAACTCTGGCACTTAAAAGTTGTTTAGGTTTTCTTTTATTAGGTCGAACACGGTCAAAGAAATTTTCTTTTGACATAAAAGTAAGTCTGATATCTACACCTCTTATATCTTGTAATCTATTTCTGATATCATTACCGTTTTGATCTACACGGCCTGCTTGGCCAGGATCTGGATAATTGCCATCTACATCCTGAACAATTAATCCGTTTTCATCAAATGGAATAAATTCCATGTCAACCACATATTCGCGTATCAATTCTTTTTGGGGAGTTTCAGGTTGCCAAGAGCCTGCTGTTGGTAAAGGCCATTCACATCCAGCTTCTCTCGGCTGAGACCATTCTTGAAAAGTTTTGTAAACCGCATAACCTCTACCTTCGTTTTCTGATTTTTCAGCAAAATAGCTAATTTTATATTTTTTAAAAGGTTGAGTAACATCATTTATGTTAAAATCTTCGTAAACAACCTCAATTGAGTCACAGCATGTATCAGAAGCAAGTGCTCTATCATCTTGAGAAATAGTTTGTTTTCTAATTACTATTGGATTATGACTATCATCAGGATTTTCAAAACCATTATTGAAACCGAAATAACTTATACTCGGAAGTAATATTCCTCCATCACATTGACCTGATGTGTCTGATGCAAATCTTTCTTTTACGTGAGTACCAACATAATATTTGAAACCCGCCATCCTTACATCTCTTATTAACATTGATACTAAATCACGGCTAGACTCACTAATACCAGCTTTTTCACTTACTTGGGAGTAAGTTTTATTTACCACTGAGTAAGTAGTATAAATTGCTCCCATAATAATTGTTGTAATTACAATTCCTATTAAAATTTCAACTAAAGTTACTCCAGATATATTCTTTTTATTTTTTCTCATTATCCTGTTTCATCTGGTCTTAACATACCCTCACCCTCTCCAGGTCCAGATGTAGGTCCTCCTTTTAATTTGTAGTCAGATTGAAAATATAAATATTTCGCTTTATTTCCATTATTGAGGATAATTTTTACTCTTCCAATATACATAGCTTCATCTAAAATATTGTCAGTTGAATAATTTCCTCCGGCCCAACTACTAGTAACTCTAAAAATTGTGAAATCTCTTGTTTCAGCATTACCAATACAATTCAAATAATCTTTAGAATTTAAAATTGCCTGCCATTTTTTTAATTTCATATTAGGTGCGATATCTTTATTATCACTAATACCAAATTCACCCTTTGCCTCATCCGATGAAACAGTGTTACCATAAATATTTCCTGAATTAACTGATGCAGTCTGTCCTCCACTACATACAGCTGATAAATTCGTCTCTGTGTCTCCTGAATCTCCTGCAAAAAAATCTGAAAAGTCGGCTATTCCTGAACTTGGATTTTTGTTAGCTAAAACGTCTTCGGCTATCATGTTTGTTAAAAAATTTGCCTTGGTTCTCTCACCCGAGGTATTAATAGATTGCACAGAATAGTTTGTCATTTGTAAAATAGCAATAAAACCTATGCCGATTATTGCAGTTGAAACTAATGCCTCTAGTAAAGAAAGACCTTTTATTTTAGAATTATTTTTTTTCATTTTATTTCCAACTACCAGATTCTGCTCCTTCTCTCACTAGAAACTTATACTTAGCTAAATTACCATACCTAGACCATTTTATAACATTTACATACAATTGTTTATCATCATCACCATCACTAAACATCATTGGGTCAGGATCGGGAAAGTCATCTCCAGTGTCTACTCCATCAATATTACAGTTCTCAGTTCTTTCTTTGACGCAAAAATAAATATAATTTATTGGTTCACCTGTCACACCTGAACCAAGACCCCCAGCCCCTCGATAAAATTTACCATTTCTAGAAAAACAAATTCCGCTTGATTCAGTTATATTTGTATCAAGATTTTCTAAAAATATTTCGTATACTAATGCATTTAACTCCTCTGAAGAAGAGCTTCCAGGAAATACGGTCCAAAGATCATCAATATCTAAAGTGCATCTATCTGCTAATGCAGTTGTATCATTCCAGGGGTCACTACCATCATTAATTTTTGAGGCTAATTCTTGCATTGTTATCCCCCTCGACTGTACATGTATTTCATCTGGCGTAGGATCAAAAAATATTTGAACATAAGCGAATGAACCTCTTTCCATCTGCATATGAATATTTTTCATTAAAGAATAAATTCGATCAACGTCTTGTCTAACTTTTCTTTCTTTGTTCCATTCTGAAAAATTTGGATAAGCAATAGCTGAAACTATTCCTACTAACACCATCACGATTAGTAATTCAAGAAGTGCAAAACCGTTATTGTTCTTTTCCTGCTCCAGCATCAATTTTTCCAGCCTTAACTAATTCCTCTAATGATTTAGTCATAGTAATCATACCATCTTTTACTGCTGTTTGCATTATGCTCGGTATTTGATGTATCTTTGCTTCTCGGATTAAGTTTTGTATAGGTGCAGTGCATTTCATTACCTCAAAAGCTCCACATCGTCCCTGGCCATCTTTAGTTTTAAGTAGTCTTTGTGTCACAACCATCTTTAATGAAGTTGAAATTTGAGCTCTTATCTGGGCTTGCTGCTCAGGTGGAAATACATCGATTATTCTATTAATGGTGTTGGGGGCTCCACTGGTGTGTAAAGTCCCAAATACCAAATGTCCAGTTTCAGCAGCTGTCAAAGCTAGAGATACTGTCTCTAAATCTCTCATCTCTCCAACCAAGATAACGTCTGGATCTTCTCGAAGCGCTGCTTTCAGAGCTGTTGCAAAAGTCTGAGTTTGTTTTCCCACCTCTCGATGCGAAACTATACTCTTTATATCTTTATGGATAAATTCTACTGGGTCTTCCACTGTGATTATATTAGCAGTCCTAGTCTTATTTATTTCATTTACTATTGCAGCTAAGGTTGTTGATTTACCTGAGCCAGTCGGGCCTGTTACTAAAACTAAACCCTTATGCATATCAATTATATCGTAAAGTACAGGTGGTAAATCAAATTGATCCATTTCAGGTATAACACTTTCAACTCTTCTTAATACAGCAGCTGGACCATTAATTGTTTTATAAAAGTTTGCCCTAAATCTTAAACCACTTAAAGTCACAGATGAGTCTAGTTCATGGGTTTCATTAAATCTTTTCATTTCAACTTCATTACAATTAGTGGATAATAAATCTTGTAAATCTTGTGCTTTGATAACTACTTCGGGAATTTTATGGATTTCACCTGTCTGTCTAAATGCTAAAGGCCATCCACTTCTAATGTGAAAGTCTGAAATTTTTTTATTATTTTTTGCGAGTTCTTCTAATTTTTCAAACATAATTAATATTTAATTTATTATAAAAATTGTCTTACATTTAAATTGTTATTACGTAAACTTAATAGATTTATCAGCATTATCAAAGACTATTGTAATACAACTTCAGATAGTAATTGATCAAAATGGTTCCTAGGCAAATTATCTCTTTGTTATCAATAGACTCTTTTGAATTTTTAAAATAAATTTTTAATATAAATATAATGAGTACGGAGAATTTTAAAACAAAGCAATACGATGAGCTTGTAACAAGTTCCAATATTAGTTCATACATTGGAGATCGTTTACAGGACTATTCGAGTCATAAACAAAACTCAGGACATTGGAAACTTTACGATAAAAGTGATCCAAGAGAGGATGGTGACCAAGTAAGAGCAGTTTTTGGAGTTTGCTTTATGATTGCTGTACTATTTTGCTTGGGCTGTTATTCTTTATTAGGATAACTAATCTCTCACCTTCCAATCAGTTGGGAAAGTAACATAATTCACTTGAATGCATCTTCTTTCTTTAACAATTTTTTTCTTTTCCATCCCGTGCCAGGTATTTGGTCCACTTGTAAATAGATAACCATAATTATGTTTATACGGAACTGTTTTTACTTTTTCCATTTTATCATTATAAAAGTCTGTTCCCAAATCCTCTGACTCATTTGCTTTATTTACAAAAATCAAGCCTGACATTAATTTTTCTTTAATGTCACAATGAGGTTTTAGCCAAAAACCTTCACGATCACATATTACTTCAACTCGGACATAGGAATTAGACAAATCTTTATTAATCATTTTTGAAATAGCATAATAAGTTTCTTTAGATCGCAACTCTTCTATGAATTTTACTAAATGTGGAAATGACGATGCGTTTTCTTTATTTACAAAACATCTAAACTTAAGTGCTTTACCACCAGATGCATTTCCTGTTCGAAATTCTGCAGCGCCATCATCTATTGCTCTTGTTCCGTCATAAGTAAGATTATGCTTACTTACGTCAGGTATATCTGCATTTACAATCTCTTCAATGGCCTGATCACTTAATGCATTACTATATTCCCAATGATCAAAGGGGAATTCATGTTTTTGTGATTGATTTAAAATTGAATTAAGAAAAGTCATAGTTTTTTAATTTGTTCTTTATATACCCTGATATCCTATTAGTTTCATTAAGTTTCTCGTAAGTCCATTGATCTAATTTGTCCTCCAAATTCTTTGTAATATTTAAATTTTTAAATAATTCAAAAAATTTCTTAAATCTATGGTTCTTTTTAATATTAGGCATTTGAGCGATATAAATTGGTTTACCCGTCATTGCAGCTTCTGAAATCATAGATGTCGAATCGCAGGTCACAACAATTTGATTGGCTAATTTCAATGATGAAAGATATGCTTTCTTATCAATTTTATTGATAATAATTTGGCTATGATCAAAAAAATTTTTTGCTTTTTCGATAACATTTTTTGGTGTTCTCATTGATGGGATAAAAATCAATTGGAAACCATTGTTTATGAAAACATTTTTTACCCTAATAAATATTTGCTCTAAAGCAGATTCATTATAATCATAGTATTTATTGGGTCCTCCGACAATTAGGGAAACAACTTTATCTTTATTTATTTTTGATTTTAAATAATTAGCATTTTCATTTAATTCATCATGCCTTAAATAATGAATTGCACCTTTGGTATTAATAACGTTTTCACCAGTCAAACCATCATGTTCGGGTGCTACAATTAAATCAAAATTTTTTAATGAAACTTTAGGATCTTGAATATGAATGTTCATAATTTTATTTTTAAATTTTTTTTTCAAATAAATGGACGGGATTACACTTTTCCTTCCGCAAGAAATAATAATGTTAAAATTGTTATTTATATTATTTTTAAAAACAAAGTTTTGAACGGGTGTGAATAATGGTGGAATCATGCTCCAAAATTTATTGAGTTCAATTTTTTCGTGTATAAAATCAAGATCGAGTTCTTTCGCTAATCCCTCTACTTGGCTGATCATACCATGCATTCCCTCGGTCAATAATAAACCTTTCAATTTAGTCATTAATCACTATATAGCTTTCATATGAGTCAAAATCCAACTAAACACACAAAAGTGTTAATAATTGGATCTGGTCCTGCTGGATACACAGCTGCAGTTTATGCTGCAAGAGCAATGCTAAAACCGATATTAGTTCATGGTTCTCAGCCAGGCGGTCAATTAACAACTACGACTGATGTTGAAAATTATCCAGGCTTCGCCGATGTTATTCAAGGCCCTTGGTTAATGGATCAAATGAAAGATCAAGCACAAGCTGTTGGTACCGAAATGATTGAAGATCACATATCATCAGTGAATTTAAAGTCAAAACCTTTTGAAGCAATCGGAGATAGTGGACAAAAATATACGGCCGACAGTATAATTATTTCAACTGGTGCTCAAGCTAGATGGTTAAATCTTAAATCTGAGCAAGAATTCAGGGGGTTTGGTGTTTCAGCATGCGCAACATGTGATGGTTTTTTTTTTAAAGATAAAGAAGTAGCCGTGGTGGGTGGAGGAAATGCAGCAGTGGAAGAGGCAATGTTTCTTACTAAGTTTGCGTCAAAAGTAAAACTAATTCACCGAAGAGATAAATTAAGAGCTGAAAAATTACTTCAAAAAAAACTTATGGATAATAAAAAAATCGAAATTGTTTGGGATAGTGTGGTTGAAGATGTTATGGGAGACCAAAATCCAAAAAATGTAAAGGGTATTAAAATTAAGAATGTTAAAACAAACAAAATTGAAGAATTGAAACTAGATGGTCTTTTTATTGCAATTGGACATGATCCAGCAACCCAATTATTTAAAAATCAACTCAAAATGGATGCAGAAGGTTATCTAATTACAAAACCAGACTCAACAGAAACAAATATTCCTGGAGTTTATGCTGCAGGAGATGTGAAAGATAAAACTTTTAGACAAGCTGTAACGGCTGCTGGTATGGGCTGTATGGCTGCTCTTGAAGCAGAAAAACATTTGTCATCAAATTAAAATTTAATTTAAGTGAAAAATAATTTACACGTTTTCTTAGGTGCAACTGTAGCTGATGCAGCTGCTAGGCCTTTGCATTGGGTTTATAATCAAAAAAAACTATTTTCGTATATAAAAGGTATGCAAGATTTTTCTTTTTTAAAAAAAAATAGAAGTCCTTTTTATAAGATTAAAACTGGAAAAGTATCAGGTTACAATGATATTGGTCAGGTAATGTTTCAAACACTTCTTGAGGGTAATAATAATATAGATAAAAGATTCAAGAAAAATATTATTAAAAATTTTGGTCCTGGAAGTAAATACTGGAAAAATCTTAGACTAAGAGCTAAATACAAAAAAGTGAAAGATTGGCGGGGTATGATCGAGGGCCCTTGGATACACCAAAACATCATCGAAACAGTAAAAAATATTAAGGCTAATAAAAAATTCACTGGTGGCATCAAAGTAAATGAGTCTGATGGCTACTGTGCTGCTCTTCCCTATTTTTTATATGGCTATGATTTTAAGAGTTTAAAAAAAATAATTTCTATCGTCACAGTCTCAAAAATAAGTATTAAGTATGCTTTAGCCAAGTTACATATAATAGATTTAGCTCTCAAAGGTGTCAAAAATCCTGTGAATGGATTCATAAAAAAATTTAAAAAAAATTCATATTTTAAAAATATTATTGAAGATATTGATAAAGTAAAAAGATTGAAATTAAAACCTCATTCAATAACAGTCAAAAAATTAGGTATGGCATGTAGCTATCCAGGAACTTTCAATAGTTCAATTCACTCAATTTTAAATTCAAAAAATTATAAAGAAGCAATTTTAAAGACTATTAAAGCCGGTGGTTGTAATTGTTCAAGAGCCAACTTTATTGGAGCATATTTCGCAGCCTTAAAAGGGAAAGACTCAATTCCTGAGTCATGGATAAAAAAAACAAGATCAGCAAAGAAAATTTTAGACCAAAAATAAAATCTGAAATTTAGATATTTTTAAATTCCTCTATTTCATTTGACTCAAAATATCTTTTTTGGGTATCTTTATTAGCAATATCTATCATTGCTTTTGCAACAGTATCTGAATGGATAGGTCTTATTTTTTTTAGTGGTCCCAAAAGTAGTGGTGAAATTAATTTAAAAAATAAAATACCTAATCTTTCGCCGATTCTATTTTCTTCTCTACTACCTTCTAAAAATGAGGGTCTCATTATTCCAAGCCTTGAAAAATTTAATCTCTCTAAATCTTGCTCTACAAGTCCTTTAAATTTCAAATAATCTCCAGAACTTTTAGGATCTGCATATCCTGAGGAAACATAAATAAATGTTTTCACAGAATTTGTTTTGGCAATTTGTGCAATTTGTTTGGGTATATCGAGTTCTATTCTTTGATATTCATTTTTATCTGGTGAGCTTTTTTTTGTCGTGCCAATACAAAAAAAACAATCGTCGCCTTTAATGTCTTCTCTATGTTTATCTAAATTTTTAAAATCTGTTAGTATATATTCTATTTTATCATTACCACTTAATTGTTCACTACGCACAAATGCTTTGATCTTTTCATAATTTTTGTTTTGGGTTAATCTATTTAGAAGGTGGCCTCCAATTAAACCTGTTGAGCCAAATATTAAGGCAGTTTTCACTTTTTATCCTAAGTTTGCACAAAAAGTTTTTATTCTTTGCATTGCTTTTTTTAAGTTTTGCATAGAAGTAGCATAAGAAATTCTAAAATATCCATCTAAACCAAATGCTGATCCCTGCACAACTGCAACATTAGATTTTTCAAGAAGTTTCTTTACAAAATCTGTGTCAGTTTTTAATTTTGTTTTTTTGTTTAAAAGACCTTTGCAGCTTGGAAAAACATAAAATGCACCATTGGGTTTCAAACAATTAATACCTTTTATACTATTTAAGCTATTTACTACAAAATCTCTTCTAAGTTTAAATGCGTTAGATCTTTTTTTAATAAAATTTTGTTTACCGTTTAATGCCTCGACAGCAGCTGCTTGACTAACAGATGATGGATTTGAAGTTGATTGTGATTGGATTTTTCCAATAGCTTTAATAATTTCTTTAGGACCTGCGGCGTACCCTATTCTCCAACCAGTCATAGCGTATGATTTGCTGACACCATTCATCGTCAGGGTTCTTTTTTTTAAATTCGAAATTTGTGCAATTGTGAAAAATTTAAAATTATCGTATCTAATATGTTCATATATATCATCGCTTAGAATATTAACTTTTTTTTTTTTAATTAAAATTTTTGCTAGAGCATCTATTTCTCTCTTTGTATAGCCCGCACCTGTTGGATTAGATGGTGAATTTAAAATTAGCCATTTAGTTTTTTTTGATATTGATTTTTTAAGTTTAGCTGGAGTTAACTTAAAACCATCTTTTTCTTCACATTTGATTATTTTAGGTTTGCCTCCTGCAAGTAATACCATATCTGGATAAGAAACCCAGAATGGTGCTGGAATAATTACTTCATCTCCTTTATTCAAAGTTGCCATAAACGTATTATAGAGAACTTGTTTACCTCCAGTTCCAACTGTGATTTGATCAATTTTATAATTTAAGTTGTTTTCTCTTTTAAATTTTTTGATAATTGCTTTTTTTAGTGCTGGGGTACCATCCACCGCAGTGTATTTAGTATCACCTCCCCTTATTGCTTTTATGGCTGCTCTTTTAATATTCTCAGGTGTATCAAAATCTGGCTCTCCTGCACCAAGGCCAATTACATCTTTTCCTGCGGCTCTCAATTCTCTCGCCTTTTGAGTAACAGCAATAGTTGGGGATGGTTTAATTCTTTTTAAAGTGTCTGATATAATGCTCATTGAAATATTAATTAATTCTACTACTTTCTTTATTATATGGAAAATACTTATCAAGATTTAATTACAGATATCCAGAGTAAAAATCCAAAAATTAGTGGAAAACTTGAAGGGGGTAAAAAATTTAAAATTAAATCAGATTTTAAACCTGCAGGTGATCAACCAGAAGCTATTAAAAAATTAGTAAAAGGTGCAAAAAAAAATGAATTTAATCAAGTTTTATTGGGTGTCACAGGCTCAGGTAAGACTTTCACAATGGCTAAAGTCATTGAAGCAACTAATAGACCAGCATTAATTTTAGCTCCTAATAAAACTCTCGCAGCTCAACTTTATGGGGAGATGAAGACTTTTTTTCCAGATAATGCGGTTGAATATTTTGTTTCTTATTACGATTATTATACGCCAGAGGCTTATGTTCCAAGATCAGATACTTACATAGAGAAAGAGGCATCGATCAATGAACAAATAGATCGTATGAGGCACTCAGCAACTCGATCTTTATTAGAGCGAGATGACGTTTTAATAGTTGCAAGTGTGTCCTGTATTTATGGTCTCGGTTCAGTTGAGGCATACAGTAAAATGACTTTAACACTTCAAAAAAATTATGATTATAATAGAGAGCATATAATAAAGTCGTTAGTTGCACTTCAATATAAGCGTAATGATCAAAATTTTTATAGAGGAACTTTCAGAGCAAGAGGTGAATATTTAGAGATATTCCCCTCTCATCTTGAAGATAGAGCTTGGAGACTAAGTTTGTTTGGAGATAAACTTGAAAAAATTGAAGAATTCGATCCACTTACAGGTGATCGAGTAAGAGACTTAAGTTTAGTAAAAGTGTACGCGAATAGTCATTATATCACTCCAAAACCTACTGTTGAGCAGGCGGTTATAAACATAAGAAAAGAACTTGAAATCACTTTAAAAAAACACAGAGCTGAAAATAAGTTACTTGAAGCTCAAAGATTAGAAGAACGAACTAAATTTGATCTTGAGATGATCGAGGCTACAGGTTCGTGTGCTGGTATTGAAAATTACTCAAGATTTTTATCTGGAAGAAAACCTGGCGAACCCCCACCCACTTTATTTGAATACTTTCCAGATAATACTTTAATTTTTGTTGATGAGTGTCATGTAACTGTTCCTCAGCTTAATGGAATGTTTAAAGGTGATAGATCAAGAAAAAGCACTTTAGCAGAGTATGGTTTTCGACTGCCATCTTGTATGGATAATAGGCCTTTAAAATTTGAGGAATGGGATTTAATGAGAACACAAACAGTTTTTGTTTCTGCAACTCCTGGTCCATGGGAATTAGAACAAACAAAAGGTAAGTTTATAGATCAAGTTATAAGACCCACCGGATTAATTGATCCACCTGTTGAAATAAGACCCGCTAAAAATCAAGTAGATGATTTAATGCATGAATGTAAAAAAGTAATTGAAAATAATCATAGAGTTTTGGTTACAACTTTAACAAAAAAAATGGCTGAGGACTTAACAGAGTATCTTCATGAAAATGGAGTAAAAGTTAGATATCTTCACTCTGATATAGATACACTTGAGAGAATAGAAATCATGAGAGATTTAAGAATGGGAGTTTTTGATGTTCTCGTTGGTATAAATTTATTAAGAGAAGGACTAGATATTCCTGAATGTGCGTTAGTTGGAATTTTAGATGCTGATAAAGAAGGTTTCTTAAGATCTGAAACTTCATTAATACAAACCATAGGAAGAGCAGCAAGAAATGTTGATGGAAAAGTAATCCTATATGCAGATAAAGAAACCAAGAGTATTAAAAAAGCAATTCAAGAAACTGAACGAAGAAGAAAAATTCAACTAGACTATAATAAAAAAAATAAAATTGATGCAAAAACAGTCAAAAAAGAAATCAATGATATTCTAGAAAGTGTTTATGAAAAAGATTATGTAAAAATAAGCGAAGGATCAAATATTGGTGGAAATCTTAAAAAACACTTAAAAGCTTTGGATAAAAAAATGAAAGAAGCTGCTTCAAACCTAGAATTTGAGGAAGCGGCAAAAATAAGAGATGAGATAAGAAAATTAGAGAGTACAGAGTTAGAAATAACATTAAATCCTAAAATCAGACAATATGATGTAAAAAATAAACTTTATCCAAAAGGTAGATCGACAATGGGTATGCCAGGAACTAAGGTCACTAAAAAAAAAGATAAAAAATGGAAGCACGGAAAATAATTATTACAGGTGGAGCGACAAGAATTGGAGCTGCAATTGCAAAAAAATTATCTGGATTTAACAAGGAAATATTAATTCATTTCAATAAATCAAAATCAAAAGCTGAAAAACTCAAAAAAGAATTAGTGTTAAATGGTACTAAAGTTTACCTTATGAAAGGTGATTTAAGTAAAGAAAATGATGTAAATAAAATTATTAAACACGCAAAATCAAAATTAAAATATTTTGATTGTTTAATAAATAATGCTTCATTGTTTGAAAACGATAAACTTGAAACTTTCACAACAGATAGCTGGGATAAACATTTAAAAACAAATTTAAGAACCCCAGCTCTACTATCAAAAGAATTTGCCAAAAATGTTAAAGGGGGAAACAACAATATAATTAATATAATTGATCAAAGAGTTTTTAAACTTACCCCCTACTTTTTTTCATACACAATAAGTAAAACCGGCCTCTATACTCTTACAAAAACAAGTGCTATGAGTTTTGCACCAAAAATAAGGGTAAATGGAATAGCACCAGGACCCACAATCAAAAATAAGAGACAGTCTGAAAAACATTTCAAAAAACAATACATGGCAACTCCACTTAAAAGACAAGTTGACGTTGAACAAATATGTAATGCGGTTGACTTTTTTATAAAAAATATATCTATTACAGGTCAGGTTTTAGCAATTGATAGTGGTCAAAATTTAAACTGGCAGACACCAGATATTATGGGAGGAAAAGAATGAGAAAATTTTTAGTAATTATCATGCTTAGTTTAATATTGAGTGGTAGTGCCTATGCAAACTCAAAAGAAGTTATAAAAACAGATGGTTTTGTAATACCGACAAATAAATGGAAAGATAAAATTAAAATTAATGAAAATTTCCAAGTAAATAATCCTAAAGATAAAATAATCATAATTTACAACCATGGTTCTGATGGAAACGATGTTAAATTAAAACATTGCTTCTGGAGATCGGAGCTTAGAAATTGGGCTCAGTTAGCTGGTGATAAAATAGATGGTAAAGAAATCATGGTTTATATTCACTGCCAAGGTCAACTCGAAGGTGATTTAGGTGCTAAGTTAGGAAAAGCAGGAATGTGGATGAAAAAATGGGAAGGACCTTATCCAGGGACTTCAAAAATGGATAGAAGAGTTGAGGGTAATTTAGAAGTTATTAAAAAATTTGTTAAAATGGGAGTACCAAAGAAACAAATTTTTATGTCAGGTCACTCTTGTGGAGGATGGGCAACATTAAGGCTAACAGCAAAATATATGGAAGAAGTAGGTGGAGGAATATCATTAATGCCCGCGTGTTTTTGGAATTTATCAAAAAAATATAAAGTAAAAAAAGTTGGCTATGAAAAAGCTATGCAAAAATTTCATAAAAAATATCCTGGTATGGCTCAATGGAGACAAGATCAAATTGACATAATTAAAAAAGGAAATGCACCAGTTTTAATTTTTACACATCCTATGGATGCATTTGAAGGATTAACATCTGATTGGATGGATGATGTTCCTAACTTTAAGAGAGTTGTAATTTCTGAAAAGAAAACTGTTAATGGAAAAAAATGTAAATATGCTGGATCAGATTGGGAAGAGCCGGTTAAAAATTTTCATATAGTAGATTTTGCTGATTGTTTTATGCATTATCACCCACTAATCAAAGAGTATATCGCATCAAGACTTTAGAAGATGAAAAAGAGCAGTTTAAATATAGTTACTTTTACAGACCAAGTTTTAGCAATTTATAGAGGTCAAAACTTAAGTTGGCAAACACCTAATATAATGGGTAAAGAATGAAAAAAATTTTTTTAGTTTTAATTTCATTACTTTTAACAACAAATTTATTTGCTCATTCAACAAAAAATATAAATTTTGACTCTAAAGCAAATTGCTCAAAAAAAAGGTCTATGTTGAATGGTATTGCTAAATTAAAAACTCACAAAGGTGGAGAGATAATAAAATTTAATTCATATACTGGATTTGATCAAAGAACAGTATTAATTGATGGACATTTGAAAAACCCAATTGAGATAACGGGGTACCTACAATTACCAAAGGGGAATGATAAAGTTCCAATAGTATTTTATACTCACAGCAGTGGTGGCCCAGGTGATTATGTTTGGAATGACTTTGTTTATCATGCAACACAAAATCTTTTAAAAAATGGCATTGGTGTATTATTTATAGATAATTTTTGTCCTAGAGGTGCAAGAGCAACTTGGAGAGATCAGTCTAAAGTTCCTCTAATTAATGGTGCAATTGATGCTATGATGGCATTAAAAGCTTTACAATCACACCCAAGATCAAATGGAAAATTTGGAACTACTGGTCACTCTAGAGGTGGGACTAACTCATTTTATTTGTCAGATGTAAAATTTACTTCAAAATTTATTGAGGGCACTAAAGGTTTTGACGCAATTCTTCCAGAAGCAGCAGAATGTAGAATGGCTGGTTTTTTTGCAGACCCTGAATTAACCTCTAATACAACATTACTTGTAGTACACGGAGGAGCAGATGACTGGACTTTAGCAAAGTATTGTAAAGAACATGCAGAAAGAATTAAAGCACCGCCAGGTAAAGTAAAAATTGATATTAAAGAGGGCTGGTACCATGTTTGGCATGCCGGTAAAAAACCTTGGAGAGAAAAAATGGCAATGACACTTCATGATTGTCCAGATGTATTTGTTGACAATAACGGCAGGGTTACTAATCCAATATGGAAAGAGTGGCTAATAAACAAATATAAAATTTATCCTAGTGAAGAGGCTTGGTATGAAGCGGCTCAAAATAAACCAAGAAAAACTTTCAAAAAAGTTTTTAAAGCTATGAAAAAAGAAAAGTGTCTCTCTAGAGGTGTTACCATTGGTGGAGATAATATGGATGTATATATGCCTCAATTCATCAATTTCTTTAAAGAAAATTTGCTATAAATGAGAAAAAATAATTTAAAGATTGTTAAAATTGATAAATCCAAAAGCTTATTTAATTATGAGAAAAAAATTCTCATTAATGAACTTATTCTAGATTTAAAGCTTGGTTATTATGATTTTGAAAAAGAGAAAGCACAAAAAGTAAAATTTAGTTTGGAAATTGATTATCAAGATAAAAAGCCCTCAAACGATAAAGATCTTAGGTCCATTGTGAATTATGCTACTATTGTAAAATTAATAAAAAAACTTATTAAAAAGAAGCACTATAATTTCTTAGAAACTTTAGCTGAAGCCGTTTTTGACGAGCTTTTCAAAGATAAGAGAATAGGTAAAATAATGCTTAAAATTGAAAAATTAGAAATTATGAAACAATGTTCATCTGTTGGTATTCAAATTACCAAAAAAAGAAGTCATGATAAGTTCTGAGATTGGTAAAGAAGTAATAAAAAAAGAACTACCTTTAATTCCAAAATTACCAGGTGTTTATAGGATGCTTAGTGAAAAAGGAGATATCCTTTACGTTGGGAAAGCAAAAAATTTACCTAATAGACTCAAAAGCTATGTCGCTGAAAAAAATCATATTATTAGAACAGAGAGGATGCTGTCTCAAATGAGAAAATTGGAAATAACTACAACTTCTAATGAGAGTGAAGCTTTACTGCTTGAGGCAAATCTAATCAAAAAATATAAACCAAAATTTAATATTCTTTTACGAGATGATAAATCTTTCCCATTTATCTTTATTGGAAACAAAGATAAGTGGTCTCAAATAAAAAGGCATAGAGGAAAAAAAGCAAAAGAAGGTTTTTACTTTGGGCCTTTTGCCTCAGCAGGTTCGGCTAATTGGACAATTAAAATGATCCAAAAAATTTTTCACTTAAGAGTTTGTGATGATACAGTGTTTAAAAATAGACAACGTCCTTGTATTTTATATCAGATAAAAAGATGCTCAGGACCATGTGTTGGATATATTGATGAAGACGAATATAAAAAAACCGTCGAAGACGCAATTGAATTCGTCTCGGGTAAATCTAGAAAAATACAAAAAAGTCTTTCAGATCAAATGGAAAAAGCTAGTGATAATTTAGATTTTGAAAAAGCAGTAATATTAAGAGATAGAATTAAATCTTTAAACATTATTCAGTCTTCTCAAAGAATTAATGAGGCAAATTTGATTGAGGCAGATGTAATCGCTGGCTATAAAGAATCTGGTAAAACTTGTATTCAAGTTTTCTTTTACCGTTCAAAACAAAATTGGGGTAATCAAGCTTTTTTTCCTAAACATGATCCGGATGAAAAATTAAGTGATATATTGAATTCTTTTGTTTCTCAATTTTATGAGAATAAAAGTGTTCCTTCATCAATAATATTATCTGAGGAAATAAAAGAAAAAGATTTGATAGAAAAAACTCTTTCTCATAAAGAGGAAAAACAAATTAATATTTCTGTTGCAAAAAAGGGTTCGAAATTAAAAGTAATTAATCAAGCAATAAAAAATGCAAAAGATAGTCTAAATAGAAAACTGTACGAAAGTCAGAATAATAGAGAATTATTTGATGCTGTTGCTAGTAAATTTAGTTTAGAGACAAATATAAATTTGATTGAAGTTTATGATAACAGTCATATCCAAGGAACTAATAGTATTGGAGCATTGATTGCTTATGGTGATGAAGGATTTATTAAAAAAAGATACAGAAAATTTAATATAAAAATAAAAAAAAATGAACAAGATGACTATGGAATGATGCGTGAAGTGCTAAATCGAAGATTCAAAAGAGCTATCCAAGAAAAAGATAATTATCTAACTTTTCCTGATCTAGTTCTAATTGATGGTGGAAAAGGTCAATATTCTGTTGCAAGAGAAACACTCAATGAACTTGGCCTTCACGATTTGCCTATAGTAGCAATAGCTAAAGGGAAACAAAGAAATAGTGGTAATGAATCTTTTTTTCATAATGGAAAAGAGTTTAAATTTGAGAAAAACGACCCCACTTTATTTTTTCTGCAAAGAATAAGAGATGAATCTCATAGATTTGCTATAAGTGCTCATAGAGCAAAAAGAAAAAGAGGAATTAGTCAGTCTTTACTTGATCAAATTGAAGGTATTGGTTCTATAAGAAAAAGAGCGTTATTAAATCATTTTGGTTCTGCTAGAGCAGTTGAATCGGCAAGCCTTGATGAAATAAAGTCAGTTGAGGGTGTAGAAGATAAAGTCGCAAAAAAGATATATAATTTTTTTCACGAATAAAAACAAAATATGCTAAAAAAAATTCCAAATATTTTAACTATAGGTAGAATTTTAATAGTTCCATTTTTTGTTTTAGCTTTTTATTTGCCAGGTTTTTATGGGGATCTAACTGCTTTGATTTTATTCATTATAGCTTCATTCACTGATTTTTTAGATGGTATGTTGGCAAGATTTCTAGGTGAAGAATCAAAACTTGGTGAATTATTAGATCCAATCGCAGATAAAATAATTGTTGCCGCAGCTCTTATATTGTTAGTAATGGATGGAACTATTCGTAACTATGAAGTAATCGCAGCCATAATTATACTAACTAGAGAAATTCTGGTCTCTGGTTTAAGAGAATTTTTAGCTAAAGGAAAAATTAAACTTCCTGTATCAAATTTAGCTAAACTGAAAACTGTTTTGCAGATGGTTTCTATAGCTCTTTTGTTATCAGGTGAAACTGGAAATAAGATCATTAATTTCCAGGATTATAATGCACAAACCATAGGCATTATATTGTTATGGCTTTCAGCAGCTCTAACACTTTTTACAGGTTATGAGTATATGCGTAAAGGAATTGACCACGCAATTTCTGAGGATAATAAAGACTAAGCTGCTTTTTTCTTTTTCACTAAATTTAAATAGCTCTCATTTAAATCAAGAATTAGATCACATACTTTAAAATTATTTTCTGCAATACATGACACTGGCGTAACTTCAGCGGCTGTTCCTGTTAAAAAACATCCAACAAAATTTTTTAGTTCCTCAGGCTTGATCTTTCTCTCATTAACCCTGATATTTTTTGATTTTGCAATTTCAATTACTGTCCTTCTTGTAATTCCATCTAAGAATGAATCTGGTATTGGGGTATGAAGATTCCCGTTTTTATCTTTAAAAAAAATGTTTGCTCCTGTTGCTTCTGCTACGTTTCCCTCATGATCAAGCATGAGAGAATCTGTATAACCTTGTTTCTCTGCCTCATGTTTTGAGAGTGTACAAATCATATAAAGACCAGAAGCTTTTGTATCCCACGGAATTGTATTTGGCGCAGGTCTTCGCCAGTTGGAGATGTTTAGTCTAATTCCCTCAACTTTAAGTTTAGGATCAAAATATGATCCCCACTCCCAAGTTGCTATTGCAACATGTATCTTTGTCTGCTGTGCAGAGATTGCCATCATTTCACTACCTCTCCACGCAACTGGTCTAACATAACCATTCTCTACTTTTTGAGTGTTAACTATTTTTTTTGATGCATTATTAATTTCATCCTCACTGTAGGGGATTTCAAAACCCATTCTTTTTGCGGAATGGAATAATCTAGACGTATGCTCCTCTAACTTAAAAATTGTGCCATCATAAACTCGTTCACCCTCAAATACACAGCTTGCATAATGCAATCCATGACTTAAGACATGAACTTTCACGTCGGACCAATCGACAAGATGTCCATTGTACCATATTTTACCTGATCTTTTGTCGTACGGTATCATTTAATGAAATAAAATTCTTACTGAAAAATATCTTTGTATCTATAATATGTCAATATAACTTACCAATAATGAAACAACTTTTATATCTAAAAGATGATCAATTAAAAGATTTAATTGAAAAACTGTTTATTAGTTATAGAGAAACTTTTTCAGACTCAAAGAAGGTTTTGAATAAATACTCGCTTGGATTAGCTCACCAAAAGGTCATTCATTTATTATCAATGTATGAAGGAT
This sequence comes from uncultured Pelagibacteraceae bacterium, assembly GCA_902518185.1. Lineage (GTDB taxonomy): Bacteria > Pseudomonadota > Alphaproteobacteria > Pelagibacterales > Pelagibacteraceae > Pelagibacter. The sequence continues at coordinate 126,316 of CABYFG010000001.1, read as the reverse complement.
TATCAATATCAGAGCTTTTGAAAAAACTAAAAGTAACAAAACAAAGTCTTAACAGGGTTTTGAAAGATCTTATTAAGATTGACATACTTGTGTTTAAAAAGGATGAGCAAGATACTAGAGTAAAACATGTCTACTTAAATGATAAAGGAAAAAAAATTTTTAATGAGATCTTCGAAATACAAAAAAAAAGAATTTATAATGCTCTACTCAACTCCAGTTCTGAGGAGGTTATAAATTTCGATAAAGTTTTAAAAAAGATAATCAATGGATAATTTTATAGCACATATACTTGTGGTTGATGATGATGATGGAATTAGAACATTGGTTAAAAAATATTTAAACGAAAATAATTTTTTGGTCACAACAGCGAGTAACGCAGAGGATGCTTCTGAAAAGATTAAAATTGTAAATTTTGATCTCATTATATTAGATATTATGATGCCAGGTAAAAGTGGTCTAGATTTTTTAAAACAGAATAAAAAAAAATTACAAACACCAATTATTCTACTCACAGCAAAAGGTGAGCCAGATGAAAGAATAGAAGGTTTAGAAATTGGTGCTGATGACTATTTACCAAAGCCTTTTGAACCCAAAGAATTAATATTGAGAATTAAAAATATAATTGAAAAAACAAAAAGTCACGACCAATTAAGAATAGTTGATTTTAAAAATATTAAGATAGATTTAAATAAGCAATTAATTTTAAGAAGTAAAAAAGAATTTAAAATTAATACTACTGAGAAAAAAATTCTAGAAAAAATGATTAATAATCCTGGTAAAACTTTTTCAAGGGAAGATATTGGTCTTATAATAGATTTAAATAAAGAAAGATCAATTGATGTTATAATTACTAGATTAAGGAAAAAAATCGAGATTGATCCAAAGAATCCAAAATTTCTTCAAACAATCAGAGGAGTGGGATATGTTTTATGGATTGAATAAATTTATCAAAAATATTCTTCCAAAGAGACTATTCTACCGAGCGCTATTAATTGTTGCAGTGCCAGTGATTGTTTTGCAATTAATAATCACAATTGTTTTTTTTGATAGTTTATGGATTAAAACAAATAAAGGTATGACTAAAGCGTTAGTTAATGAAATAAATACTTTTATTGAAGTTTATAATGATGAAATTTACAATAAAGATGAAATAAAAAATCTTTTTTCTGTATACCAAGATCTAAACATTGAATATGTAGAGGATCCAAAATTTGTATATAAGTTTGAGGAAAGATGGTTTAGTCCTATTGATAGAACTCTTAGAAGAGAACTTAAATCGAAATTTGGTTCAAGTAATTTTTGGTTTGACTCACTTACATATAAAGAGCTGATTGATATTAGGATTAAACATAATAAAGGATATTTCAAATTTTTAGTTCCAAAAGATAGGGTCACAAGTTCTTCGGCTAGAATTTTTGCGTTATGGATTACCGTGCCAGCTTTAATAATGGTTTTAATCTCATTAATTTTTTTAAAAAATCAAACTAGACCAATAACCAATCTTGCTAAAGCAGCAGAAAAATTTGGAAGAGGAGAAGAAATTGAGGAATTTAAACCCTCTGGTGCTGCAGAAATTAGACAAGCAGGTTATGAATTTGACAAAATGAGAAAAAGAATTGTTCGTCATCTTAAGCAAAGATCAGAGATGTTATCTGGAATTAGCCATGATTTGAGAACACCCTTAACAAGAATGAAGCTACAAACAGCTTTTATAAAAGATAAAAATATAAAAAATAATTTAACAGATGATATAAATGAAATGGAAAAAATGCTTAATGAGTATCTACAATTTACAAGTTCCTCATTTCAAGAAAAAGATGAGCAATTTAACTTGTCCGATTTAATAAATAGAGTTGTTGAAAAATATAATAATAATAATATTACCAAGACAATTTCACCTAGAGTTTATATTAATGGAAGAAAAAATTTAATTCAAAGATGTCTTAATAATTTAATTGATAATGCAATTAAATATGGTGAAAAGGTTAATATCGAACTTAGTAAGAAAAAAAATAATCTTTTCATAAAGATTGAAGATAATGGACCTGGGATACCTGAAAAAGAATATAACAACGTATTCAAACCATTCTACAAAATAAATAAGGGAAGAGCAGATGCAAAATCTAGTGTAGGTCTTGGATTATCTATTGCTTCAGACATTATTAGGTCACACGGAGGAAATATAAAATTAGAAAAATCTCCTCTAAAAGGATTAGGAGTTAAGATTTTTTTACCCGTTTAGTTCTTTTTTTGGAATTTTTTAATTTCTTAATAATTAATTCTAAGTTTTCTACCCTTTTTGATAAAACCTCAAACTCGTCTTTGCTCGTAAGCTTCATTTTAAAAACAATTTCATCTCTTTTTGATTTTAAAATACTCGTTATTTCTGCTGCTAAATCTTTTGATGATACAATTCCATGTTCAAATAACCTAGCAAGTTTATCAATTACAAATTTTGAATTTTTCATATATTTATATAATTAAAATTAAAATTAATTTATAATTAAATATTAAAATGTTCATTAATAATTTTGACCCAGTTGCTCTTGAAATATTTTCATTTGAAATAAGGTGGTATTCACTATCATATATTTTTGGTATTCTAATCGGATGGATTTTAAGCAAAAGAATTTTAATATCTGATGCAAATTTAAAGGAAAAATTTGATGATTATATTACTTTTCTAATAATTGGAATAGTCGTTGGTGGAAGATTAGGGTACGTATTATTTTATAATTTTGAGTATTACTATTCAAATTTCATTGAAATATTCAAAATTTGGCAAGGAGGAATGTCATTTCATGGTGGATTAATCGGATTAATAATAGTCAGCTTTTGGTTTGCTAAAAAAAACAATCAAGATCCCTTTGAATATTTAGATATTGTTTCAATCGCAGCACCTATTGGCATTTTTTTTGGAAGGATAGCAAATTTTATTAATTCCGAACTTTATGGATTGGCAGCTAATGTTCCATGGGCTGTAAAATTTATAAAAGTAGATGATATTTATCGGCATCCGTCACAGTTATATGAAGCGCTTTTTGAAGGTATAATTTTATTTTTTATATTATTAATTTTTTATCAAAAAGGTTATATAAAAATAAAAGGTTTTTTATCTAGTTTGTTTCTGATTTTTTACTCAGTTTTTAGATTTGTAATAGAGTTTTTCAGAGCGCCAGATGAACAGCTAGGTTATCTTTTTTTTAAATTAAGTATGGGCCAATTAATTAGTTTTTTATTTTTTTCAATTGGTCTTTATTTATTATTTGTAAAGTATGAGTTCAAGAAAAAATAACTTTTCTTTAGATCAATTTATCAATTTTTCTCTTTATGATAAAAAGTTCGGTTATTACATGAAGAGGAATCCTTTTGGTAAGAAGGGTGATTTTGTAACAGCTCCAAACATTTCAAGATTATTCTCTGAAATGATAGCTGTTTGGATTTTAAGTTTCTGGAAAAGTTTGGGTTCCCCAAAAAAATTTAATTTAATTGAATTAGGCGCGGGTAATGGGGAAATGATGAAAATTTTTATGGAAAGTTTCAAAAATTTTCCTATTTTTTACAAATCTTGTAACTTTGTAATTTATGAAAAAAGTCCAAATTTGATTAAAGTTCAAAAAGAAAAATTAAATAAAAGTTCCATAACTTGGATCACAAAAATTAATAAGATTAAAAAGTATCCAAGTATATTTATTGCAAATGAATTTTTCGATGCATTAGCCATCAAACAATTTATAAAAAAAAAGAATTTATGGTTTGAAAAGTTTGTTAACTTCGAGAACCCCAAAAACCCTTTTTTTTTTGAAAAGAAAGTTAATTTTAAAAAAATAAAAAAAAAATATGGTTTGGCAATGTCAAATAACCAAAATTTTATTGAATATTCTGAATTAAGTACAAATTATTTAAAAAGTATTTGTAAAATGATAAAAAGAGATCTCGGAGGACTTTTAATTATAGACTATGGTTACACTCAAGAAAAAATGAGAGACACTTTACAAGCAGTTTCTAACCATAAATCTGTCAATATTTTATCTGAGATTGGGAACATAGATATTACCCATAAAATAAGTTTTAATTTTTTTAAAAAATTAGTTAAGAAAATGGGCACTTTAGATGTTAAATTTACAACTCAGAGGAAATTTTTAATTAACATGGGAATAAGGGAAAGAGCAGAAATAATTTCTAAAAATTTAGTTTTTTCAAAAAAAACTGATATTTATTACCGTCTTAAAAGACTTATTGATAAAGATCAAATGGGAACTCTTTTTAAAGTGATGCTGATAAAAAATAAAAAAAATAAATTTAAGGTAGGTTTTTAAATTTGATAATCTCAAAGTTATTATTAAAAAAAAAAGAATTATCTCATGGCTTCTTTGATCGGCTTGGTGGAAATTCAAATGGAATTTATAAAAGTCTTAATTGCGGACCTGGATCCAATGATAACAAAAACAAAGTCAAAAAAAATTTAGCGATTGTTAGAAAGAAAATTAATGTAAAGTCTAAAAAAATTTTTTTACTGCATCAAATTCATAGTAATAAGTTTGTATTTATTAACAAAAACTTTAAATCTAAAAAAAAAAAAATTATGGCGGATGCAATAATTACTGATCAAAAAAAGATACCAATAGCAATTTTAACTGCTGATTGTGTTCCAATTTTATTATATGAAAATAAAAGAAATATGATTGCAGCAATACACGCTGGCTGGAAAGGAGCATATAAAGGCATAGTCACAAAAGTAATAAATTTTATGTTAAAAAAAGGCTGTAAAGTAAAAAATTTTTATGCTGCTATAGGTCCTTGTATTGGGTTTAATAGTTACAATGTAAAGAAAGATCTTAAAAAAAAATTTATTAAGTTGAATGCCAAAAATAAGGTTTTTTTCAAAAGTAAAAAAAAATCAATTTTTTTTAATTTGCCAGGTTATGTCAAATCGCAGCTAGAAATGAATAAAATAACAAATATTGAAATGAGAAATCTAGACACTTTTATTCAAAAGAATAATTTTTTTAGCGCGAGACGCTCTTTAAAACTAAAACATGCTGATTATGGTAGAAATATTTCAATAATTATGATTAATTAAACTTTTCAATGAAATTATTAACTGGAAATAGTAATAAAGTACTAAGTAAAAAAATTGCAAAATATTTAAAGTCAAAATTAGTCAATTCTAGCATTAGAAAATTTGCTGATGGGGAAATTTATATTGAAATAAACGAAAATATTAGAGGGAATAGTATATTTATTATTCAGTCAATTTCCTCTCCTGCTAATGACAACCTGATGGAATTATTGTTGTGTATAGATGCACTAAAAAGATCATCAGCAAAAAATATTACTGCAGTAATACCTTATTTTGGATATGCAAGACAAGATAGAAAAGTTGTTCCTAGAACATCAATATCAGCAAAATTAGTATCAAACTTAATTACAAAGGCAGGCGCAAATAGAGTTGTCACAGTTGATTTACATGCAGGGCAAATTCAAGGTTTTTTTGATATTCCAGTAGATAACCTTTTTTCAACACCAATATTTGCAAGACATGCAAGAAGAAATATAAAAAATAAAAAAATTGTTTGTGTGGCTCCTGATGTTGGAGGAACTGAACGTGCAAGAGCACTTGGTAAACTTCTAAATGTTGGCCTTGCAATAGTTGATAAAAGAAGACCCAAACCAGGACAATCACAAGTGATGAATGTTATAGGAGATGTTAAAGATCAAACTTGTATTATTGTTGATGATATAATCGACTCCGGAGGAACAATAGTAAACGCAGCAAAAGCCTTGAAAAACAGAGGGGCAAAAGAAGTTTATGTTTATATTACTCACGGAGTTTTGAGTGGCGATGCTGTAAAAAAAATAAAGAATTCGGTGATTAAAAATTTAGTGATAACAGATACTATAAATAATGTTGAAAAAACTAAAAATGTGAAAAACATTGAAGTTTTGTCAATTTCAAGCCTTATGGGTGAGGCCATCAAAAGAATTTCAAACTCAACATCTGTATCAGATTTGTTTAAATAATTACCTTGATTATTTGTAGACATGAGTTAAAAAACTCTTTTTTATGAACTCTCTAAATGCAAACATTCGAAACAACACGACAAAGGGACAATTAAATGACCTTAGAAAAAGTGGTAATGTTCCTGCCATAATCTATGGTGGAGAAGAAGTAAATCAGAAGATTTATATCTCAAAAAAATTACTCAAAAACTTATTAGAGAAAGAAAATTTTTTATCTAACATAATAACTATCAATCTTGATGGTAAATCACAAAATGTTTTACCACGAGAGATAAAGTATGATATTTATAGTGATGAACCAAATCACGTAGATTTTTTAAGAGTGCTTCCAGGTGTAAAAATAAAAATTGAAGTACCTGTCAATTTCATAAATCATGAAAAATCTCCAGGTTTAAAAAGAGGTGGCGTGTTAAACATAGTAAGGAGAAAAGTAGAATTAAGATGTCCAAGTGAAAAAATTCCAGAAAATTTAACAATTGATCTTGATGGAGTTGATATTGGTGAAAGTTTTAAGATTTCATCAGTTAAATTAGACTCAAGTGTTACTCCAACTATTCAAGGAAGAGATTTTGTTATTGCTACTTTAGCTGCTCCAACAGTGATGAAAGAACCTGAAAAACCTGCTGAGGCCGAAGCCTCTGAGGGAGAGGAAGGAGCAGAGGGAGCAGAAAGCAAAGAAGCAGCTTCCACGGAAGGTGAAAAAGGTGCCTCAGATGCTTCTAAGGGTGATAAAAAAGATGCTGAAGATAAAAAACAGGCTGAAAAAAAGCCTTCGAACGAAAAAAAATAATCAATTAAATTGGAATTTAAAAATCAATAAATTATGCTTTTATTTGTAGGATTAGGTAATCCAACTCCTGATAGTGAAAACAATCGACATAATGTTGGATTTAAAATTATAGACTCTATTAATAAAAAGTTTGGTTTATCCAAGCAAAAACCAAAATTTAAAGGCTTGTTAACAACAGGTAATATCGGGGGGGAAAAAGTTTACGCTATCAAACCACTTACATTTATGAATAACTCAGGAATTTGTATTCGAGAATTGATTGAATATTTTAAAATCGATGCTCAAGACGTTATTGTATTTCATGACGACTTAGACATTGAATTTGGAAAAATCAAAGCCAAATTTGGTGGTTCAAGTGCTGGTCACAATGGAATAGCCTCAATAGATAAATTTATTGGTAAAGATTACTCGAGAGTAAGAATCGGCATTGGCAAACCTGAAAATGGTATAGATATTGCTGATTTTGTTTTGCAGAACTTTGACGAGGAAGAAACAACAGGAATTGAAAAAATTTCAGACGACATCACTGAGTCTATTTCAATTCTAATCGAAAAAAAATTAGATCTATTTTCAAGTACAGTTAATAATAAATAATGGGTTTCAAGTGTGGAATTGTCGGTTTACCAAATGTTGGTAAATCTACTTTGTTTAATGCCTTGACAAACTCTAGTAAGGCCCAGGCAGCTAATTTTCCATTTTGTACTATTGATCCAAATATTGGCATTGTACCAGTGCCAGATATAAGACTTGAAAAATTAGCTAAGATATCAAAATCAAAAAAAATTATTAATACAACAATTTCATTTGTAGATATTGCAGGGCTTGTAAAAGGAGCTTCAAAAGGTGAAGGATTAGGAAATAAATTCTTATCTCATATCAGAGAGGTTGATGCAATAATTCATCTAATAAGATGTTTTGACTCAGATGATATTCAAAATGTAAATCCAACCGTGGACCCTATTAGAGATTTAGAGATTATTGAGACTGAAATGATGCTTTCAGATCTTGAGTCAATTCATAAAAGGCTAGAAAAAAGTAAAAAAAAAAATTTAGATAATGAGGAGCAAAAAATATTGGAAATAGTATTAGATTATATAAATAATGGAAAAAATATTTCTGAACTCAGAAAAAACTTCAAAAAGAAACAGCTTAATAAGATTGGTCTACTATGCGTAAAACCAAAAATATTTGTATGTAATGTTGATGAAAAAAATATAAAGCAACATAATAATTATACTAAACAATTTATAGAAAAGTTTGGTGATCAAAATACACTTGTAATTTCTGCTGATATTGAGAATCAAATAAATGAATTAGATATAATTGAAAAAAATAATTATATGAAAATGATTGGTTTGGAGGAAACAGGACTCAATTCTTTAATTCAAAAAGGTTATGAAATACTTGAATTAGATACTTTTTTTACATCTGGACCAGAAGAAACAAGAGCCTGGACGATTGAAAAAAACTCTTTAGCCCCAACTGCTGCGGGTGAAATTCATACAGACTTTGAGAAAGGATTTATCAAAGCAGAGACAATTTCATATGAAGATTTTTTGGAAAATCAGGGATGGCAAAATTCTAAGGCAGTGGGTAAATTAAGATTAGAGGGAAAAGATTATATTGTCAAAGATGGGGACGTTCTAAACTTTCGTTTCAATACGTGACCATATCTTTTTCATACTAAAATAAACCAAAATTGTAAGAATAATTAAATATAGTATAGCCTTGAAACCCATCTTGTGTCTTGATTCTAAATGTGGCTCAGCAGCCCACATTAAAAATGTTGTTACATCCTTAGACATTTGTTCAATAGTAGCATTTGTCCCATCTACATATTCCACGATACCATCAGACAATGGATTAGACATTTTAATTTTATTACCATACATAAATTTATTGTAGTAAACACCATCATCTAAAGTAATTCCAATTGGTGGATCTTCGTAACCTTGAAGAAGAGAGTAAATATAATCTACTCCACCTTTTCTTGCTTTAACTAATACAGACATATCAGGAGGGTAAGCACCTCCATTTGCTGCTTGAGCCGCTTTTACATTCGCATAAGGCATTACAAATTTATCTGATAATTTTCCTGGTCTAGTAAACATATCTCCATCCGAATTAGGTCCATCAGTAACATCAAACGAAGCCGCTATTGCTTTGGCTTGTGCCTCTGAAAACTCTGGTCCACCTTTCTCTGCTAAATTCCTATAACTTAAATATTTCATAGAATGGCAAGACGAGCAAACTTCAGTATAAACTTGATACCCTCTTTGAAGAGCGCTTCTGTCAAATTTTCCAAATAAACCTTTGAAGCTCCAATCTGTTTGTAAGTATTCAATTTTGTCGGCTGAAAATGAAAAATTTATTCCAAAAGAATATATCAATAAGAAAGTTAATAACTTAAAAGAATTTCTCACTAAATTTTCAAATCTTTTTTGCTCTTAATTCTCGCACCAGCTAAATTTGGTGATCCTCCTAGAACTGGCTCTGTAATACTCAGAGGCACTGGTAAAGTTTTCTCTTTGTAACCTAGGACTGGAAGTATAATTAAAAAATGTATAAAATAATAAGCAGTCGCCACTCTAGCAACCAATAAATATAATCCTTCTGCTGGCATTGCTCCAACGTAACCTAAAATCAAGACATCGGCTACCAAGATCCAATAAAATTGACGGTATAAAGGTCTAAATACTGCTGATCTAATCTTCGATGTGTCTAGCCAAGGTAAAGCTGCAAGTATAAAGATAGCAGATAGCATCGCTACTACTCCCAAAAGTTTATCTGGAACCGATCTAAGGATTGCATAAAAAGGCAACAAATACCATTCTGGAACTATATGTGCGGGTGTTACAAGTGGATCGGCTTCTATATAATTGTCTGCATGTCCTAAAATATTAGGCGTATAAAAAACAAAAAAAGCAAAAACAATCATAAACATTAATAAAGCAAAACCATCTTTAATAACTATATAAGGGTGAAACGGGACAGTGTCTTTAGACGGTTTTTGAATATCAATCCCTACAGGATTATTATTTCCCGGAACATGAAGAGCCCAAATATGTAGAACAACTAGTCCCAAAATTAAAAATGGGATTAAGTAGTGTAATGTGAAAAATCTTGTTAATGTTGGGTTATCTACTGAGTAACCTCCCCACAACCATGTAACGATACCCTCACCTACTAGCGGAATGGCACTAAATAAATTTGTTATTACTGTTGCGCCCCAAAAACTCATTTGCCCCCAAGGAAGCACATACCCCATAAAAGCAGCAGCCATCATTAAAAGATAAATTATAATTCCTATTATCCATATTATTTCCCTTGGCGCTTTGTAAGACCCATAAAATAATGATCTAAAAATGTGAATATAGACTGCTAAAAAAAACATTGAGGCACCATTTGCATGGATATATCTTATTAGCCAACCGTAATTTACATCTCTCATTATATGTTCAACACTGTCAAAGGCCATATCTGCGTGAGCAATGTAGTGCATGGCTAAAACTAAACCTGTAACAATTTGTGTGATTAAACAAAAAGTTAATATTCCACCAAATGTCCACCAATAATTTAAGTTTTTTGGTGTTGGGTAATCAGTAAGGTGATTTGCTAAAGAAAGTAGCGGTAGTCGATCATTAAACCATTTTCCAAATTTTGAACTAGGTGTATAATTGTGGTCGCTCATATTTTTTTTATTATCCTATTTTAATTGTGTTAGCACTAACAAATTCATATTTTGGTATTTCCATATTTGTTGGTGCTGGACCTTTTCTAATCCTTCCTGAAATATCATAATGAGAACCGTGACAAGGACAGAACCAACCATTGTAATCCCCTTTTTGATCTAAAGGGACACAACCTAAATGTGTGCAAACTCCTAACATGACCAGCCACTCTGGATTTTTTGCTCTATCTTCATCTTTTTCTGGGTGCTTTAATTCTTCCATTTTGACTGCTTTAGCCTCAGAGATCTCATCTGGAGTTCTTCTTCTAATAAAAACTGGCTTACCTCTCCAAAGAACGGTGATGGTTTTACCAGGACTCATTGAACTAACATCAACCTCAGTACTTGCTAAAGCCTTAACTGATGCATCGGGGTTCATTTGATCAATCATCGGCCAAATTGTTGCACCAACTCCAACTGCACCTACTGCATACGTAGCTGTAAATAAAAAGTCTCTTCTTTTAGTTTTTTTTTCTGACATTAATAACTTGTAAATATACCCAATATAGTTTTTTTCTACTTAAATATATGGTTTCATATAATATAAAATATTAATTTTACTACTGAAAGAATGACACATAAATCAAGGACCCAAGGCCCAAAAATAGCGTTATTTGAACCAGATATACCTCAAAATACAGCTGCAATTATAAGGACATGTGCTTGTTTAGGTGCAAAATTAGAAATAATTGAACCATGTGGTTTTTTATTAAGTGATAAGAGATTTAAGAGAGTAGTAATGGATTATTTTAATAAAGATGAAATACAATTTTACCAAAGTTCTGATCAGTTTTTTAAAAAAAAAAAAAATCAAAGACTAATATTAATGACTACCAAAGCTTCAAAGTCTTATATAAATTTTAAATTTGATAAAAACGATACAATTTTATTTGGAAGAGAAAGTGCAGGAGTGCCAGAAAACATTCACAAATTAATAAAAAATAAGTTAAAAATACCCATGCAAAATAATAAACGTTCACTTAATATAGCATCTTCAGTAGCAATTATTTTAGCTGAGAGCTTAAGGCAGATTAAATTTATTTAAGATGGATTTGGATATAAAAAAAGATTTGACAAGCAGTTGGTTTAAAACCCTCCAAGATGCATTTTGTGACGATATAAAAAAAATTGAAAATAACAAAACTGATTTTAAATCAACTAACTGGAAAAGAAATAAATTAAAAGATGAAGGAGGAGGTGAATATAGAATACTTAAAAATGGAAAAGTCTTTGAAAAAGTTGGAGTTAATTTCTCAAAAGTTTACGGAAAATTTCCAAAAGAGTATAAAAAAAATATTCCTGGTGCAGAAAAAAATGCAAAATTTTGGGCATCTGGCATTTCAGTTGTAATGCACATGAAAAATCCTCTAATTCCAGCAATGCATTTTAATACAAGATACATTTGTACAACTTACGACTGGTTTGGTGGTGGAATGGATGTAACACCATCAAAAGTTGATAAAACTGAAAAAAAAGATTTTCACAACATTTTAAAAAAAATGTGTAATCGACATAGTCCACATTACTATACAAAATACAAAAAATGGTGTGATGAATATTTTTATTTACATCATAGAAAAGAACCTAGAGGTATAGGTGGGATTTTTTTTGACTATAAAAAAAATAATTTTGAAGAAAACTTTAAATTTGTGCGAGATTGCGGGGTTACGTTTCAGCTTATTTTTAATAAAATTATTCAGCGGAAAATTAAAAAAAAATGGACTATGAAAGAAAAAGAGAGACAATATGTTAAAAGAGGAAGGTACGCTGAATTTAATTTATTATATGATAGAGGAACAAAATTTGGATTGCAAACTGGAGGAAATATTAAAGCTATATTAATGTCACTACCTCCAAAGGCAAAATGGGAATAATATGGAGAAAGAACCGATCACTTTAAACGGATTAAATAAACTCAAAGAGGAATTAATTTTTTTAAAAGAAAAAAAAAGGCCTGAAATTGTATCAGCTATTGCTGAAGCCAGATCTCATGGAGATTTAAAAGAAAATGCTGAATATCATGCTGCAAAAGAAGAACAATCTCACAATGAAGGTCGTATTACTGAAATTAATGATATCATTGCAAGAGCAAATGTTATTGATGTAACAAAAATTAACAATGAGGGAAAAGTTATTTTTGGATCTACTGTTTTTCTTGAAAACTTAGATACAGGAGAAAAAATTAATTATAAGATAGTAGGAAAAGATGAGGCAGATTTAAAACTTAAATTAATTTATTTTCAATCGCCTATTGGTAAAGGTCTTATTGGTAAAAAAAAAAGTGACTTTGTGGAAATAAATACTCCAGCTGGATCTAAAAACTTCAAAATAAAAGATGTAAAATATATTTAATTATTAATAATATTTTCGACTTGCTGATCTGAAATTTGAAAATTATTCTCTACCCACTTCATCTCTATCATCTTTAGTTTATCTCCTAACATTTTACCTTCAGACATTTTGTACTTTTTCTTCAAAGTCTCTGCGCTAATTGGCATAACAGGGTCTTTTTTTTTCTTAAATAATTTACTTAGTTCTATCAAATTTTTATTAAGTTTCTTGGACCTAACTATTTCAAAATCTAAAACATCATTAACCGCTTCTTTGCCTTGAAAATAAAAGACTTTATTTAAATTTTTTTCTGAAAATAAAGAATTTTTATCTCCATTTTTGTAAAAATGCTTAATAATATTAATTTTTTCTTTATCTTTATTAGATAAATTAAATTTATAAAAGAAGTACTCAGCATCATCACTCTCATTAATAATCAATAAAGAAATTAAGAAAATGAAACTTTTTTTTTTTAATAAATTTTTCTTATTTTTATCTAATTTAGAAAAAATTTTTACATTTTTTAATTCAGGAAATATAATCAAAATTAATTCTAAAGAAATTTTATCGTTATTAAGTTTTTCTAAAATTTCAACATTAATTATTTTTTTTAGTTCCATTAACAGCCTCTCTTTGGATAATTTTGAAATACCGTCAAGATTCATTTTTATTTTTTTTATTGTTTCAAAATTATGGGGACTTTTAGAATAATTTAAGAAGAATCTGATATACCTCAATATTCTCAAATAATCTTCTTTAATTCTTTTCTCAGGATTACCAACAAAATTAATAATTCCATCTTCAATATCTTTTTTACCATTAAATGGGTCGAATAAATTTCCATAACTATCTGAATAAATAGAGTTAATAGTAAAATCTCTTCTTAAAGCATCTTCTTTCCAATTTTCAGAAAATTTTACAATTGCATGCCTTCCATCTGTAGAGACATCTTTTCTTAAAGAAGTAATTTCAAATTTTTTTTTTTCAATTATAGCCGTGATAGTTCCATGCTTGATACCTGTCTCATGGTAAGAAATATTTTTCTTTTTTAAGGCTTCGCATACTTGAGTAGGATTTAAATTTGTTGCTAAATCGATGTCATCGACTTCTTCTTTATTAATAATTTTTCTTAAACATCCTCCTACATATCTAATTTCACTTTTCTCTGAAAATGAATTTATTGCATCAAAAATTTTATAAACTCTAGTATCCTTAGTAAGATCTTTAATGCTTTTAGTTATATAATCTAAATTACTAGACCGTAAAAAAATCTTGTTAAGAATACTAATCATAATTGGCTGGGGCGCTAGGATTCGAACCTAGGATGCAGGTACCAAAAACCCGTGCCTTACCGCTTGGCTACGCCCCAATATACTTCGTATAACACAAAAAAAAAGAATTTATATAGTTTTTGATGCTATACACCAGTAATTTTTATATTTTTTTTTAAACTTTTTTTTCGCACTTAGGCAATTTTTTTTTGAATAAAAATATGCAACTAACGCTGACCCTGAGCCTGTCATTCTTACAAAAACCTTTCCTTGTAAAGTTTCTAGATAAAATTTAATCAATTTAAGCCTAGGATATTTTGAAAAAGCTATTTTTTCTAAATTGTTATTCATTTTTTTTAAATTGTCTAAATTAAATAACTCTTTTCTTGGCCGTTTTATCAATGGTTTATTAAACTTCCTCACTTTTGTGTAAATCTCTTTAGTTGAACAACCAAAATTAGGTTTGACAATCAAAGTATAAAATTTTTTACATTTTTTAAAACGTTCAATAATATTATTTGAAGTTAAAATAGAATTTATAGGATTTAGCCCCAGGGGTACATCTGAACCTATTTTTCTTGAAATAGAAAGAATTTCTTTTTTGTTTAAGATAATAAATCTTTCATTTAATAAAAATTTTAAAAAGCTAGCAGCATTCATTGATCCTCCACCTAAACCAGCTTTATTTGGAATTTTTTTGTTTATTCTAATTCTAAACTTGACACCTTTAAGTATTCTTTTTTTTTCCAGGATTTTAAGTAAATTATAAATTGTATTTCTATTATTAATACCAGCTGAAAATTTACCATTAAAAGAAATAATATGTTTGTCAGAATTAATTATCTTTACTTTTATCTCATCATAAAGATCTACAAAGGCAACAATTGTCTCGATTTTATGTAATCTAGATTTTTTACCCGTAATGTTTAAACATAAATTAATTTTTGCATGTGATTTAATTTTAAAACCACTCATTTATAAATTTCGAGGTCCATCTATCATTTTTTTATTAATGCTTTTTATAACCTTTTCCTCGGCATCTTTCATTTTAAGAACATTTGACCAAAAATATCGTGCTTGAATTTTACGATTTAACTTCCATAAAATATCCCCATAGTGATCATTAACTATTGGATCGTTGGGCATCAACAAGACCGCCCTTTTTAAAAATTTTTCTGCTTTAAAGTAATCTTCAATTAGATAATAAGCCCATCCTAAAGAATCTATAATATAAGGGTCGTCACTTTCAAACGAATATGCTTTCTCGAGCATTTTAATTGCTTTTTTTATTTTATAATTTCTCTCTAGCCATGAATAGGCTAAATAATTTAATACATAAGCATCATCTGGATTTAACTTTAGAGAATATATAAAATCTTTATCAGCCTTTTCATATTTTCCCATCCTTTCGTAACTTCCTCCTCTTCGATAAAGAAGATCTGCTTTAATTTCCGTAGTATCATCAAGATTATTTATTAAAATTGTATAATAATTTATTGCTTCATCATATTTTTTTGAGTTTTTTAAAAAATTTCCCATATCTAAAATCATCCTATCATTAGGTTGATCAATTTTATCGAACTCAGATTTAAGATAAGAAATAGATTTTTTTTCGTTTTCCTCCTCTTCAATGATTAAAGTTTCTTTTTTTACTTTAAACCAGTGATAAAATCTATGTTCTTTTTTAAATTGTTTTAGATTTTTTTTTGCTTTTTTATATTCTCCATTTAAATATTGATTTTCAATAAGTAAAGACAAATTAAAAATAAACTTTGGATTTGAAAAATTTGAAAGATTAAGAAAGAAATTAGATTTTTCAAAATTATCTTGAGAAGAAAAAAGATTGGAAATTAAAAAGAAAAACTCTCCAATAACATCTTCGTGACTCTTGCATGAAAAGAATTTACTAAAATTTTTCTCATTTCCATTTTCTATCCAACTTTTGCCTTGAGATAACAATAAAGTGCTATTTATGTAATCTATGTTCTCTACTAATTTTTGCGCCTCGATCAATCTTTGATTTTCGACTAGATAATTTATATAAAAGAAATAATATCTTGAGTAATCCCCCTCAACATCATTAATTAAATTTAAAAAATATTTATCTGTGCTAGAATCATTCAAAAAACATTTTTGAAATACTTCTGAAATTGTTGAGAGTTTACCAAAATCTTTTTTTTTTTTAATAAACTCACGCTCCTTAAATACGAATATATATTCCTGAAGAATTTCAACTATAGCCATTTCAAATCTGTCATCCCTACTCAGATTGACTGCTTCTCTGGTATAGTCATAAGCTTTAACAAATTGTTTTTTTTTTAAACTATCAATAACTAATAATAATTTTGCTTCAAAAAAATCTGAATTTTCTTGAGTTAGATTTCTTTTAATTAAATTTATTGCTTGTGAAACTTTGTTTTCTAATACTAAAGAGTAAACATATTTTTTCAAATAAGGATCATGTTGATCAAGTAAAATCTTAGAAGAGCTCAAAAAGTTCAAAGCCTTAGAATTATCCTTATTCTCTAATGCAACTATTCCAGAAAAATATTTAGATAAATTATGACTATCAAAACTAATCAAACTAGCACTTTTAGAATTTACTGGGGTTTGATAGAATAGTGTTAAAATAAAAAAAAATATAATTCTATTGAATACCATTTTTTTATATTATGACTAAAAAAACTTTAAATCAAAATGGTAAATATGTTCAAAAACTTATTGATATGATTGAGCCCGACTTTAGTTTCAATCATAAACCCATAAATAGAGTAAATTCCCCAAATAATGATTTGAATAAAAAACATGTTAAGACTAAGCAATTATCACAACTTGAAAATGAAATTAATTCAATTGAAAATTGTAATTTGAAAAAAAACTCAAAAAATTTAGTTCTTGGAGATGGGAATATTGATAGTTCAATAATGCTAATTGGGGAAGCACCAAATGAAATTGAGGATAAATCGGGTTTACCTTTTAAAGGAGAAGGCGGCAACTTATTAGATAAAATGTTATCAGCGATTAATTTAAGTAGAGATAAAATTTATTTAACATATTCAATTAATTATAGACCCCCTCAAGATAGAAAACCCACATCAAATGAGATAAAAAGATACTCATTTTTTTTAAAACAACACATATCAATTATTGATCCAAAAATAATAATTTTAATGGGGGCTACTGCCATGCAAGCAATTACTAACATAAGTGGAAAAATTTCGACAGAAAGAGGAAAGTGGAGAGAAATTATTATCAAAAATAAAATATTTCCACTAATTATAACTTACAGTCCATCATATTTACTTAGATTTAATGAATACAAAAAATATTCCTGGGAAGATTTAAAAAAAATAAAAAAAAAAATACAAGATCTCAACATTTCAATTTAATGAAAAAAATTGCTGGAGTAGATGAAGTTGGTCGAGGAAGCCTAGTTGGCCCAGTGTTTGCTGCTGCAGTAATACTTGAAAAATCAATTAATAAAAAAGTACTAAGAGACTCAAAAAGCTTGACAAAGACTAATAGGGAAATTTTATCAAAATATATCAAAGAGAATTCTACATGGGCTATCGGAAAAGCGTCAGTAAAAGAAATAGAAAAAATGAACATCCTTAATGCAAGTTTACTGGCTATGAAAAGAGCGATTAAAAAGTTAAAAAAAAAACCCTCACTAACTTTAATCGATGGAAACAAATTACCTCAATTAAAAAATTATAATTTAAAATCAATTATCAAAGGTGATCAAAAAATACCATCTATCTCAGCAGCATCAATACTAGCAAAAGTAAAACGTGATTGGTATATAACTACTCTACATGAAAAATTTAACAAATATCACTGGAATAAAAATTTTGGCTACGGTACCAAACAGCATCTGAAAGCTATTAAAAAGGAGGGAATTACTATTCATCACAGAAAAACTTTTTCACCCATAAATGAGATTGTACTCAAGAAATACACTAGATATTGTAAGTAGTTGATAATATCATACAAGTCGAGTCTTGTTTATGCAATCATAGGTTGACCCAAGAATCTTTTTAGAGTCTAATTTATTTTTATAAAATGAATTTAGACATAAAAAATAAATTAGTTAATGGAGATTGTTTTGAAGAACTTAAAAAAATTCCTAATGAAACTTTTGATTTAATTTTCGCCGACCCTCCTTACAACTTACAATTAAAAAATGAGCTAACAAGACCTGATAGATCAAAAGTAAATGCAGTAAATGATAAGTGGGATCAATTTAAAAATTTCCAAAAGTACGATGAATTTACATACTTATGGTTATCTGAATGTAAAAGAATTCTAAAAAAAAATGGAGCTATTTGGGTTATCGGCAGTTATCATAATATTTTTAGAGTTGGAACAATTATTCAAAATTTAAATTTTTGGATTTTAAATGATGTTATTTGGAATAAAAAGAATCCAATGCCGAATTTTAGAGGCACACGTTTTACAAATGCACATGAAACTTTAATTTGGGCATCAAAAACTGAAAAATCAAAATATACTTTTAATTATCAATCCTTAAAATGCTTAAATGATGATCTTCAAATGAGATCTAACTGGGAGTTACCGATTTGCAATGGTTCAGAGAGATTAAAAAAAAATGGAGAAAAAGTTCATTCTACACAAAAACCTGAGGCTTTACTTCACAGAATTTTATTAGCCACTTCAAACAAAAATGATTTAGTTTTAGATCCTTTTTTAGGATCTGGCACAACTGCAACAGTTGCAAAAAAGTTAGGTAGATTTTATTTTGGTATTGAAAAAGAAAAAACCTATTATAAAGCAGCCGAAGAAAGACTAAAAAACACAAAACCTATTGAAGATAATTTTCTGGACACACTTCAAAATAATCGATCGAAGCCAAGAATACCTTTTGGCTCATTAGTCGAGTTAGGAATTATTAAGCCTGGAACTACCATTTTTGATGATAAGAGAAAAATTAGTGCAAAAATAATGGCTGATGGAAGCATTAAGCACGACAAAAAAGAAGGCTCAATTCATCAAGTAGCTGCATCAATTTTAGGAGCAGAAAGTTGTAACGGATGGACTTATTGGCATTACAATCTTAATGGTCAAACAATACCAATAGATAAATTGAGACAAAGATTAATTTCAAAAAGTCAATTATGATAAATTTTACCCAAATAGGAGTCTAAAAACTTTTTATTTTTAATAAATTTCTTTAAAAAAATATTTCTAAAAAAAACATTTATAGGATTTGATAGATGGAACACGAATTGATTAAATTTAGATCTATTATTAATCATTTGAGTTTTAATGACTCTATTTTGAAAAAAATCACTTTCTGTCTTATTTTCTATACTTTTGAATAATTCATAAGCACCCTCTATAGACTGAGACGCTCCTTGAGCAAATGAGGGTGGAAAAGCAAAAAAAGCATCGCCTATAAAATGAATTTTATTATTTTTACTTTTAAAAAAATCACGACTAACAAATACTGGAAATACTTTTAGTTCTTTTATCTTCTCAAAAAATTCTTTATTTTTTTTTGGAATTTTTTCTAAAACCTTTTTAACGAAAGAATCTTCCTTAAATAAAGAGAAATTTTTTTGCTGTTCAAGTGTAAGTTCATATTTCATAATAGCTATCAAATTTAAATCTCCATTTTGAGATACTGGATAAATTACTTGATGAAAATCAGAGCCTAAAAATAGTGAAATGTTTTCATTATCAATTTTAGGTGAATTTGGTATCATTCCTCTAATCGCCAATGTATTATTGTATTTTGGTTGATTTTTATTAATAGAGATCAGACTTTTGCTTTTTGAAAAAACTCCATCTGAAACAATTAAATAATCACATTCAAAGTTTTCATTATTTTCAAAAATAAGTTGGATTCTCTGATTATCTTGATCAATTTTTGAGATAGAATGATTAAATCTAATTAAATCTTCAACATCTTTTTTTAAAAAATTAATTAAATTTGATCTTTTTAAAGTAGTGTATCGACAATTTTCTAAATTGAAATCAGAAATATTTAGTTCACATATTTTGCTTAAATTTTTATCCGAATAAAAATTTATCTTTTTTGGATTAAACTTTTGATCGTTTTTTAATTTATCAAACTCAATTTCATTTAAAAGCTTTACGCCATTTACAGATAATTGAATTCCATACCCCTCTTCTAAGTTTATTAAGTTATTTTTTTCAAAAATCATAACTTGATAATCTGACTTTTTTTTAAACAAATTAGCTATATATAACCCTGAGATGCCTGCTCCAATAATTCCTACTTTTTTCATTAATGACTCTCTAGGTATTTGAAAACTTTTTTTGTAAATGTTGGCAACATAGAATTACGAATTTTTTTTTGATCAACCCAATAAGAGTAAAAAGAGGATGCTTCTCTAATATCCTTTGGATACTCAATTTTAATATTCATGTTCATGTTAGACATTTTAAAATTTAAAGTTTTTTTAAATTTTTTAGGTTTCATTAATTCCTGCATTGGAAATATTCCCAGGTTTTTGAGAAATTTAAACTTGGTGTTTTTAACCAATAAATATTTTTTATCTTTTTTATAAACGCTTAAAATAAAATATTTATCTAAATTTTTTTTTCTATTTTTTATGAAGTTGAATTCCCTTTTTTTAAATGATTTACATTTATTTGAGATTGGACATTTTGAGCATAGCGGATTGATGGGTTTACAAATCAAAGCGCCTAGTTCCATTAGAGCCTGTGCATAATCGCTTGACCTTATTGATGAACCTAATATAGATTTTTTTTTGGAAAGATATTCTTTTGAAATTTCTTTATTTTCTTTAAGAAAAAGATATCTTTTTAAAACTCTTTCAACATTTCCGTCTAATGGTATATAAGGTTTATTAAATGCAATAGCTAAAATTGCATTTGCTGTATAATTTCCAATTCCCGGCAAAGAAATTAAATCCTCAAAATTATTTGGTAATTTTCCCTGAAAGTTTTTTTTTAATATTTGAGCAGTTTTTTTTAAGTTTTTTACTCTAGAATAGTATCCAAGGCCTTCCCAAAGTTTAAGTAATTTTTTGTCACTAGTTTTAGCAAGTGAGTTGAGATTTGGAATCTCTTTAATAAAACGTTTAAAATATGGAATAACTGTTGCAACCTGGGTTTGTTGTAACATAAATTCACTTACCAATGTAAAATATTGTTTTTTCGCAGATAAAACATTTTTTCGCCATGGTAATGATCTCTTATTTAAATCGTACCAATTAAGAATTTTTTTTGTTAGAAATTGGTCTTTCATATGCAATATAAAAAATATATTAAGCAGAGAACAGCTAGCATTCAAGGATTAAGGTCTTTAAATGACACTTTGCCAAAAAATATTAAAAATTTTATTAATAAAAAAGGTCATATTTACTCTGTAACTCTTAATAATTGGAAATATATTGTTGGAGATAAATTATTTAAAGTTTGTTATCCAAAATCTTTTAAAAGCAAAAATAACTTTAATGTGGGTACACTTTTAATAATGGTACAGAGGGGTCATGAAGTTAATTTGGAATATTCAAAAAAAGAGATAATGGATAGGATGAATTCTCTATTCAAAGATGATGTTGTTAAAAAATTAAGATTTACAAGTTTTAACAATAAAATAAAAATGAATACCGAGAAATCAATTCAAAATAACTCTGTGACAAACTTCTTATATAAAGATAAATTGGATAGTGTTAAGAACGAAAAAATTAAAAATTCTTTAATAGAATTAATAAAAGCATTCAAAAAAAAATGAAAAAAATATTTATAATTTTGACATTTATTTTTGGACTCATTGATAATGTTCATGCGGATATTCAAAGAATAACATCAGGAAATGAAGATGCAAAAATAACAATTATTGCATACGAGTCCCTTACATGTAGCCATTGTGCAACTTTTCACAAAGATATTTACCCTCTTCTTAAAAAGGATTTCATAGATAAAGGATTGGTTAAAATTGAATTTCGACACTTCCCTTTAGACATAGCTGCTTTAAATGCGGCAAAGATTTCACAGTGTAAACAAGGTCAAAGTTTGGAAATTTTAGAGAAACTTTACCTTAATCAACAGGATTGGGTTAAAGGTAAAGGAATAGATGAATTAAACGAAAATTTAAAAAAATTTTTAAAAGATAAAGGTTTCAATATTGATTTTGATAAATGTATAAAGAATAAAGAAATAGAAGATTTTGTTTTAAATGATCGAATCGAAGGAACAAAAAATTTCAAAGTTAATGCTACTCCTACGATAATAATCAACAACGAAAAGTTTGAAAAATCTCTAAATTATAAAAATTTGAAAAAAATAATAGAAAAAATGATATAAGTTTATTTATGGAGTTTAAAAAAATCCAACTTAATGGATTTAAGTCTTTTGCTGATAAAACCAATTTTTTAATTGAAGATGGTTTGACCGGAATAGTAGGTCCTAATGGTTGTGGAAAATCTAATATTGTAGAATCGCTAAGATGGGTAATGGGTGAAACATCTGCAAAAAGTATGAGAGGATCAGGAATGGAGGATGTAATATTTTCAGGAACATCCAATAAACCCTCAAAAAATATTGCTGAAGTTTCAGTAACTGTTGAAAATAAAAATAATGAGGGACCAATTCACTTTAGAGAATTAGATGAGATAAATGTAAGAAGAAAAATTGAAAAAGATAAAGGCTCTAAATTTTATATTAATGATAAGGAGGTTAGGGCGAGAGATGCTCAAATGTTTTTTGCTGATCTATCTACTGGGGCACACTCACCATCAATGATAAGCCAAGGACGTATCGGGGCACTTGTGACAGCAAAACCAACAGATAGAAGAGCAATTTTGGAAGAGGCCGCAGGTATTTCAGGATTACATGTCAGACGACATGAGGCTGAGCTTAGACTAAGTGCAGCAGAAAATAATTTAAAAAGAGCTGATGAATTAAGAAAACAACAAGAAAAACAATTAGCAAATCTTCAAAAACAAGCTGAAGAAGCAACCAAATACAAAAATATATCTGATGAAATAAAAAAAATAGAAGCAGGGTTATACTATTTAAAATTGTTAGAAATTGATAAAGAAATTCAAATAGAAAATGAAATAAACCATGAAGCTGAAAGTGAAGTCACTGATTTTAATAATAAAATTTCTGAATTAGACGCTATCATAAAGTCTGAAACAGAGAAAATTACTCCATTAAGAGAGAAAAATATTGAAAATTTATCTAAAATACAAAGGCTTAATTTAGAGCTGCAAAATCTTGATAAAGAAAATATTAGAGTACAAGATGAAATAGAAAATACAAAAAAATCTATTCAAATATTTAATGAAGACATGGAAAGAGAAAAAGGAATCATAATTGACGCAAACTCTAATGAAAAAAGACTTAAAGAAGAAAAAAATGAATTAATTAATATTAATTCGAAATATTATGAAACAGAAAAAAAATCAAATGAAGATTTAGATCACGATAAAAATAAATTAAATAATGAAATTAATAAAATTAAAGAACTCATTAAATTAAACAAAAATTCCGATGCCATATCAAATCTAGAAAATTGTAGGGATTTGATTGAAAAATATGCAAATAGTTTCAGTAAAAATCAAAATATTAAGCAAGATTCAATTAAAAGAAATGAAAGGATTAATATTATTGATAAAGAGATAGAAAGTTGGAGAAATTTACTATCAAATTCTCAAAAGATGGTTTCAGAGCTTACTACCAGACAAAATAAGTTAGATGAGCAACTTGATAAATTAGATAATCAACCCAAAATTCAAGCTGAAAAAAAAGGTCAAATTTCAGAAGGTTTAAGAATTGCTGAAAAAGAAAAAAATGATAGTGAAGAAATAATTAACTCTACTGATCAAAAAATAGAGTCACTTAGATCTCAACTAAATCAAATTCAAGAACAGTCAATTCAAATCAGAGAAAGAAAAGCAAGTTCTGGTGCTACCATCGAAGGTCTTAAAAAACGTAAAAATGACTTAATAGATAGAATTAACTCAGAATTAAATTTAAGTGAAAATAACATTCTAGAAAATTCAAACTTATTTGGAAAAGAAGATCTTCCTGATGCGGTCAATCAAGAGGATCTTTTGGATAAAAAAAAACAAGAGAGAGAAAAATTAGGATCAGTAAATTTAAAAGCTGATGAGGAAACAGATAAATATAAAAATGAGATAAAAAAAATGGAGCAAGATCGTACTGACTTAGTAACTGCTATTGATAAATTAAAAGACAGTATAAATGAACTTAATCAAAAAGGTAGGGAAAGACTTTTAGAAGCGTTTGAAAAAGTTAATAGAAAATTCAATGAGGTTTATACAAAATTGTTTAATGGTGGAAATGCTAAACTTGAATTAGTCGACTCTGAGGATCCGCTTGAGGCTGGCTTGGAAATGTTGGTAAGTCCTCCCGGAAAAAGACTGCAATCGATAACTTTGCTATCTGGTGGTGAGCAAGCTCTTACGGCTTTATCATTAATTTTTGCAGTTTTTTTGACTAATCCATCTCCAATTTGCGTTTTAGATGAAGTTGATGCTCCTTTGGATGATGCTAACGTAACTAGATTTTGCAGCTTGCTTGAGGAACTAATAAAAATCACAAACACTAAATTTATAATTGTTACTCACCATGCACTGACGATGTCAAAGATGAACAAGCTTTACGGAGTAACTATGCCTGAAAAAGGCATCAGTCAACTAGTTGCAGTTGATTTACAGAAAGCAGAAAGCATGGTTGCCTGATAAAGTTTATCAAAAATGACCAAAGACTCATTTAAAACTCGCTTAGAAATTGCAAAAAAAAAAGCTTTAAAAAGAAATCCTGACACAAAAAAACATGATCCATCGCCAATTGGCACCGCTTTTAAGCTAAGTACAGAACTTGTATCAGCTGTAGCTGTAGGGACAATTATTGGGTTTATTTTAGACAAGACCTTTGGTACTAAACCATGGTTAATTTTAATATTTTTTTTTGTAGGCGTAATTGCTGGAATAACTAATGTAATTAAATCTGCAAAAAAAATGCAAAAATAAGATTTTTTATGGCAGCTAATCCAATGACCCAATTCGAAGTTTACAGAATTGGTCCAGAAATCAAGATAGGATCTTTCGATATTTCATTTACAAATGCAAGTTTGTTTATGGTTATAAGTTCGTTGGCAATTTTGATAATTTTTAATTTAGGATCTAAAAAAAATTCTTTATTGCCAAATAAGATTCAGCTTCTGGCAGAATTAAGTTATACCTTTGTTTCCAAAATGATAAGTGATACAGCAGGCTCAAAAGCTAAACCTTATTTTGCTTTCATTTTTTCATTATTTATGTTTGTTCTTTTTTGCAATATGTTTGGTATGATTCCATACACATTTACAGTTACTAGTCATATTATCGTAACTTTTGTACTTGCTGCATTTATTTTTGTTGGAGTAACAATAATTGGGTTTATTAAGCACGGATTTGGTTATTTGAAACTATTTGTACCTAGTGGAGTACCAATCGTACTTTTACCACTTATAGTAGTTATTGAAATTATATCATATTTAAGTAGACCAATAAGTTTATCTGTTAGGCTTTTTGCTAACATGATGGCTGGTCATACTATGATGAAAGTTTTCGGAGGCTTTGTAATAAGTCTTGGAATAGTCGGTGGATGGCTTCCACTGAGTTTTTCGGTTGCTTTAACTGGTTTGGAGATCTTAGTTGCTTTTCTTCAAGCATATGTTTTTGCAATTTTAACCTGCATCTATTTGAATGATGCATTAAACTTACACCATTAATTAACATAAGGAGGATATAATGGAATTAGAAGCAGCAAAAATGATCGGAGCAGGTTTAGCAGCCATTGCTTTAGCTGGTGCCGGTGTTGGTATTGGTATAATTTTTGGAAATTATTTGTCTGGAGCAATGAGAAACCCCTCTGCAGCTCAAAAACAATTTCCTAATTTGCTTTTAGGCTTTGCTCTTGCTGAGGCAACAGGATTGTTTGGATTGGTTGTGGCGTTAATCATTCTTTTTGCGTTTTAATTTGATGATTAAAAAAATATTTTTTCAGTCGATATTTTTTAATTTCTTTTTTCTGAAAGAAGTTTTTGCAGCTGAAAGCGGAGGTATGCCTCAATTAAATCCTGAATTTTGGATTTCACAAATTTTCTGGCTTTCACTTACTTTTGGTATTTTGTATATTGTTTTATCAAAATTAATTTTACCTAAGATAAGTGCTAATTTGGAATTGAGAAAATCTCAAATACAAGAAAATATTGAAGCAGCAGAAAAACAAAGGCAAAGTAGCGAAGCAAAACTTAAAGAATATGAAGAAATAGTGGTAAAGAGTAAAATAGAAGCAAAAAATATTTTTAAAGATGCTAGAGAAAAAGCTTTGAAAAATATTAATTCTAAAAAGGAAAACTTAGATCAACAGATAGATGAAGAAATAAAAAAAGCAGAAAAAGAAATTGACGTGCTAAAAAAGAATGCTCCAGAAAAAATCAATAAAATTGCGATTGAAACTTCCTCTGAAATATTAAAAAAATTAATTGGAGCTGATGTCAACAATAGTAGTATCTCTGCTATAGTGGATGACTTATCAAAAAAGGGTGGAAGTAAATACTATGGAAATTGATTCAACTTTCTGGGTAGCAGTTTCATTTTTTATTTTTTTTGGAGCACTTATATACTTAAAAGTCCCTCAAAAAGTAAACGAGACCTTAAACAGGCTAATTTCGGATATCAAAAATGAAATTGATGAAAGTGAAAAACTTAGAACTGAAGCAAAAAAATTATTAGATAATGCTCAAAGCAAATTAGATACTGCTCAATCGGTAAGTAACGAGATACTTGAACAAGCAAAAAAAGATAGTGATAAAATGATAATTGAACTCAATGATAAATTTCATAAATCGTCAGAAATTAAAAAGAATTTAGCTGAAAATAAAATTAGTCAAATGAAGGAAACAGCTATCAAGGATATTAAAAAAGCCTCAATCAAAATAGCAATGGACTCTGTAAAAAAAATTATTACTACATCGGTCGATAAATCAAAACTCGATACATTGTTTCAAAAAAATTTAGATGAAACAAAAGAAGAGTTAAAAAAAATTAATTCATAATACTCTTACAATTTTCCAAAAAAACTATAGATTATCATAATGAACTCTATTGTAATTGGGTCTGGATTTGGTGGCATAGCAGCGGCACTCCGGCTAAAAGCTAAAGGGCACAAAGTTACATTGATCGAGAAACATCCAGACCTTGGTGGCAGAGCACGTGTTTTTAAAAAGAATGGGTTTATATATGATGGTGGCCCAACAGTAATTACTGCTCCATATCTTATTAATGAATTATTTGAACTATTTTCAAAAGACCCAAAAAATTACATTGAACTAACACCTCTTAAAGTTTGGTATCAGTTTATCTTTGAGGACAAAACTAAGTTTAATTATTCAGGCGATGAGCAAGAAATGAAAAGACAAATTGAGAAATTAAATAAGAATGATGTTGAGGGCTACGAAAAATTAGTAAATTTTACTAAAAAAATTTTTGATAAAGGTTTTACTGAACTATCTGATGTGCCATTCGATAGACCATTAGTAATGGCGCAACAATTACCAGCTCTTTTAAAACTAAAAAGCTACAAGTCTGTTTATTCATTGGTTTCATCATATGTAAAAAATGAAAAATTGAGAAGAATGTTAAGTATGCACCCATTACTTGTTGGGGGCAATCCTTTTACAACAACATCAATTTATGGATTAATTTTATATTTAGAAAAAAAATGGGGAATACATTATTCGATGGGAGGAACTGGAAATATCATAAAAGGGTTTGAAAGATTAATGGATGAGGAGGGAATAAAAATAATCAAAGGTCATGAAGTAACAAAAATAATTTCAGATAAAAAAAGAATAACTGGTGTTCAACTAAACGACCAAACTATATTACAATCTAATTATGTCATTTGTAATGCAGACCCGCCTGCTGTTTATGAAAAGATGTTGAATGGAAACACAAATAACTCTTTTCTTTTTAAATGGAAAAAAAATCGAATGGAATATTCAATGGGATTATTTGTTTATTACTTTGGTACTAAAATAAAATATGAAAATGTAGAGCATCATACAATTAAGTTTGGCAACAAATATAAAGAACATCTAGATGATATATTTAATAATAAAAAGTTAAATGATGATATTAGTTATTATCTACACAGACCATCTTCAACTGATAAATCTATGGCACCTGAAGGAAACGATTGTTTTTATGTGCTTGTGCCTGTTCCAAACAATCAATCAAAAATTAATTGGTCTGTAGAGGGAGAAAAAATGAAAAATTTAGTAATCAATAAAATGCAAAATGATTTAATGCCTAATCTAAAAGAAAATATTGTTGAGGATTTTTATTTAACCCCGGATTACTTCGAAAAAGATTTAAACACTAAGTATGGTTCGGGTTTTTCAATTCAACCGAAATTTTCTCAATCAGCTTATTTTAGATTCCATAACAAATCTGAGATTTATAAAGGGCTTTATTTTGTAGGTGCAGGTACTCACCCAGGTGCTGGTGTGCCCGGCGTTCTTTCATCAGCAAAAGTATTAGATAAAATCCTATAATGTCTAATAATAGTTACTTGTCTGTTTATGCTAAATCATTTAGTTGGGCTGGTTTTTTTTTACCAAAAAAAACACTTAATAAATGCTCAGCTTTATACGATTTTTGCAGAGTTGCAGACAACTTAGCCGATGATGAAGAGAAGATTGAAAATAAAGAAAAAAAATTTAATCAATTCGAGAAAGATTTTAATCAAAGAAACTTTGATAATCCTATTATCAAAAATATGTGGGATCTCATTGATGAATTCAATATATCTTTGAAGATTGTTAACGATTTATTGATTGGGATTAAATCAGACATAAAAGAATGTGTTAAATTAAATTCAAAAAAAGATTTGCTAATTTATTCATATAGAGTGGCTGGAACAGTTGGGTTAATGATGGCAAAAATTTTAAGAGTAAGTAAAAAAAGTTCACTAAAATCAGCCATCGATCTTGGAATAGCAATGCAACTTACCAATATATCAAGAGATGTGATAGAGGATTATAAAAATAATCGTTCTTACATAGACAAAAATTTTGAAGAAATTTCATCAACTGTTAATTTGGCTGAAGCTTTCTATGAAAATTCTTTTTATTCAATTAAGGATATACCAATAAGTTTTCGTTTTTCAATTTTAGTTGCAAGAAGAGTTTATAGAAAAATAGGACATAAAATTCTTAATAAAAAAAACTTAAATAATTATCAAAATTCAGGAAAAATATATGTTTCTAATGCAGAAAAGGTCTTGGAGACTTTCCTTTCAATTATTGACTTAATTAAACTATCATTCGTTTATAAAAAAGATGAACAAATAAAACACGATCATAATTTGATAAATGAAGAAATTAATTTAGATGAAAGAATTTGATTATATTATTATTGGTGGTGGTTGTGCCGGTTTATCACTTGCATATGAATTAGAAATCAATGAAAAATTAAAAGATAAAACTTTGGCTATTATTGAACCAAGACTAGAATATAAAAGGGATAAAACATGGTCTTTCTGGAAAGTAGTGCCCCACAATTTTGATGATTGCGTTAAAAAAAATTGGCAAAATTTTTCAATCAACATTCCAGGTAAAACCAATCATCTAGAATGTAAAGATTATCCATACCAAAGTATTGATAGTGGTTTATTTTATAAAAAAATAAATAATAAACTTAAAAAGAATAAAAATATTTATTTCTATAAAGATACAAAAGAGATCAATACAAGAAATTCATTCATCTTCAATAGCGTACCAAATATAAAAAAAAATCATCTTAATCTTTGGCAACATTTTTGTGGCGTAGAAATTGAAACCAAAAAGAATTATTTTGACAATGAAATTTTTAATTTGATGGACTTTGATTGTGAACAAAGAGATAGTGTTCATTTTTTTTATACACTTCCCTATTCAAAAAATAAGGCTCTAGTTGAGACAACTTGGCTATCAAAAATGAATGACAACTCTCAAAAAGACTATGATAAACAAATTAAAGATTACATTGATAAGCATCTTAAAATTAAAGATTACGAAATCACATATAGAGAGGAAGGTGCAATTCCCCTCTTCTATCCATTGTATGAAAAAGAAAAAAATAAAATAAATATTGGAACTGCAGGTGGTATGACAAGACTAAGCACTGGATATACTTTTTTAAATATACAAGAACATAGTAAATTTATTAGAAAAAATATTGAAAGTATTCATAATTCTAAAAAATTTGAAATTAATAAAAAATATCAATTTTTGGATGAAATATTTTTACGTGTTCTTGAAAAACACCCAAAAAAAATGTCAGAAATTTTTTTTAAAATGTTTCAAAGCTCACCTAAAACAATTATCAAATTTTTGTCCAATAAGAGTAATTTTCTTGAAGATTTGACTATAATTTTAAAAATGCCAAAATGGATTTTTATTAAAGCTTTATTTTATTAAACCCGAATGAATATGAACCTAAAAAAAGTAAATCTTAATCATTCCTTTATTTTTTTTTTATTCTGTAACATTTTTTCATTAATACTATTTAAATTTAACAACTTTATATTATCACCATTATTTTGTTTATTTTTGATTTTAA
Organism: uncultured Pelagibacteraceae bacterium; assembly: GCA_902518185.1. Classification (GTDB taxonomy): domain Bacteria; phylum Pseudomonadota; class Alphaproteobacteria; order Pelagibacterales; family Pelagibacteraceae; genus Pelagibacter. Next base: position 95,536 of record CABYFG010000001.1, on the reverse strand, counting down.
TCATTGGTGTATCACATGGATCTTTGGATCATGTCAAAGGCAGGAAACTTATAAAGATTTTTAAAATTGAAAATATGACTTTATTTTATATTTCATATATCTTAATAGCTGTAATTGTTATAACACTTTGGGTTTTAGCACCATCTATCTTGTTAATAATATTTCTATTGGTTGCCTCGTATCATTTTGGTAAAGAGGATACACAATTTTTACATGATTATGATTCAAACTTTATGGGTATATTATATTTTCTAAAAGGGTCTCTTGTTATTTTGGCACCATTGTATTTTCATTTTGAAGAAACCATTGAAATATTTAAATTATTATTAATTGATAATGAAAATTTTTATTCAAGTTTAAGTTTTATTGAGAATAATAGATTAATAGATTTAGGGGTAATCTTAAGCTCTATTTCGAGTATTATTTTGTTTATTAAAAAATTTAATTTAAAAAATTTTTCTATTTTTTTTGATTATTTTTCAATATTAATTTTAAATTACTATCTATCTCCTTTGATTGCATTTACTGCTTATTTTTGTTTTTTACATTCTGTAAGACATAGCATGACATTAATTTATGAATTAGATAACAATAATATGAAAAATGGTTTGTTGATTTTTATAAAAAAAGCTATGCCACTTACTGTATTAACTGCTGTTATTTGTTTAATTGGTATTTATTTACTCAATTTTAAATATGAATTTAACGACTCAATTATTAAAGTCATATTTATAGGTTTGGCGTCTTTAACATTTCCACATATATTACTTGAGTATCTTTTAGATAAAAATGAAAAACAAAGAACTTAAAATATTGTTATCTGCTCCCCGAGGATTTTGTGCTGGTGTTGAAAGGGCAATTGAAATTGTTGAAAAGTCAATACAAAAGTACGGTTCCCCAGTTTATGTTAGACATGAAATAGTACATAATAAATTTGTTGTTGATGACTTAAAAAATAAAGGTGCAATATTTGTAGAAGAGCTTGAAGAAATTGAGGATAAATCAAGACCAGTTATTTTTTCTGCGCATGGTGTCCCAAAAAAAATTCCTCAAGATGCAAAAAACTACAACATGACTTATGTTGATGCAACATGTCCCTTAGTTTCTAAAGTTCATAGAGAGGCTGAAAATCTTCATAAGGCTGGATACCATTTAATCTTAATAGGACATGAAAATCATCCTGAGGTAATTGGAACAATGGGACAATTGCCTAAAGGATCTATAGACCTTATTCAAAATGAGGATGAAGCAAGGAATTATGATATAAAAAATTTTGAAAAAATTGCCTACGTTACTCAAACAACTTTATCTATTGATGACACGAAAGAAATAATATCAATTCTTAGAGAAAAATTTTCAAATATTAAAGAACCTGCAAAAGAAGACATTTGTTACGCGACAACCAATAGACAAATGGCTGTTAAAAACATTGCAAAAAAGTGTGATCTATTTTTTGTTATCGGTAGCCGAAACTCATCTAACTCAGTAAGACTTGTTGAGGTTGCTAAAAAATCAGGGTGTGAGAACTCAGTACTGATCCATTCACAAAGTGAAATTCCATTCAACTTAATTGAAAATTCAAATATAATAGGAATTTCATCCGGTGCTTCTGCCCCTGAGATACTTGTAGAAAATTTCATTAAAGAATTGAAAAATAAATTTACAGTCACTATAGAAGAAGTGGAAATTATAAAAGAAAACGTTGTTTTTCGTGTTCCAAAAAAATTAAATTAAATGGCTGTTTATACAAAGATAAATAAGAAAGACATTTCATATATTAATAAAAAATTTGAGAACCAAAAATTTTTAAGTTTTAAAGGAATAAAACAAGGAATTGAAAATACTAATTATCTATTAAAAACAAAAAACAATAAATTTATATTAACTATTTTTGAAAAAAGAGTTCAAAAAAATGAAATACCTTTTTTTATGAAATTAATGGATCAACTAAATCACCTTAAGATAAGATGTCCAAAACCATTAAAAAATCGTGATGGAAAATATATATTTAAAATAAAGAATAAGGTTGCTTGTGTTGTTTCATTTCTTGATGGAAAAGATAAAAAAAACCTCAGCTTGAAAAATTGTTATGATATTGGAAAAACTGTTGCTCAAATGCACTCTTCCTCAAAAAAAATTAAACTATTTAGAAAAAACTCAATGAATATCAAAAATTTAAATCCTTTGTTAAAAAGTATTAAATTTAAATCAAAAAAATTCATTAATTTAGAAAAATTTTTAAAAAGTAATTTTATAGAAATTAAAAATAAATGGCCAAAAAAATTACCAAATGGAATAATACATGGTGATCTTTTTATAGATAATATATTTTTTAAAAATAATAAAATCTCTGGAATTATTGATTTTTATTTTGCTGCAAACGATTATTTTATTTATGAAATAGCAATATGTATAAATGCTCTTTGTTTTGATAAGAAAAAATCACAATTTAAATTAAATAAAAAAAAGGTTAAAAATTTAATTAAAGGATATGAGAGCATTAAAAAGTTCTCAGGTATTGAGAAAAAATCATTAAATATTTTATGCCGAGCTGCTGCGATGAGATATTTTCTAACAAGGCTTTACGACTACACAAATACTCCAAAAACTGCTTTGATAAAAATTAAAGATCCAAGAGAATATTATCAAAAACTGATAATTCATAACAATTTAAAAAAATATAACGATTATTTAGTTTAATGATTAAAATTTATACTGATGGTTCATGTCTTGGCAATCCAGGTAAAGGTGGTTGGGCAGCAATTATAATAAATAATGGAAAAAAAACTGAAATAAAGGGAAGTAAAAACGATACTACAAATAATCAGATGGAATTATTAGCGCCTATTAAAGCTCTTAAAGAAATTCCAAAAGGTAGTAAAGTTCAAATTTTTACAGACTCTAAATACGTTAAGTCTGGAATAACAGAATGGATATTTAATTGGAAAAAGAATGGATGGAGAACTGCAAACAAAAAAGAAGTAAGTAACAAAGAACTTTGGACAGAATTAGACCTACTTAATAGTGAATTTGAAATAAGTTGGAATTGGGTAAAAGCACATTCAACAGATAAATTAAATAATGAAGTAGATTTACTTGCTAGAGATGCTGCTAACTTATAATAGATTATTTAGTAAATTTTCTGCTGAAGTTAATCCACATTCTTTAGTCTCATTTTCAACATGAATGTTTACAACTTCAAAATTTTCAATCACCATTAAATAACGATTTGATCTAATACCCATTCCTTTTGCATTACGATCAACCTCTGCACCAATTGCTTTCGTAAATAACAAATACGGATCAGATAACATCTTTATTTTATCTCCAGTATTATTAATCTCTCCCCAGCCATTCATTACATAAGGATCATTTACTGATAAACAAAATATATTTTCTATTCCTTTTGCTTTAATTTTATCTGCGTTTGCTACAAAACCTGGTAAGTGAAGTTTGGAACAAGTTGATGTAAATGCTCCAGGTAAACCAAACAAAACAACTTTGTTATTACTAATGATTTCTCTTAATTTACTTTTTTGAGGCTCTCCATCAACAAGTTGAAAAATCTCAGTATCTGGTATTAGATCTTTTATTTTAAGTTTCATATTGAATTCATTACATATTTTTTAACTTTCTCAATATCATTTGATAGAAGTTCAAATTTTTCTTTTCTGTCATTAACATATTTAAGACTTTCTGGTAAATTTTCAGTTTTTGAAATTGCATCTTCTATCGCTTTTGGAAATTTGCATGGGTGTGCAGTTGATAATATAACACAATTTTTTTCTAATCCTAATTTTCTTGCAGCACCAATGCCTACTGCAGTATGTGGATCCACTACTATTTGATATTCATTATTGATAGTTTTTATCATTTCAACAGTTTCCTTTTCATCAAGCATTTCAGATATAAAATTTTTTTTAATTTTATCTAAGTCATTTTGATCAATTTTATAAGTGTTATTTTTTATTTTAGCCATTATATCTTTTGTAAGATCCGAGTTACAATCTTTGACGTCGTATAAAAGTCTTTCGAAATTACTTGCTATTTGTATATCCATACTTGGCGTATTTGTTTCCTGAACTTTCTTTTGACTATAATCACCACCAGATATTGCTCTATGCAGTATGTCATTTTTATTTGTAGCTACGATTAATTTATCTATTGGAAGACCTAATTTTTTCGCCAAGTAGCCAGCGTAAATATCACCAAAGTTTCCTGTTGGAACAGAAAAGGACAAGGGTTGACCATTTCCAACTTTAAAGTATGCATAAAAATAATATACCGATTGAGCAACTATTCTTGCCCAATTAATTGAATTTACACCCGACATATTGATTGCTTTAGAAAATTTTTCATCATTAAACATTGCTTTTACTAAATTTTGACAATCATCAAAATTACCCTCCACCGCAATATTAAATACATTGCTCTCTTCATGTATTGTCATTAGTCTTCTTTGCACTGGTGAAATTTTATTATTAGGGTGTAAGACAAAAACATTTAAATTATTTTTTCCCTTTAAAGCGTCTATGGCAGCTGCACCCGTATCACCTGAAGTAGCAACAATTATATTAATTTTTTTTTGATCACGGCCTAAATGATATTGATAAAAATTACCTATTAGTTGCATTGCGACATCTTTAAAAGCAAGTGTAGGACCATGAAATAGTTCTAATACTTTTAAATCTCCAAGATCTGAGATTTTAACAACATCGTCGGATCTGAAATTTGAATACGATTTTGAAATTAAAGAGATTAGATCATCTTTAGACATGAAATCCCCTATAAATGGATAAATTATTTCAACTGCTAAATCATTATAACTAAGATTTTTTAGATTATCTAATTCATCCTCTTTAAAGGGTTCAATTGACTTGGGAACAAATAGTCCCCCATCATCTGCCAAACCTTTGAGGAAAACATCTTTAAAAGTAAAGTTTTTCTGATTATTTCTTGTGCTAATATATATCATTTAATAGTTCTTTTTTCTAAAATATAGATATAGCAAAAAAATTGAAATCGCTAATGAAAACCATGTCATTGCATATCTTTTATGATTGTTAGAAATATTAGCAGTAATTTTTTTTGGTATAGGAAACTGATAATTTCCATCTAAATATATTATGTACTTCGAAAATTCTTTGCCGGTAAATTTCGAGATATCTTCTCTATTCAAACTAAACCAGTAATTTTCTTTAATATCATTATCTGGTTTAAATATATTTTTTCTTCCCTGGGTTTTAAGAGTTCCTTCTATATTGTTTTGATCCAATATATTTATCTCTGGTATGTCTTTTTTTTCAAATGGTATCCATCCTCTATTGAGTAAATAATTTTCACCATTAATTAAAATTGGATTTAAAACTTCAAAACCAGGTGTTCCAGAGTCATTCAAATTATATAAGTAAATTTGTTTTTCAAAATCAACACGACCTGATGTTTTAATTTTGAGATAATTTTGTTGATTAGACTGTGAGAGTTGAACTGGAGGATTTTTTAATGAATTTTCAATTTCTAAAATGAGATTGTTCTTCCAATTTAAACGAATTATCTGCCAAGTACCTAAAGCGATAAAAACAAATATAAAAAATATGATAAAGACTGAGAATAAAAATTTATGTTTCAAGGTTCAAAATTAGCTTCCCCAAATATAAATTGCAGCAAATAAGAATAGCCAAACTACGTCAACAAAGTGCCAGTACCAAGCTGCTGCCTCAAAACCAAAGTGATGATCCTTGTTAAAATGACCTAGCTTTCCTCTCCACAAACATACAGCCAAGAAAATTGTACCTACGATCACATGGAATCCATGAAATCCTGTTGCCATGTAAAATACTGAACCATATATGTGATCTGAAAAAGCAAATGTTGCATGATGATATTCGTAAGCTTGTAAGGCAGTAAAACACACCCCTAATATAACTGTTAAAACTAATCCTTGGATGAATCCTTTTCTATCATCCTCTAAGAGAGCATGATGAGACCAGGTTACAGTAGTTCCAGACAACAAAAGAACCAATGTATTTATTAACGGTATATCCCAAGGATCAAAAGTTTCTATATCTTTCGGCGGCCATACATTACCAACAAAGTCGTTTGGGAAAAGACTCACATCAAAGTAAGCCCAAAACCAGGCAACAAAAAACATTACCTCAGAGGCAATGAATAAAGTCATTCCGTAACGATGATGTATTTGAACCACAGGTGTATGATGTCCTTGATGCTCAGCTTCAATAACTACATCTCTAAACCACATGTATGCACCATAAATTAATAAAGCAAATCCAAGGTACATTCCCCATGAAACTTCATAATGCATGTAATAAACTGCTCCAACAGCTAAAACTAAACATGAAAATGAAACATAGATAGGCCAAGGACTTGGGTCTACTAAATGATAATCGTGTTTTTTTTCAGCTGACATTTTTTTAATTATGATTGTTTATAGTAATCTGTCGAGAAAAAAGTATACGACATAGTTACATCCTGTAAATTTTTTACTGTTGCGTCGTTGACCATTTCTGGGTCTAAATAAAAAGTCATCACATAAGTAGCTGTTTCACCAGCTTTTAATTCTTGTTTCTCAAAGCAAAAACATCCAAGTTTACTGTAATATTTTCCAAAACTTGAAGGTGAAACATTAAAACTAGCTACACCCGCAGTTGGTTCATTGCTATAGTTAGTTACCTCAAACTCAATTTTATTTACTTGGCCCACTTTAACATCAATTACATTAGATTTTGCTTTGAAATCCCATGGTAAATTATTAACATTAGTATCAAATCTAACACTAACTATTTTATCTAAAACAATTTTTGGAGCTTTGTCAGCTAATTGAGTAGTACCTCCAAAACCAGTAACTCTACAAAAAATCTCATAAAGAGGAACTGATGCATATGACAAACCTAACATCAAAATAAAAATCCCAGCCAACACTAATGGTGTTAATTTTTTTTTTTCTATCATATCGATCTGTCAAATACTCCTGTATTATATAAAGTAAAAAAGAAAAGAAAAATCATAAAAGCAATAATTGCTACCGCTGTAATAAGATTTTTTCTTTTTGTTTTTTTATCTGGTGTAATCATATTATTTTATCAATCAAAAAGAGAACAAAAACTAAGAATAAATATAATATTGAGTATCCAAAGATAGCTTTTGCTTTCTTAGAATTAAATCTATTTTTTTTAAAATTCAACAACTCATAACATAAAAAATTATAATAGAAAGTTAATAGCAATGACGGAATTAAAAATGTTAGCTCAACAAAGTTAATTAAATAAGGGAAAATAATTACAGGTATCATTAATAAAGAATAAATGAATATATTTATTTTGGTGCTTTCTATTCCATTTGTTAGTGGTAGCATTGGTATTTTAGCTTTTTTGTAATCATCAGATTTATATAAACTGAGTGCCCAAAAATGAGAGGGTGTCCAAAAAAATATAATTAAGAAAAATGTTAATGGTTCAATAGATATTGAGCCTGTTGCAATAGTCCATCCTATGACCGGAGGAAAAGCTCCTGCCGCACCACCAATAACTATGTTTTGTGGAGTTCTTCTTTTTAACCAGATTGTGTAAACAAATACATAAAACAATATTGTCAGTAACAATATTAAGGCAGAAACTCTGTTTGTAAAATAATCTAAAGCTATGACTGAAAATATTGATAATGTAACACCAAATATCAAAGCCTGATTTCTATTGACTTTCCCTGTTGGAATTGGTCTTAAACAGGTTCTGGTCATTAAGGCATCAAGATCAGACTCATACCACATATTTAAAGCACCAGCTGCTCCGGCACCCATCGAAACGAAAAGAATTCCTATAATTGCATCTTTTGTTGAAACAATATTTGGTGCTGTTAATAAACCAACAGCACAAGTAAAGATCACCAATGACATAACTCTTGGCTTCATTAACTTAAATAATTCTGAAAGATTAAATAAATCCTCTTGGCTTAAACTCCTTTTTTTTAGCCGTGTATCATCCATCAGTTCTTTGTGCTCTTATTTTATTAACCGTGTGATTTTTGTGTACCCTGCTCATCCTCAAACTTTGGTAATTCCTCAAAAGTATGGAAATTTGGAGGAGATGGCACAGTCCACTCTAATGTGGTTGCTCCCTCACCCCATGGATTTTGTGCGGCTGCTTTCTTTTTTGCAAATGCATAAATGAGATTTATAAAAAATACAGCAAGTCCAGCTACAGCCACGTAAGACCCTATTGAAGATATATAATTCCAACCTGCAAATGCATCAGGATAATCGGCATATCTTCTTGGCATCCCCGCTAGACCTAAAAAATGCTGAGGGAAGAAGATCAAGTTAACTCCGATAAATGTTAACCAGAAATGTAACTGACCCATCCACTCAGAATACTCATAACCACTCATTTTTGAGAACCAATAATAAAAACCTGCAAAAATTGCGAAAACAGCGCCTAAAGAAAGCACATAATGAAAATGAGCAACTACGTAATAAGTATCATGCATCGCTGTATCAACACCTGCATTAGCTAAAACCACTCCAGTTACTCCACCGACTGTGAACATAAAAATAAATCCTAATGCCCACATCATAGGTGTTTTAAAAGATATTGAACCACCCCACATAGTTGCTATCCATGAGAAAATTTTTATTCCTGTTGGAACTGCAATAATCATTGTTGCAGCTAAAAAATATGCTTTTGTATCTGTACTCAATCCAACTGTGTACATATGGTGTGCCCATACAACAAATCCTACTATTCCAATTGCTACCATCGCATAAGCCATACCCAAATATCCAAAAACAGGTTTTCTTGAAAATGTAGAAACAATATGACTAATCATTCCAAATCCTGGAAGTATTAAAATATAGACTTCTGGATGACCAAAAAACCAAAATAAGTGCTGGAATAATACTGGATCGCCTCCTGTTTGAGCTTCAAAGAATGCAGTACCAAAATTTCTATCTGTTAATAACATTGTTATTGCTCCAGCTAATACTGGTAAGGATAATAACAATAAAAAAGCAGTTACTAATATTGACCACGCGAACAAAGGCATTTTATGTAATGTCATACCTGGAGTTCTCATATTTAAAATAGTAGTAATAAAATTAACAGCTCCTAAAATTGACGAGGCACCTGCCAAGTGCAAACTTAAGATAGCTAAATCCATCGCTGGTCCAGGTTGTCCAGCTTTTGATGACAAAGGAGGATAAATCGTCCATCCACCACCTACACCGGTTTGTCCTGGAGGACCATCAGCAAAAATTGATAAAATTAATAAAGTTAGAGAAACAGGTAATAGCCAAAAAGAGATATTATTCATTCTTGGGAATGCCATATCAGGAGCTCCAATCATAATTGGTACAAACCAATTACCAAAACCACCAATCATTGCTGGCATTACCATGAAAAAAATCATTATCAAACCATGTCCAGTGACTAACACATTATATAGATGATAGTTACCACCTAAAATACCATCACCAGGATGCATTAATTCCATTCTCATTAAAACTGAAAAAGCAGTACCTATTACTCCTGCAACAATCGCAAAAATTAAATACATTGTTCCAATATCTTTATGGTTAGTTGAATAAGCCCAGCGTTTCCAACCAGTTGGAGTATGATGGTCGTGTGATGCAGTTTGTGTGTACATATTTTTTATTTGCTCGCTAATTTAATTTTATCATTTTCAATTTCTTCTTTTGCAAATTTTGCTTTAGCCTCTGATAACCATTCCTCATATTCATCTTCACTAACTACTTTTACCGCAATTGGCATAAAAGCATGTTTTATACCACAAAGTTCTGAACATTGGCCATAATAAGTGCCAACTTTTTCGGCCTTAAACCATGTTTCATTAATTCGTCCAGGCACTGCATCCCTTTTAACCCCAAATGAGGGTAAGGCCCATGCGTGTAAAACATCATTTGCTGTAATTAAAACCTTAACTACTTTACCAACTGGAACAACAACTTCATTATCAACAGCTAGTAATCTTGGTTGATTTGCTTTTAAATCTTTTTCTTCAATCATGTATGAGTCAAAAATAATATTCTCATCAGGATATTCATAACCCCAATACCACTGATAGCCTATTGCCTTAATCGTTAAATCTGCTTTTGGAATTGTATCTTGCTTATATAAAATCTTAAATGATGGAACAGCCATTACAATTAAAATTAAACATGGAATTAAAGTCCATAAAACTTCAACAGTTACATTGTGTGTTCTTTTCGATGGGTTTGGATTTGCTGAAGCTCTATATTTTACACAAGCATACAACATCAAAAATAAAACAAAAACACTTATCGCAATTATTATCGGTAACAAGAGATTATTATGAAATGAAACTATATCCCTCATCGACTCGGAAGCAGCTTTTTGAAAGCCTAATTGCCAATCAACAGGTTGATTAGCAAAAGTATTTCCTGGAAATATTATTATCAAAAATATAAAAAATAATTTTTTCATTTAATTAGCTATATAAGGCTCTTTTATAAAAATTACACTTTTGTTTTCGCGACAATTTATCAATTAATAACATAATTTATGATTGAAATCGCCGATATAGCTGCTGTTTCTGATCTTAAAATATTTGTATTAATCTTTATCGACTGAACCTCTCTAAATGACAGAATTTTCTTTCTTTCACCCTCAGAAAAATCTCCTTCTGGACCTATCATTATGCAAATTGGTTTATTACTAAGTTTGGATTTATCAAATTTGTTATTACTTGAGTTTAAATCAGTAAAAATAAGATTCATTGAATTTTTTTTCAAAAAACTATCTAGATTTTGTAAAGGTGCTATGGAGGGTATATTAATCTGATTTGATTGTTCGCTGGCTTCAATTATTATTTTTTGTAAACGCTCTATATTTATCTTTCTGACTATAGTCCTATCAAAAATAATTGGTAAAAACTTTGTTATACCAAGCTCTGTAGATTTTTGAATCATGAAATTTAGATAATTTGATTTAATTGGAGAAAATGCTAACCACAAATCCTTGATATTTTCTTTTTTTCTCAACTGTTTAGTTATTTTAAATTCAACGATACTTTTTGATAAATTAAAAATTTTTGCTTCCCATTCTCCATTTTTGTTAAATAAAGAAAAAACCTCATTTTCTTTTATTCTCATCACTTTCATTAAGTAATGTGATTGAGATTTGTCTAGATTACCAATCATGCCAACCGATAATACTTTTGAAAAAAATAATCTAATATTGCTCATTTGTGTTAAGTTTATTTATGAATAATATTAAAGCAATAATATTTGATGCATACGGAACATTATTTGATGTGAACTCTGCAGCTAAAAAATGTAAAGATAAGATTGGAGATAAGTGGAAGCATTTTTCAAATTTCTGGAGAATCACTCAATTAGAATACACCTGGCTTAGAAGTTTAATGAAAAGGCACAAAGATTTTTGGCAAATTACAGAAGATAGTTTGGATAAGTCTATGAAAGCTTTCAATATAGATCATTCAATGAAAAATGAATTACTAAATTTATATAAAGTTCTTTCTCCATTTGAAGAAGTTCCTGAAACATTAAAAATATTAAAACAAAAAAATTATAAAGTAGCTATTCTTTCCAATGGAACACCTTCTCTTCTCAGTGAGCTTGTAAACAACAATGGATTAAATAACTTTATTGATGATATATTTTCTATTGAAACTGTAAAAATTTATAAACCATCCCCTAAAGTATATGATATACCGATCCAAAAGTATAAGATAAAAAAAAATGAGATAATTTTTTTAAGTGCAAATACATGGGATGTCTCAGGTGGTGGTAATTATGGATTTCATTCTATTTGGGTAAATAGGGGTGATAACATTTTTGACAATCTTGATTATAAACCAAAAAATCAAATCAAAAATTTAAGCGAACTTTTAAAACTGGTGTAATTTTATTTAATAATCATTAAATGAATTATTTTTTAATATTACAAAATGTATCATTGTAATCAATGATTAATTTATTATCTTTATAAAATGAAAAATATTGAGGTAAAAAAAATAATAAGTCCAATCTTATCTTCTGATGGAGCTGGAGTTAAACTTAAAAGAAGTATTGGAGTAGAGCCAAATTATTACGATCCTTTTTTAATGTTAGATGAATTTGGGTCTGAAAACAAGGAAGACTATGTTGGAGGTTTTCCAGCTCATCCACATAGAGGTATAGAAACAGTAACTTATATGTTAGAGGGTGAGTTTGAGCATGAAGATAGCACTGGAGCAAAAGGGAAAATGAAATCAGGTGATGTGCAATGGATGAAAACGGGAAGTGGAATAATTCACTCTGAAATGCCTGCTATGTCCCAAGGTAAACTTCATGGTTTTCAATTATGGATCAACATGCCTGCAAAACTTAAAATGAGTAAACCTGATTATATTTATATAGATAGTGAACAGATGAAAGTTTATAAAAATGAGTTTATAAAAGTGAAAGTAATAGCTGGAAAATTCGAGGATATTGAAGGTCCAATTAAAAAACATAACGTTGAACCAATTTATTTTGATGTTGAATTAAATAAAAATAATAACTTTAATTATACTTTACCCTCTAGTCATAATTCTTTTATTTATTTAATTAATGGAGAAATTGAAGTAGGTCAAAAAACTCACAGCAAATTAAAAGATAGCACTCTAATATTGTTAACTAATGGCGAAAATCTAAAAATTAAAGCGATATCAAAAGCTAAATTTTTAATGATTTCTGGAAAACCTATTAAAGAAGAAATTGCTAGAGGTGGACCATTTGTAATGAACACTAAAGCTGAAATTTTACAAGCGGTTCAAGATTACCATAATGGCACATTTGTGAAGTGATATGAAATCTGTTCAGATCGACAAGTTTGGAGGACCAGAAGTCTTAAAAATAAAAGATATAGAAGTTAAAAAACCTGGTCCTAAAGAAGTTTTAATAAAAAATAAGTCTATTGGTCTAAATTTTATTGATATTTATCATAGAACTGGTCTCTACCCTATTCCTTTGCCTAGTGGAATTGGTCTTGAGGCATGTGGAGTGATAGAGGAAATCGGAAACGAGGTTAGTCTTTTTAAAATTGGAGATAGAGTAACCCATGCATCAATGCCTATAGGCTCCTATTCTGAAAAACAAATTATGCCCGAAGAAAAATTAGTATCAGTACCTGATGCTGTATCCGACGAAGTAGCATCATGTATTACTTTAAAAGGGATTACGGCAGAATATTTACTTTTTAGAACTTATAAAGTCAAAAAAGATGATAATGTTTTATATCATGCCGCGGCTGGTGCATTAGGCCAAATATTTTGTCAGTGGGCTAATTCTTTAGGTGCAAATGTAATTGGAACAGTTGGATCAAAAGAAAAGGAGGAGATTGCCAGGAAAAATGGGTGTCATCATGTAATAAATTACACTGAGACAAATTTCGTCGATGAAATAGAAAAAATAATTGGAAAAAATAGTGTTGATGTTGTTTACGATGGTGTTGGATTAAAAACATTTAAAGGTTCAATTGAAAGTCTAAAAATAAGAGGAATGATGGTAGCTTTTGGAAATGCGTCAGGTTATGTTGATACCATAGATGTAAAAAAAGATATTAACGCAAAAGGACTTTTTTTTACCCGACCCTCAATTGCTCATTATACAATACAAAGAGAAGAACTTGTTGAGTCTGCCAAAAAAGTTTTTGATGCTATTTTATCAAAAAAGTTTACAGTTAATATTTCTAAAAAATATTCACTTGAAAACATAGTTGAAGCTCACAAAGATCTAGAGGCAAGAAAGTTAATAGGTCCGGCAGTAATTATTCCTTAAATTGAATATCCATGTCAGATAAATGAAGTTTCAGAGCTTTAGTTGAAATTTGGATTTCTCTGATGAAAAAAATTATTGATATCATCATTGATAAACAGCAGGAACCGAAAATTACTCTAGCAATGAGAAGTTCTTCTAGATAGAGTCCAAACACAGTAAGCATATTAAATAAAAAACCAAAGGCAGCAAATAAAATACTATATTTTAAGACAGCAATTCTGTTATCTAAATTGATTAGCTGATCTTTCCATTCTGGTGGTGTATGCTTCTCAAATACGTACTCATCATGAATTTTTCTTATTAATGAGCTTAAAGTATGAAATCTATTTGAATAAACACCCATGATTAATGGTATTGCAGGAAACATTAGTGCTGTCACTGTATAATCTATATTCATACGAATCAGTTTGATTATCAATGGTGCCTTTGTTATTTACAAGTAAATTTTATGAACCAGATCAATTTATTTATTGATTTAATAAGACTAAAGAAACCAATAGGGTTTATGTTGCTTTTTTGGCCTTGCTCATGGGGTCTTACTTTGGCTTATGACTTCACTAAAAACTTGGATGTTTATTTTTTCTATTTAATTTTATTTTTTTTAGGGTCGATTTTAATGAGATCTGCTGGATGCATTATAAATGACATAATAGATAAAGAATTTGATAAAAAAGTTTTTCGAACAAAGAATAGGCCTATAGCCTCTGGTAAAATCTCAATTTTTCTTGGGAGTTTATACAGTTTGATTTTATGCTTAATAGCATTAATTGTTTTAATAAATTTTAATCATCTCACGATTATTTTAGCGTTATGCTCTATGCCACTAGCGTTTACTTATCCAATGATGAAAAGATTTACTTACTGGCCTCAATTATATCTTGGAATTACTTTTAATTATGGTTTGATATTGGGTTGGACTTCGGTCGTTAATGAAATCTCATTATCTCCTTTTATTCTGTATTTTGGAGCCATATTTTGGACACTTGGATACGACACAATATATGGGTACCAAGATATAACGGATGATGAAATAATAGGAGTTAAATCTACATCAATAAAATTTAAAGATAATCCTAAAAAATTTATTCTTACATGCTATTCATTAACAATTTTATCTTATTTATTAACAGGCTTTATCATGAATTATAATTACATTTATTATATTGGAGGTTTGATTATATTTTATCATTTGTTTTTTTATCAATTAAAAGCTTTTAATTCTAAAGACGTAAGTAAATGTTTAAAAATTTTTAAAAGCAACAATTCTTTTGGCTTTATAGTTCTAATTTTTATTTTAATTGGAAAATTTAGTTTATGAAATCAAGTATTGTAATTAAAAGACTATATAAGGATTATTCAAAAAAATTTTTAAATAAAATTATCTTTTCTGCTTTTTTTTCTATAATTGTTGCAGTCAGTACTTCTGGAATAGCATGGTTATTAGACCCAGCAATAAAAAAAATTTTTATTGATAAAGATGAAACACTAATTTTTGTGATACCAGGATTTATAATTATTGCATTTGCGACAAAAGGAATATCTCTATACCTTGCAAAATCTACAATGATAAAAGTAGGTGAAGAAATAAAAAAGATACTTCAATTTGATATGGTCTCGTCACTTATAAAAGCTGATACTAAATTAATAGATACTAAGCACTCAGGAAAATTTATATCAAACCTTACTTTTGATGTAACACACATTACTAATATGTTAAGTGACGCTATACTTGCCTTATTTAAAGACAGTTTGACTCTTTTAGGACTTTTGATTGTTATGTTTTATCAAAATTGGAAATTATCCCTAATTTCTATAGTAATGATACCTCTCGCTACAATAGCCGCAAAAACATTAGGCAAAAGAATAAGTAAAGTTGCAACGGAGGCACAAGAGAGATCTGGATTTTTAAATTCCTATTTAATCGAACTTTTTAAAAATCATAAACTCATAAAAATTTTTCAAAAAGAATACTATGAAATCGATCGATCAGATAAACATTTGGAAATACTTAAAGATAAAACAGCAAAGATAAGGACTGTCTATATCAGAGTGTCTCCTATCATGGAAACATTTACTGGTATCATGATTGCAATTCTTATTTTTTATTCTGGTAGACTTATTATAAACGAGGAAATTGATATTAATAATTTTTTCTCTTTCTTAGCGGCCATGATGCTCGCATATCAACCTGTGAGATCCTTAGCCACAATTACCATGGCAGTAAATCAGGGTCTATCAGCTGCAAGAAGAATTTTACCGATTATAGATAATGACAATGAAATAGCAGACAAAGAAAATGCAAAAGATTTAATTATTAAAAATGCTGATATTAAATTTGAAGATGTAATTTTTAAATATGATGAAAAAAATGATACTGTATTGAATAAAATTAATCTCAATATTGAAGGTGGAAAAATGTCGGCTTTAGTTGGTCATAGCGGGTCTGGTAAATCAACGATATTAAATTTAATACCAAGATTTTACAATGTGAATGCTGGAGATATTAAAATTGATAATCAATCAATATATGAGTCGAAAATAAAATCTTTAAGGAACCACATTTCTCTTGTTAGCCAAGATACAACATTATTTGATGACACAATAAAGAATAATATTGCATACGCAAATATGGATGCCACCGATAAAGAAATACATGAAGCTGCTAGATTATCGTATTGTGAAGAATTTATAAAAGAATTACCAAATAAATATGAGACTATAATAGGTGAGAATGGCATTAGACTTTCAGGTGGAGAAAAGCAAAGAATATCAATAGCAAGAGCAATGCTAAAAAAAACACCAATAATTTTACTAGATGAGGCGACATCCTCTCTAGATTCAGAAACTGAAGAAAAAATACAAAACGCCTTAAATCTTCTTACAAAAGACAAAACCACAATCGTGATTGCACATAGACTCTCAACTATACTTAATTCTAATAAAATATTTGTTATAGAGAAAGGTGAAATATTAGCTTCAGGTAAACATAATGAACTTTTAGAGAGTTCGACGCAATATAAAAGTTTTTATGAAAAGCAAGTCAGAAAAGAATAATGTTTTTTCTTTACCAATTTTTATTATTTATAATTATATTACTTTCACCAATTATTATTATTATTAGACTTTTGAAGAAAAAAGAAGATAAGAGTAGATTTATAGAAAAGTTTTGTTTTTTTACTAAAAAAAGAAAAAAGGGGAAACTTGTTTGGATACATGCTGCAAGTGTTGGGGAACTTCAAAGTATAATACCAATAATATATGAAATAGAAAAAAATAAAAAGTTAAAAACTATTCTTGTTACTACTTCTACTTTAAGTTCATCAAAAGTTTTTAAGAATTATAAATTTAAGAAAGTTATTCATCAATTTTTTCCAATCGATTTTTTTTATTACACAGCAAAATTTTTAGAATATTGGAATCCTTCGATGGTAATATTTGTTGATTCTGAAGTTTGGCCAAGTATGTTTAAAAAACTAGGGGAAAAATCCGTACCTCTACTCTTAGTAAATGCAAGAATTACTCCTAAGTCCTTTAGAAGATGGTATCTTTTTAATAAATTTTCAAAGAATATTTTTCATCATCTTCACTCAGCATATCCCCAAAATTTTGAAAGCGAAAAATTTTTAAAAAAACTCGAGGTAAAAAAAGTGATTAATTGTGGAAATTTAAAATTTAGTCAAACCTTAAGTCCAGATCTGATAAATTTGAGCAAATCATTTTTAAAATCAATAAAAAAAAGATTAGTTTTTTGTGCAACAAGCACGCATCCTGGAGAAGAAAAAATTATAATGAAAGCTCATTTGAGTTTAAAAGAAAAATATAAAAATTTATTAACTATCATAATCCCTAGACACATTGAAAGATTAGAAAATATATTGATTGATCTTGATAAACTTAAAATGAATTATGTGATACGAACATCAAATAAGAAGATTGATAATGATACAGAAATTTATTTAGTTGATACCTATGGGGAAACAAAAAAATTCCTCAATATATCAAAAGTTGCTTTTATTGGAGGTTCAGTGATTGCCCACGGAGGTCAAAACCCTATTGAGGCAGCAAGATTTAATTTAAAGATTTTACATGGTCCAAATACAGATAATTTTAAAGATATTTATACTTTTTTTGATAAATTAAAGATTACTTACAAATTTATAAATCTAAAACAGTTAATTCAAATTTCTGGTAAACTTTTATCTACTAATAAAAAAAAGAAAATTGATTTTAAAAAAATGGGTCAAGCAATCCTTAAAAAAAATTTAAAAGAGATAAACAAAATTTTATATAATGAACTTAAAAAAAACCTAAATTTTGGGACTATCCAGAGCCAAATTATATTTCAAATTTGTTATTACCAATATCGAAATTAGTGCAATTATTATCTGTTCTAAAGAAAAAACAAAAAAATAAATTAGATGGAATTAAATCAATTTGTGTTGGTAATATATATTTAGGTGGAACCGGTAAAACATCGTTAAGTATAGAATTTAAAAAATTATTTGATGAATTGAATGTTAAAAGTTGTTTTATAAAAAAAGAGTATTCTAATCAAATAGATGAACAAAAACTTTTGAGTAAATTTGGAAAAACCTTTATCAATAAATCTCGTTTACAAGCTTTAAAAGATGCAAGACATGAAAATTATGAAGTTGCAATATTTGATGATGGTCTACAGGACCGTGAGGTATTTTATGAACTAACATTTGCATGCTTTAATAAAAAAAATTTTATTGGTAATGGAAGAATAATCCCGGCTGGACCATTAAGAGAGCCGCTTAAAAATATAAAAAATTACAATAATGTTTTTTTTGTAGGAAATGATGATAATAACAAAAAATTAGAAAATTTTTTAGGACAAAAATATCCAACTTTGTCCATTTATGACTCAAAATACCAAATCTTGAACTTAGAAGAATTTGAATTGAATGATAAGTATGTTATTTTTTCAGGGATAGGTAATCATAATACTTTTGTTGAAACATTAAAAAAAAATAAATTTAAAATTATTAAAAATTTTGAATTTCCAGATCATTATTCTTATAAAGAAAAAGATATAAAAAAAATTATAAATTTTGCTAAAAAAGATGGCTTAAAAATATTAACCACAGAAAAAGATTATTTAAGACTTAACGAAGATTTCAAATTATTTATTAATTTTGTAAAAATAAAGCTTGAAATAATTCAAATTGAAAAAATAAAAAATAAATTTATTTCACTAATATCCAATGAAAATAATTAAATTTTTAAGATATTTATTAGAATTTTTATTAATAATTATCTTTTTCACTATTTTTAAATTGTTAGGAGTTAGGTTATCAACTTTAATTTCAGCAAAAGTTTTTGTTTTTGTGGGACCTTTTTTTAGATCAAAAAAAATAATTCATAAAAATTTAAAAAAAGCATTTCCAAATATTTCTGAATCTGAGATTAAAAAAAGAATAAATAGTATGTGGGAATATTATGGAAAGATTTTTGCAGAATATCCTTTTTTAAATAATTTTAGAAATAAAAAAATAAGTAGCAATATAAAAATTGATGGTGAGGAAATTATTGATGAAATTAAAAAAAAAAATGAAAGAGTAATTTTTATTTCAGGACACTTTGATAATTTTGAGTTAATGGCTATGACTTTGGAGAAGAAGGGAATTAAACTTGGTGTAATTTATAGACCATTGAATAATTATTTTCTAAATAAAATTATGGAATATTTGAGAAAAAAATACATTTGTAAAAATCAAATTAAAAAAGGAAGATCAAGCACCAGAGACCTATTGAATTTATTTAAAAGTGGTTACTCAATAGCTTTAATGATTGATCAAAGAGTAAGTGAGGGATTAAAGTCAAATTTTTTTGGGGAAAAAGCATATACGACTACTATACCCGCTCAATTTGTAAAAAAGTATAATTGTAGAGTAGTTCCATTGATTATTGAAAGAGAAAATAAAATAAATTTTAGAGTTAAAATCTCAAGACCATTCAATTTTGACAGAGATAAAAGCTTAGAAAATATTACTCAAGAGCTAAATATTTGGCTTGAAAATACTATTAAAAATAATTCCTCTGAGTGGATTTGGTCTCATGATCGCTGGAAATAATTTAATACTTTTCTCTTTTTTTAGCTGCTTCAATGTATGAATAGTATGCTTCTTGCAATTCTACATTCCAGTAACGCAAATCATCGATTTTGATAGGCTTTCCTGAAATTGCACAAATTACATGATCTCCATTTTCTAAAACTTGAAAATTATTTGGAAGATATTTTATTTTTGCTAATTTTTTATACATTTTTAGTTTATAAATAATCATACATGAATGTTGGGATAATAGGAAGTGGTGGAAGAGAAAATGCTATTTGTTTAAGTCTAACTAAATCAAAAAGAATTAAAAATATCTATTGTCTTCCAGGAAATGCTGGAACAGTAAATATCTCTAAAAACCTCAATGTGAATATTGAAAATTTTCAAGAAATTAAAAAAGCTGTGGAAATCAACAAAATAGATTTACTTATCGTTGGTCCAGAGAAACCTCTTGTAAATGGAATAGTTGATTATTTTAACAATACAAATGTTAAAATTTTTGGGCCAAATAAAGCAGCATCACAGTTAGAGGGTTCAAAAATTTTCACTAAAAACCTCTGTAAAAAATATAAAATACCAACTGCTAAATTTGGAATTTTTCAAAATTCTAAGGAGACAAAGAATTTCATAAATCATTCAAACATACCGGTTGTTATCAAGGCAGATGGTTTAGCTGCAGGAAAAGGTGTTTATATATGTGATAACAAAGAGTATGCTTATCAGGCTATTGATGAAATTTTTAATGGTAAATTTGGGATAGCAAAAAATATTCTAGTCGAAGAATTTTTAGATGGTGAGGAAATGAGTTATTTTGTAGTCACTGACGGTAATACAGTTAAATCTTTCGAGACTGCCCAAGACCACAAAAGAGTGAAAGAAGGTGATAAAGGAGAAAATACTGGTGGGATGGGGGCTTACTCACCATCTAGATTAATTAATCAAAAATTAGAAAAAAAAATAATTGACAAAATTATTAATCCTACACTTTTTGGTCTTAAAGAAATGAATATCGAATACAAAGGCTTCCTGTATGCAGGTTTAATGATCAAGAATAATGAACCTTACCTCATTGAATATAATGTTAGAATGGGTGACCCAGAGTGTCAAACCATTTTACCAAAATTAAAAACAGATCTTTTAAATATCTTATTATCTTGTTGTGATGGAAAACTAAAGGAAATAGATTTTAATTGGAGTTCACAAAAAAGTATAAGTATTGTTTTGTGCGCAAAAGGCTATCCAAAAGATTATAAAAAAAATTCCCTTATTAAAAATTTTGAAAAAATTAAAACAGATGAAAATAATCTTTGTTTTCATGCAGGTACTGAACTTAGAAATGATGGGATATTTTCTGTAGGAGGAAGAGTTTTAAATTTTGTATCCAAGGCAGATAATTTTTCAAAGGCGAGAAAGAATATTATTAAAAATATAGAGAACTTAGGTTGGCAGGATGGTTTCTATAGAAAAGATATTGGATATAAAGTAATAGATGAATGAGAATTATTTCTGGATACTTAAAAGGTAAAAAATTATTGGAGCCCAAGGATAAAACTACACGACCCTTAAAAGACTTAACAAAAGAATCTATTTTTAATGTAATCAAACATTCAAATAAAATTGATTTCAGCCTAAAAAACTCCAATATTTTAGATTGCTTTTCTGGAGTTGGTTCCTTCGGATTAGAAGCGCTATCAAGAGAAGCAGGGTTTGTTACATTCATTGAAAACTATCTAGGTGTGATGGAAATTTTGAAAAAAAATATTGAAAATTTGAGGTTAATTGAAAAATGTAAAATTAAAAAAATAAGTATTCATGAATATTTAGAGACTGAAATTCCTAAACGGAAATATGATTTAATATTTCTTGATCCGCCTTTTAAAGATACTAAAATAAATGAACTTTTATTAAAGATTTTTGAAAAAAATATTTTAAAATATAAAGGGATTATCATAATACACAGAGATAGTAAGAAAAATCATATATTTCCAGAAATTATTAGCATTAAAGAAAAAAAAACTTATGGAATATCACAAATATTTTTTTGTGGCTTAAATCAATAAAATAATTTTTTGGTTTCCTTTTTGATTAACTCTACAGAGGGTTGATCAAAAGGATTTACATTAAGAGCACGACCTAACAATATCGTCTCAAGTATAAAATAACAAAATAGTTCTCCTAGGGTTTCTTCTTTTCTATTTCTAATGGTAAAACTTCTGAAAGGAATGTTACGTGAAGCAAAAACAATTTCTGATGCTTTTTTCTGTTTTAACATTATCTCATTAATTTTACTTGAACCTAAATATTTATAATTATCAAATAAACGTGTTTTATTTAATCTATTTGAATTTTTGTCATTGCAGAAAAAAAAAGTAAAAAAGTTTTTTTTAAATCCATCTAAATAAAGTTGCATTACACTATGATTGTCTTTAGGCATTGATGATATTATTGGCAATATGCCTTTTCCTTTTTTTCCTAAACTTTCAGCCACTAGTTGTTGATACCATTGAAATAAATGATCAGATCTATAATCATAATTAATGATCACTGAGTTAAATTTTTTTCTTTTTAAATAATGCAGTATTGAGTTTGTGTTTCGCACCAATGAATGTAAAAACTTCTTATTCTTTACCAAACTGTCAAATTGCCTAAATTTTTTTGGGCTCAGTCCCATCAATTCTGCAGGCAACATCCCCACCTCAGATAAAACTGAATATCTTCCCCCAATAAAATTGTTATGATTTACAATTTCTGCTTTTAATCGGTAGGCAAGTTGTAAAAGATAACTTGGTTTTTTTTCAGTAATAAAAATATTGTTATCTTTTTTTTTAATATAAATATTTGAATTCGAAATTGTTTCTAAAGTATTCCCAGATTTTGAAATGATGATGTTTGTAAATCCTCCCTTTTTATTTTTTTTTTTCAAAGGTTTTAAATTATCAATGAAATGAATTTCTTTTTTAATCTTTTCTTTTAAAAAACTAAAAATTGCTTGGGATCCTAAAATAGATCCCCCCATTCCAATAAGACGAATGTTTCTTTTATTGCAAATTTTTTTTATAATATTTGAATTATAACTATCATGATATTTTTTAGACATGGATCTAAATAATTCATTTTCTTCATCTAATATTAAATTAAGTTCTTTTTTTATTTTTTTTTCGTTGTTTTTTTTTGGAAAACTTTTTAAGAATATATTCTTTGTTATCATCAATTATTTTTAATTTTATCTAAAATAGATTTTTTAAAAGAACTATTTTTTTGTGATTGATTATTTGTATCACTTTTACTTGGGTTCTTTTTTAAAACTTTTTTTAAATCAAAATCTTGATTGGAGTCTCCTAAATTTTTAGAGTTTTCTGGTAAAGGTAATTTTGAATAATCTGGTGGCATAACAAGAGGGTTTTTCTTTTTAATTAAAAACTCCTCTGCTCTTTTAGTTTTTTTATTACCTTCTAATCCATCTTTTAAAGCTTGGCATCCTGTTATAATCGGTAAGATTAATGTTAAACAAACAATATATTTTAATATTTTATTCATTTGTCTTTTTCTCTAAAAAAATTTCATCGTAAATTAGGCAGATAATACCTATTGTAATAAATATATCTGCAACATTAAATACAAACCAGTGAAAACCATTGTAATGTAAATCTATAAAATCCGGTACTGAATTATATATGATCCTATCAAATAAATTTCCTAAGGCTCCACCGGTAATAATTATATATGAAAATTTTTTAAATTTTTTGGTTCTTGAAATCAAAAACAGCAAAATAATTACTACAGATGAAATTAAAATTGTTATGTAATTATAGATCGTCTTATCTTCAAAAGATAAAAGACCAAATGCTATCCCATCATTCCATATTAAAATAATGTTTAAAAAAGATGATAAATATATTTCAGAGTTATAATTTTGATCACCTAAAAAAATAATGTACTCTTTTGAAATTCTATCAATTAAAAATATAATTATTAATATGATAGATGTTATTTTGAAGTCTTTACTAAAATATTTTAAAATCATGTGGAATGTCTGCTACAAGGTTTCGTATCTATTTTCCAACAAACATGACATTTGTTACCAGAGGCTTTAACCGTATTAACCATTATTTCTTTTTCATTCCCATAAATAATCTCTGCTTTAGAGGTGATGCATAGTTCAGCAAAATCTATTTTTTGAGTCAAATCTTTAAATTTTTTATCAAGAGTTATTTTTATTTCAGCTTCTAAACTAGAACCAATCTCTTTATTTGCTCTTTTTTCCTCAATGCTAAGATTACATTTATTTCTGATGTGAATTAGTTGAACCCATTTTTCATTTAATTGATTATTTTGGAAATTTTGTGGAATATCTAAAAAATTTTCTAAATGAATACTTTTATTTTTTTTTGAAACTAATTGAAAAATTTCTTCAGTTGTAAAAGATAAAATAGGGGCAAACCACCTAATCAAAACACTTAATATAATATTTAATAGAAGCAAACATGCTTTTCTTCTTTCAGAATTTTTATTGTCACAATATAATGAATCTTTTCTTATATCAAAATAGAATGCAGACAAATCCACAGTACAAAATTTTAGTAACTCTTTGTAAAGATTGTGAAAATCATAATCTTTAAAATATTTTTTGAACTTTTCATTTAGCTCGTAAATCTTATGCAATATTAATTGCTCTAATTCTGGAAGTTTTTGTATGTCAATGGTTTTTAAATTAATTTCCTCAAAATTATCATTCAAATTTCCAAGCAAATACCTAAAGGTGTTTCTTATTTTTCTATAAGACTCTGAGTGCTGATCTAATATAGAATAGTCTATTCTTAAATCTTCTGCATAATTAGAAGAGGCTACCCAAATTCTTAAAATATCAGCTCCGTATTTCTTTAATATATCCTGAGGTGCAATTACGTTTCCAAGTGATTTAGACATTTTTAAACCTTTCCCATCAACAACAAATCCATGAGAGAGAATTGACTCAAAAGGTGCTCTGCCTCGGGTGCCACATGATTCTAGTAAGGAAGAGTGAAACCAGCCTCTATGTTGGTCCGAACCTTCAAGATACATAGATGCTGGCCATTTAAGATCACTTCTTTTTTCAAGAACAAAAGAATGAGTAGATCCACTATCAAACCAAACCTCAACAATATCACTCAGTTTTTCATAATTTTTTACATCATATTTTTTTCCTAGAAATTTTTGAGGATCATCTGAAAACCAACAGTCTGAACCCTCTTTCTCATAAATTTTAGCAATATTTTCAAAAACATCATCATCAACTAAAATTGTTTTATCTTTTTTATTTAAAAAAATTGGAAGCGGAACACCCCAAACTCTTTGTCTTGACACACACCAATCTGGCCTTGTCTCAATCATAGACCTTAATCTCTCTTTACCCTTCTTAGGGTAAAAAGTAGTTTCGTCTATAGCTTTCAAAGCTTTATTTCTGAGCTTATGGCTTTCCATCGAAATAAACCATTGTGGTGTTGCTCTATGAACTAACGGAGCTTTTGATCTCCATGAATGAGGGTAAGAATGGATAAGTTCGCCATTTGATAAAAGATTTTTTTGCTCTTTGAGTTTATCAATTACAATACTATTAGATTTAAAAATATGAATACCCTCAAATAATGGAACATTATTTGTATATTTTCCATCTCCATCTACTGTCTCAATAGCTTTTATTCCATTACTTATACAAAGATTAAAGTCATCAGGGCCATGGCTAGGTGCACAATGCACTATCCCAGTTCCTTGTTCTGTTGTTACAAATTTCGCCTCTAACATTGAAATATCATAATCATAACCGAGATTAAAAAATGGGTGATGACAAATTGTTCCTTTAAAATCTTGACCTTTAAATCTTTTTAATTTTTTAAAATTTTTAATTCCACAATCTTTGATAACTGACTCTTGTAATGCTTCAGCAACTACAATTTTTTTTTTATGAAAATCCCCATCGTCATTAATTTCAATAAGTAAATAATTTAAATTTTCATTATATGCTAAAGCTTTATTTGCAGGTATCGTCCATGGTGTAGTAGTCCATATAATTATATTACTTTCGTTAAGATCTTTAAAATTTGAGTGTTTCACAGGAAAAGAGACATATATTGTATCAGATTTATGATCTTTATATTCTACCTCAGCATCTGCTAAAGCTGTTTTTTCAACTGTAGACCACAGTACAGGTTTAAAACCCCTATAAAGACTTCCTTCTTTCAAAAATTTTCCTAGTTCTCTAACTATTTGAGCCTCAGCTTCATAACTCATTGTAGAATAGTAATTTTCCCAATCCCCAACTACACCTAATCTTTTAAATTGATCTTTGTGAATTTTAATCCATTTCTCTGCAAAAGTTCTACACTCTTTTCTAAATTCAACTATTGGAACTTCATTTTTATTCTTTTTATTCTTTTTATATTGTTCCTCTATTTTCCATTCTATTGGTAAACCGTGACAATCCCAACCAGGTACATAAACAGAGTCCTTTCCATTCATTTGATGAAATTTAACAATTATATCCTTTAAAATTTTATTAAGCGCTGTACCCATATGAATATCTCCGTTTGCATATGGAGGACCGTCATGTAAGATGAATTTTTCCTCACCTTTTCTTGACTCTCTCAATTTTTTATAAAGATCTATTTTGTTCCAAAGTTTTACAATTTCTGGTTCCTTCGTTGGTAAGTTTGCTTTCATAGAAAAAGCTGTCTTAGGTAGATTTATTTGTGTTTTACTCATTTATTTTATTTAACTGTTAATAGATCTCTTCTAATTTGTTTTTTCAATTCATTTACATTTTTAAATTTTTTTTCTTTTCTGATAAATCTTAAAAACTCCACAGTTAAATACTTATTATATAAATTTCCAGAAAAATTTATTAAATGAACTTCAAGTAATAATTTTTTTTCATTAAATGTTGGCCGATAACCCAAATTTGCTATACCTTTGATATATCTTCTATTTTTTTGAATTCTAGTTTTGACGACATAAACACCTGGACAAGCTTCGACATAATCTTTAATATTGATATTTGCAGTTGGGAAGCCAAATTTTTTACCTAGTTGTTTGCCTTTTTGAACTTTGCCAACAATTGACCATTTACGATTTAAAAAACTATTTACTTCAATAATTTTTCCTTCCCGCAACTTTTCTCTTATTAAAGTTGAGGAAATTAATTCTCTATTAATTTTTAAAGGTTTGGGATTAATTATTTTATAATTCAAGTTTTTTTCAAATTCAATTAATTGTTTTACATCTCCTTCTCTCTTATTACCAAATCTAAAATTATTACTTACAAAAATAAATTTTGCATTTAATTTTTTATTAATAATATTCTTGATAAAATTAATTGATTTTATTTTAGAAAAGCTTTTATCAAAACTTTTCACAATGATAAAGTCAACACCAATTTTTTTTAAAAGGTTTATTTTTTGCATCTTATTAGAGATTCTAAAATTTTTTAGAGACTTATTGAAAAACATCTTAGGTATTGGTTCGAAAGTAAGTACTCCAATTTTTGAGAGTGTTTTTTTTTTAAATCTTTTTGCTAAGTTAAATAGTTTTTGATGACCTTTATGAAGACCATCGAAATTACCTATTAAGATAATAGAATTTCTATGACGCGACTTTATTTTAAAATTTTTATATAAAGTAATTTTTTTTACCATTTTAATTCTGATTGTATGTAATTACAAATTGTTTCGTAGGATCTCACAACTTTATCAACACCTTTTTCTTTGATCTCATTTTTGTGAATTCCATTTGAAATCAAAAGAGAGTCATAATTTAAAAGATTTGCTCCCTTTATATCTGTATTCAAATTATCTCCTATAGATAAAATTTTTTTTCCTTTATTCTTAAATGATTGATTATAAACTTCAGGATATGGTTTACCAAAGTAAACAACTTTACCGCCCATTTTTTCAAATACCATTGCAATCGATCCAGCACAAAACTCTCGCTTATTTCCTCTATCAACGATTAAATCTGGGTTAGTACAAATCATCTCTTTTTCTAAGCTTTTTTCTAAAAAGATCTTATAATATTTTAGATCATCTTCATGGTCATCAAATAAACCAGTACAAAGCAAAAAGTCGCTATCATTAATATTTTCACTTTTATTCTTCTTAAACCCAGTAAATAAATCAAAGTCTCTAGGAGGCCCAATATGAAAAAATTTTTGATGAGAATAATTATATTTTAGATATTTTAGAGCTGCCTCACCTGAGGTAAAAACATGATCTCTAATTTCCTTTTCCATGCCCATTTTTTCTAAAAAATTTTTTACTGTTTTATTTGGCCTTGGAGCATTGGTAAGCAAAACATAATCTTTATCTCTTTTTTTTATCTCTTTTAAAACCTCTATAGCTTTTTTATGTAGTTTGATTCCATCGTGAATTACTCCCCATAAGTCGACGTAAAATAGCTCATATTTGTCAACTATTGAACTAAGCCCTTCTTTATCTAAATTTTTGGTCATTAAATTTATCTATAAACCATAAAATCTCGAAATTCCTACCTTTTTTGATTATCAAATTTTCATCTTTATCTTGAAAATGTGAACCCAATATCTATATGAGAGTTACATTTATAAAGGAGAATTTATGAAATTTAGGCCGTTACATGATAGAGTTCTAATAGAAGTTTTAGACAGCAGCGAAAAGACTGCTGGTGGAATAATTATACCTGATACTGCTCAGGAAAAACCTCAAGAAGGAAAAGTTGTAGCCGTCGGCAAAGGTTCAAAGACTGAGGACGGAAAAATTATACCAATGGATGTAAAAATTGGTGATAAAGTTTTGTTTGGAAAATGGTCAGGCACTGAAGTTAAAATTGATGGTAAAGAATATAATATAATGAAAGAGTCTGACATAATGGGTATTTCAGGTAAATAATAAATTTAAAAGGAGAAACTAAAATGGCAAAAGTAGTGAAATTTGATGCAGAAGCTAGAGCGGCGATGATTAGAGGTGTAAACATTCTTGCTGATACAGTTAAGGTTACTTTAGGACCTAAAGGAAGAAATGTTGTGATGGATAAGTCTTATGGAGCGCCAAGAATTACTAAAGATGGAGTTTCTGTTGCTAAAGAAATCGATTTAGAGGATAAATTTGAAAATATGGGTGCTCAAATGGTTAAAGAAGTTGCTAGCAAAACAAATGATGAAGCTGGTGATGGAACCACAACAGCAACTATTTTGGCGCAAGCAATTGTGAAAGAAGGAGTGAAATATGTTACGGCTGGCATGAACCCAATGGACGTTAAAAGAGGTATAGATGCTGCAGTGGATGTCGTAAAACAAAATTTAGTATCTTCGGCCAAAAAAGTAAAAGATAGTGATGAGATAGCACAAGTTGGGACTATTTCAGCTAATGGTGATAAAGAAATCGGGACAATGATTGCAAAAGCCATGCAAAAAGTTGGTAATGAAGGTGTTATCACTGTTGAGGAGAATAAAGGTATTGAAACTGAACTTGACGTTGTTGAGGGTATGCAGTTTGATAGAGGGTACTTATCTCCATATTTTATTACTAATAGTGACAAAATGACAACTGAATTAGAAAATCCTTTCATACTATTGCATGAGAAAAAACTTACTAACCTGCAACCAATGGTTCCTCTTTTAGAGGCAGTTGTACAAGCTGGCAGACCATTAATGATTATCTCCGAAGATGTCGAAGGCGAAGCATTAGCTACTTTAGTTGTTAACAAATTAAGAGGTGGGTTAAAGGTTGTAGCTGTAAAAGCACCAGGATTTGGAGATAGAAGAAAAGCAATGCTTGAGGATATTGCAATTTTAACTGGTGGTAGTGTAATTTCTGAGGATTTAGGTATCAAGCTTGAGAATGTTAAATTAGATGATCTTGGATCATGTAAAAAAGTTAAAGTGGATAAAGATAATAGTACTATTGTGAATGGTAGCGGAAAAAAATCTGATATCGAAGCTAGATGCTCATCAATTAAACAACAAATTGATGAGACAACATCTGATTATGATAAAGAAAAACTTCAAGAAAGATTAGCTAAACTTGCTGGCGGGGTTGCTGTTATTAAGGTTGGTGGTGCAACAGAAGTTGAGGTTAAAGAGAGAAAAGATAGAGTTGAAGATGCTTTAAATGCAACACGTGCAGCTGTTGAAGAAGGCATTGTAACAGGTGGTGGATGTGCTTTGCTTTACGCTGCTCAAGAGCTTGATAAAGTTAAAGCAAAAGGTGAAGACCAAAAAGCTGGTGTTGACTTAGTAAGAAAAGCATTAGAATCTCCTATTAGACAAATTACTAAAAACGCTGGAGTTGATGGTTCAGTTGTTGTTGGTAAATTGTTAGAACAAAATAAAAAAACTCACGGCTATGATGCACAAAACGAGGAATATTGTGACATGTTTGCTAAAGGTATTATTGATCCAGTTAAAGTTGTTAGAACTGCTCTTCAAGATGCTGCTTCTATCTCGGGGTTATTAGTTACAACTGAAGCAATGATAGCTGATAAACCTGAAGAAAAAGATGCAGCTCCTGCTGGAATGCCTGGTGGAATGGGCGGCATGGGTGGCATGGGTGGAATGGGTGGAATGGGAATGTAACCCAATCTCAAACATAAAGAATTTAAAGGCCATCTTTTGATGGCCTTTTTTTTTAGAAATATTAAAATAAATTAATGTCAAAAAGATATAGTGGGAAATCGTTCAAGGACTCAAGTCTTAATAAAAAACCAAAATTTACTTTTAAAGAAAAAAGAAGATTAAAAAGAGAAAAGGCAAAAAAAACAAAATAACGACATTTTTTGATCAAAATCCCAATATTTATTGGTTTTTTTAAAGTTTTCAAAAAAAATTTTTAAGGTATAAGAGCCAGGATTTATGAGCAAAGATATTAGAAACATCACCATAATCGCACACGTTGATCACGGAAAAACTACCTTAATTGATAATTTAATGAAACAGAGTGGTTCATTTAGGGAAAATGAAGTTGTTGACGAAAGATTAATGGATTCAGGTGAACTTGAGAAAGAAAGAGGAATAACAATTTTAGCAAAACCTGCATCTATTAATTGGAAAGATTCAAGAATAAATATTATTGATACACCAGGTCACCGAGATTTCGCAGCAGAAGTTGAAAGAGTTTTAAGCATGGCAGATGGTGCATTACTTTTAATAGACTCTGCTGAAGGAGTTATGCCTCAAACAAAATTCGTTTTATCTAAAGCTCTTAAACAAGGCTTAAAACCAATTGTTGTAATCAATAAATTGGACAAATCAGATCAAAGAGCTAATGAAGTTTTAGATGAAACTTTTGATTTATTTGTAAGTTTAGATGCAAATGAAGAACAGCTAGACTTTCCTGTTTTATATGCAAGTGGAAGATCTGGCTGGGCTGATAAAGAAATCGATGGTCCAAGGGAAAATTTAAATCCTTTATTAGATCAGATTATTGATCATGTAAAAGCTGCTGAACTTGATAAAACAAAACCCTTTGCAATGCTGTCTACTCTTCTTTATGCAGATAATTTCTTAGGGAGAAGCTTAGTTGGAAGAATTGCGCAAGGAACCGCAAAAGCTAATCAATCGATCAAGGCAATAAATCTGAAAGGTGAAAAAGTGGATGAAGGAAGACTTACTAAAATTTTTAGATATGAGGGTACAAAAAAAGTACCAATCGAAATTGGTGAGGCGGGAGATATTGTAGTTGTCGCTGGCTTAGAAAAAGCAAATGTTGCTGACACAATTTGTGATCTTGAGGTAAATGATCCTATTAAAGCTACTCCAATCGATCCACCAACAATGTCTATTACAATTACTGTAAACACATCTCCTCTTGCAGGAACTGAGGGTAAAAAACTTACAAGTACTCAAATAAGAGATAGATTGCTTCAAGAAGCACAGAATAATGTTGGAATTACTTTTACAGAAAATGAAGGTAACGATTCTTTTGTTGTAAGTGGTCGAGGTGAATTAATGTTAGAAATTTTACTTACTCAAATGAGAAGAGAAGGTTTTGAAATGACTGTTAGTCCCCCAAAAGTTCTCTATAAAAAAGATGAAAATAGTAACAAACTTGAACCAATAGAAGAAATAACTATGGATCTCGATGAAGAACATTCATCAAAGATTATTGACTCCATGAACAGAAGAAAAGGCAAATTAATTGAATTAAAAGATACTGGTAAAAATAAAAAAAGATTAATCTTTCATGCACCAACAAGAGGTTTAATGGGATACACAAGTCGGTTTCTAACACTTACAAAAGGTAATGGTGTAATTAACAGAATTTTTCACGCGTATGGGCCATTTGAGGGTGAAATGGAAGGTAGGAGAAATGGTGCACTTATTTCAATGGAACAAGGAAAAGCAGTTGCATTTGCAATATTTAATTTACAGGCTAGAGGAGAGATGTTTGTAACTCATAATGATCCTGTTTATCCAGGTATGATTGTGGGATTATCTCCTAAACCTGGAGATATGATTATTAATGTTATGAAGGGCAAAAAATTAACTAATATGAGAACACAAGGTACAGATGAAAATGTCGTTTTAACACCAGTAAGAAAAATGTCCATTGCTGAACAATTAAGCATGTTAAATACTGATGAGGCTTTGGAAATCACTCCAGACTCTTGTAGATTGAGAAAAGCCATTCTCGATCCGCACGAAAGAAAAAGAAGTGAAAAATCAGGCGCTGCAGCCTAATCGAAAATTTTATCAACTAAATACAGGCCTAAGGCAACACAAGGACCGATTCCAAAAGCAAATAATAAAGTTCCCACACCCACAGTTCCACCTAAGTACCATCCAACACTTACAACAGAAATTTCTAAGAATGCTCTCACGGCAGCAACTGGTAAATTTGTTTTTTTTTGGAGACCAATCATCAAACCATCTCTTGGTCCAGCTCCAAGATTAGATACAAGATAAATACCTCCACCAATTCCAACGGTTATTACTGAAATTATTGCCAGAATTAATTGATAAAAGTAATTAGATGGGGTTGGAACAAATTTTATACAAAGATCGATCATCAGCGCAATAATGATTGCATTAAGTATTGTCCCCATCCCTGGTTTTTGACCAAGCGGTATCCACAAAATTAAAACTGCAACACTTATCAAAAATGTTATTGTTCCTATACTCAAATTAACATTTAAAGAAATACCTTGAGCTAAAACACTCCATGGAGAAGCACCAGTAAAAGATACAATTAATAGACCTTCTCCAAGACCAAATAACATCAAGCCAAAACATAAAAAAAAGAATGTAGAGAATTTTGGTTTAAAATTATAAGGCTTATCTGAACTCCAATTAACCCTTGGTATTTTCTTAATTTTTAAAAACATTTTAATAAGTTATTTCTATTGTTAATAAAGTCTATTAAACTAGTTGTTAAATGAAAAAAATTATAGTCATTTTATTTCTTTTTATTTATCCAACAAATTCAATCGCTCATATTGGACATTACATTAAATACAACAAAATTGAGATGGAGATTTTTCGAAATGGTGAACTTATTGGCTATAATCATTATTTTTTCAATAGAAATGGATCAGAAACTATTGTTACTAATCAAATTAAGTTTGTAGTTAAACTTTTGGGAGCAACAGTTTTCCAAGTTGAGGGTTATAGCGAGGAAAAATATTTCAAAGATCAATTAGTTTCTTATAATTCTAAAACTTTACAAAATGACAAAAAGAAGTTTGTTAATTTAACATTTGATCAAAAAAATAAAAAATTTAATATCAAAGGCTCTTCATATAATGGAGAAGCCTCAACTGATAACGTGATTGGAAATTGGTGGAATCACAAAATTTTACAAGCGAGTTCTCAAATAAGTCCTATCTCAGGGAGTATTAAGGATCAAGTTGTAACTTTTTTAGGTAAAGAAAAAATAGATCTTTATGGAAAAGTTTATGATGTTGATCATTTTACACTGAAATCTAAAGACATGAGTATACCGAAAGATAAAAGATTAGATTTTGACATTTGGTATGATCGTAAAAATTTAATGATATTAAAAGTATCCTATTCAAGAATGGGTAACTGGGAATATAAATTAAAGAATTTTAATTAATTTCTCTTGAGATTTTTCTAAATAAATCATGTGCACTTATCCATCCTGACTCTAATCTAGGTCCTACAAACCAATCAGCACAAACACCCAATCTTTTCCTAGGATCCCAAAAACTCTTAATTTTAAATGGTCTCGAATTTGAAGAATACCGCCAACCGTGATTAAGTGAATAATAAATCTTTGTTTTTTTGATATTTGAAAGTTTAAAAAATTTATCGATCATAATTTGTGAATTTTCTTTTTTGTTATTCTTGTTTTTATTAATCTTTTTATTTGCCCATTTAAATGTACTTTGAAGAGTCCATAAATCATATTTTGATTTAAATCTTTTTTTTGAGTTTTCATTTCCTGCCCAGCCCAGAATTGAGTCTTCAAAAAGATAGCTACTATTTGAATTCTTGTTTTTTTTTATTGCAATCATAGTAGTAATATTTGCATCCATTTTTATTGATTTTCTTAAAAAAGAGTTATTAATAAATTTCTTAGAAAGTTTTTTTAATTGTGGAAAAGGACAAGTCAAAATTAAGTTTTTAAAGGATCTTAATTTTCCATCGTCAAATAACAAATACCAGAGTTTATTTTTATAATAGATTTTTTTTAATTCACTGTGATAGTTGCAATTAATTTTCTTTAGCAAATGTTTGCAAATATCATTATTTCCATTTTTACCAATTACTTTTAAATGTTTTTTATCCTCTTTTTTTTTTGAATTAAGAAAAACATGTGTGCCTCTCCATACTTTTAAAATTCTTTTTTTCATTAAATCTTTGGTAAATTTTTTAAATTCCTTAGTTTTTGGTGAAATATACTGAGTGCCATGATCAAAGCCTGTTTTGCCTTTTATTCTTTTAAAAGATGCACGACCCCCAGGACCTCTTGCTTTATCAAACAAAATTACTGAATATTTTTTAGTAAGAAGATTTGCAATTGTGGATCCAGATATTCCAGAACCAATTATACAAAATTCACTCATTTACCAGCAACAACCATTCCCTCTATTAACATGGTTGGTGAGTTAGTTGCATATTTGAACTCTAAATCATTTGCTAAGGTAATATTTTGAAACATGTTTTTAAAATTACCTGCTATAGTAATTTCATTTATTGGATATTTAAACTCACCATTTTCAATTAAAAACCCGGTTGCTCCAACTGAATAATCTCCGGTCACAATATTACTTCCATGTCCTATGGTTTCGGTAATATAAAGACTTTTTGAATGTGAATTCAGTAAATCTTTAAAATTAATATTTCCATTCTCAAAATAAAGATTACTTGTTCCTCCACATCTTCCATTAGATTTAAGATTCAATTTTTTTCCATTATAAGTATCAATCAGATAATGTTTCAAAATTCCTTGATCCACTAATTTCAGTGTGTCGGTTTTTACCCCTTCACTATCAAAATTTCTTGAGCCTAGACCTTTGAGCATATCAGGTTTGTCAAAAATATTAATTTTATCTGGGAATATTTTTTGATTTATTTTATCCTTTAAAAAAGAAGTTCCTCTTGATATTACTGATGAATTAATAGCGCTTGCAAAATTACTTAACATTCCTCTGGCTATCCTTTTATCAAAAATTATAGCAATTTTTTCACTCCCAATTTTTTTTGGACTTAATTTGCGAATAGTTTGATTAGCAGCTAGCTTGCCTAATTTATCAGCATCATCCAAGTCTTTAAAAAAACATTTGCTAGAATATTCATAATCTCTTTCCATGCTTTTTTCATCTTTTGCAACTGCTACACTTGATGCAGTAAATGAAGATGTTTTGTAACCATCAGAAAAACCCTGACTATTAGCCAAAACAAAATTTGATTTATTTTGAGTAAAATTAGACTCAGTATTGATAATTTTTTTGTTATCAGAGGCTGCAGCCTCTAGTCTTTTTAAATAATTTATTTTTTGATCGTTTTCTATATGAGTATCGTCATAGAGTTCTAAATCTTTAACTTCTTTTGCTAATAAATCTTTATCCGGTAAAGAGTTAAATTCATCCTGAGGAGTATTTTTGGTGGTCTCAATACACTTTTCGATCAAAATATTCAAATTATCATTAATTAAATTAGATGAAGATATCGATGATTTTTTTTTACCAATGTAGGTAGTTATACTTATACCTAAATCATCTGATCTATTAGACTCATCTAATTTTCTATTTCTAAAATTTACAGTTTCAGAAACAGAATTCTTTACAACCACGCTTGAGTCTGTAGCACCGAATTTCTTTGCTAAAATTAGACAATATAATGCTTTTTCTTTTAAAAATTCTTGATCTTTTACCATTTAAAGTTTCGTACCACCTACGGTCATCTTATTTATTAATATAGATGGCTGTGCAACTCCTACAGGGACGCCTTGTCCAGCTTTACCACACGTTCCAATACCAGGATCCATCATCATGTCATTACCTACCATAGAAACTTCTTTTAGAATTGAAGGACCATCTCCAATTAGCGTAGCACCCTTAATTGGTGATCCAATTTTGCCATTAACAATTTCATAAGCTTCAGTACAATTGAATACAAATTTTCCAGATGTAATATCGACTTGTCCACCTCCAAAACTAACTGCGAAGATACCTTTGTCGACAGATTTAATCATTTCTTCTTGGGACTGATTACCGCTAAGCATCATCGTATTTCTCATTCTTGGTAGAACTATATGTCTGTAGTTTTCTCTTCTTCCACTACCAGTAGATTTGGTTTTCATCAAACGTGCATTAAGACGGTCTTGCATAAAATTTTTTAAAATTCCATTCTCAATTAAAACAGTTTTTTCTGTTGGTGTTCCCTCATCATCAATTGTAAGACTGCCTCTTCTATTATCAATAGTACCATCATCAACAATTGTAACTCCATCACTCGCAATTTTTTGTCCCATCAGATTATGAAAAGCTGAAGTTTTTTTTCTATTAAAATCTCCTTCTAAACCATGACCAACAGCTTCATGAATTAATATTGCTGGCCAACCAGGACCCAGTACAACTTTCATTTCACCGGCTGGCGCAGGTTTGCTATCTAAGTTTACTGATGCTATTCTTAAAGCCTCATCACAAACACTTTTCCAATTATCATCTTTTAAATATGAGTCATAAGATTGTCTTCCACCGACACCAAATACACCTGTTTCCTTTCTGCCATTTTTTTCAAGCATAACTGATACATTAAATCTTATTAAAGGACGAACATCTGATAAAGTCTCACCACCAGATCTAATTATTTCTACAGACTTTTGCTCTCCCAAAAAATTGGCAGTAACTTGCTTAACATTATCATCTTTGGATCGTAAATAATTATTTACATTATTGAGTATTTTAATTTTTTCATTAAGAGATTTTTGTTCAATAGGGTTAATATTGTCGTAATATTTTTTATTAGATTTGGGAATTTCATGATTATAAGTACCTTTTACAGACTTTAGTGTTGACTTTAAATTTTCTGAAGACTGTTTCAAAGAGTTTTTTGAAATTTCGTTGGAATGAGAATAAGCGACCACTTCATCGGAAACAGCTCTAAATCCAAATCCTAAATCTGAACTATAACTGGAATTTTTAATTTTATTATCATCTAGTAAGATCGACTCAGATTTTGAATTTTCTAAGTACAATTCACCATCATCACATTTTTGTAAAGTCTCAGAAATAATATTTTCAGCTTCACTTCTAGACAGGTCAGATTTTTCAAAGAAATTACTCATAAAGGATACTAATTAGATTGTTTCATGGAATTTTCAACTAGAGTATTTTACGCATGTACTTTATGGGACAAAATTGTAATAAATTAAGCACATATGAAAGTTTATTTTAACAATTCTTGCAAAATCTGTAAGGCTGAAATTGATCTTTATAAAAAAGAAAAAATAGAAGAAATTGATTGGATTGATATAACTAATAATGAATTAGCTGAAAAAGAGACCTCTAAAAATAGCAAACAACTTTTGAGAAGACTTCACGTTAAAGATGGTGAAAAAGTTTTAGGAGGTGCAGAGGCCTTTTTATTTTTGTGGAAAAAAATGCCAAAATATAAATTTCTTTATACTTTTTTTAAACTACCAATCATCTATAGTGTATTTACCTTGTTATATGAGATTGTTGCCTTTTTTCTTTATCTAAAAAATAAAAAACAACTAAAAAAAAACTAACTAAAAAAAAATATCAAAAAGTTACTTAGTAGAGACATAGAAGATATAAACATAATCAAAACTATAGAATACATTAACAATACAATTTTATTTTTTTTTCTCCTAAGCCTCACAAAATCTTTATCATCTAAATCAGAAATGTCTCTTTCACCAACTACAGGATAGTCATAAGTAAATCTCCATGTACTCTCTCCAAGTCTAGGATCTAAATTGTTATAGTATGTAATCCATGAAATTATGTATCTAAAGATTAAATATAAAATTATTAAAAAAATTGATCCTAAAATCATAAAAGATAATTCCTGATTAAATATAAACTTTTAATTATAATTTTTCTCTCTTTTTCTTGCAATTAGTTGAGTTAAAGAGTCTACCATTGTGTCTGAAGCTCTAAATATATCCACACTTCTAAATTCATGGGAGATATTTTTTTCTGGATTTGTTTTATCTTCAATCACAATACCCTCATCAGGAGAATTATTTTTAATATAAATCAATAATAACCACTCATCATCTTGTGAGTCATCCCATTTAATAAAAACCTCTCCAGTTTCAAATCTTCTGTCTATACAACGAAAAATTGACATATCTCTAGTAACATGTCTTTTATTTAATTGAAATACTAAACTAGCTGCACTTCTATAAAAACTCTCTAATGCAAATTCAATTTTTTGTCTTGCTAAATTATATTCTTTTTCTTTTTCTAATAAAGTTTCTCTATCTTCATTACCTTGCAGTTTTACTCCTAACGCCTCAACTCTTTCTTTAATTTTTTGATCTCGAAGCAACCGATATTTTTCTTTAAGCCTATCAATTCTTTCTTGTAATCCTGCGTAATCTTCTCTTTTTTCTTTTAAAGAGATTTTTTCTAGCTTCTCTAATTCTTTGACTTCTCTAATTCTGAATTTTTCAATTTGTTTATCAAGCCTTAATTGTTTTAAAAACTGCTTTTGTTTCTCTGCTTGTTCAATTCTTAGAAGTGCCTGTTCTTTTCTTAAAAATAGTTTAATGTCTTTAACTCTTTGTTTTTCAAGCTTAGATTCTTCTCTAAGTGTTTGCTCCTTTATTTTAACTCTAAGTGCTTGTTCTTCTTCCTTTTGCTTGGCCAGCTGAATTTTTATCTGTCTTTCTTTCTCAATTTTTTCTATCTTTATTCTTCTTTTTTCATCACGTTTTAAAATTTTATAATTTGAAATTGTTTCTGAAATTCTGTCAAAAAAACCTTGTATGAATTTTTCTAAACTATAGATAAATTTGATATTAAATTGAGGTTTTAAAGATAATTGAAATTTTATAAATTTTAAAACTAAGGTTTCTTTTTGAGTTTTTTTTATATGAGTTAAATATCTAGCTTTTTTAGATTTTTTTAATTTATTTTTTTTATTTTTAATAATTACTTTTTTTTTTATTTTCTTCCTTATTTTTCGATTTTTCTTAATTTTTTTTCGAGCTTTTAAAAATTTCGCTTTATTGATAAATTTCCTTTTTTTTTTTGGTTTTTTTTGCTTTTTTTTCATTTCTGAGAAGAGACGATTCTATCAACAATTTATTGATAAATATAGTCTCTAGTCAATGGAGTCGACTCATAATTTTTTGTAAGTTGAAATTGATATACAACTTGGTCTCCCCATTTGAAAGCCATTTCACAACCAGTAAGATAAAATTCCCACATTCGAAAAAATTTTTCATCAAACAGTTTGATAATTTTTTCTTTATTTTTTATGCAATTTTCTTTCCAGTGCCTTAAAGTGTGTGAATAATGAAGTCTTAAAACTTCAATATCGCTTACAACTAAACCAGCTTTTTCAATTGGATTTGTAACTTCGCTTAGGCTTGGGGTATAGCCTCCAGGAAAAATATATTTTGTAATCCATGGATGGGGATCTCTGGGTGGGTTAACCGAGCCAATAGTATGTATTAAAGAAACACCATTATCACTGAGTAATTTTTCAATTTGAGAAAAAAATTTTTTATAAAACTTTCTTCCAACATGTTCAAACATTCCAACACTTACAATTCTGTCAAATTTTTCATTAAGCTCTCTGTAATCCATTAATTTAAAAGAGACTTGATTTTCTAAATTCATGTCTTTAATTTTTTTATTACAATAATTAAGTTGATTTTTAGATAAAGTAATACCAGTCACCTCACATTTAGCGCTTTTGGCAATATCTATCGCAAGTGAGCCCCATCCACTCCCTATATCTAGAACTTTTTGATTCGGTTTTATATTTAATTTTTTAATTATATGATTAATCTTATTATTTTGTGCCTCTTCAAGACTATCATTCTCTTTTTTAAAATATCCACATGAGTATTGTCTTTTTGGATCCAAAAATAAATCATACAAGTCATCATTAATATCATAATGGTGAGCAACGTTCATTTTTGATTTTTTTATAAAATTAAAATTTGTAAGATATCTATAAGATCCTCGAATTTTGTTAATCAAGTAACTAAAAAAATTTAATTCTTTTCTACCAAAATTCATTAGAGCTAGGTTTAAAAAATCTGAAAGTGTTCCATTCTCAATAACAATTTCTCCATTAGTATATGCTTCCCCAAAATATAAATCAGGATGAAATAAAAGTTTGATATGAAGTTTTTTATTTAAAATTTTTATATTTAAAGGATTTTTTTCTGGCTTACCTATTATGTAATCTTTTCCGTTAGCATCAGTTAATATAAATCCACCTTTTTTGAAAACTTTATTTAAAAATCTAGCTAATTGCATGCTAGGCAGCCCTTGAAGGTTTCAAATTAAAATTTATACCTTTTAAAGTATCAATTAACTTTTTTCCCTCTATCTCATTTAATAATCTTAAGGGAGGTAATACATTTTCATAAATACTATCTTCTTTAGCGTAAAAAGTGTGTAATGCAGAAATTAAATTAAATTCGTCAAAAACTCTCCTTACCTCGCATAATTTTTTATTTTGTGATTGAGGATTTTTTAAAAAAAAATCATCATAAACTTTTCTAGATAAAGTCGCTGTAACATTGCAAGTTGCTGTAATAATCCCTGAACATCCTTTTTCTAAGCCACTTAATAGTTTCAGCTCAGATCCGGGTAAAATTGAAAAATTTTCTACTTCCAAACTTTCAATCAAATTGTAAGAACTATCTTTAACGCCAATTATTTGATCAGGAAATCTTTTAACTAATTCCTCTACACATTCTTTACTAAATTTATATCCACATAATTTTTCAAAATTATAGAGAATAATTTCAACATCTGGAATACTCTCGATTATTTTTGAGTAAAATTTAATAACCTGTGCATCTTCATAATTATAATATGCTGGAGGCATTACCAAAAATTTTTTAAATCCAAGTGTTAAGGAAATTTTCATTAAATTAATTGTTTCTGCTAAAGAATTAAAGCCTGTACCTATAATATAGCTTTTTTTATATTTGCTCAAAGTCAGTTTATTAAGTAAATCAATCTTCTCAGCTACTGAAATTAATTGTGCTTGACCAGTGCTCCCAAAAATTGCAACTCCATGACATCCCTGATCAATAATTTTTTCGGAATGTAAAATTGTTTTTTCGACATTTAAACTCAAATCATCATTTAAAATTGACATTCCAGCTGCATAAATTCCTTTAATTTTTACCATAAATTTTTTTTAATTAAGTATAATAGAAAAATTATTTTTATGAAAACTGGAATTTTCTTAAGCTATAAGGGTTTAGGCGCAAATCTACTTCATCTCAGTTATTGTCACCAAATAGCGAAAAAATTTGGTCCTGTAACATTAATTACATTAAACCCAAAGCTTAAGGAAGTTCTTGAAAATGATCCACTTATTCAAGATATCATATATTTAGATGATTTTTATAAAAAGCTTTTAGATATAATTAAACTATCAAATTTTCTGAAAAAATTAAGTCTTGATAATTTATACATATTCTATCCAAGTCTCAGATATTTTTTTGCTGCTAAAATAGCTGGTATAAATAATGTTTACAAATACCCTTTTTTTAAAAAGAAAAATTTACATCTTGTAAATACTGCAAAAAAATTTACTGAAAAAAATTTAGGAATTTCAGATTGTCCCACAGAAAGTAGTATTTTAGTAGATAGTACCGAGGTAAATAAATTAAAAAAAAATGACCTAAAAAAAATAATTATGGGAATTGGATCATCTGGTCCAACAACAAAATGGGGGGTCAAAAATTTTATCTCGTTAATAAAAAAAATAAATGAGAAAAATAAATTTTACTTTTATTTATTATGCGGGCCTGATGAAAGTAATGATGCAAATGAGATAATTAAGGAAATTGGTAAAGAACACTGTGAGTCGCTTAGTAATAAAAATATATACGAAGTAAAGAATTATATATCATTGAGTGATTTTTATATTGGTAATGATTCTTTTGGTCATCATATATCTTGTCAAATGGGAAAGCTAAGTTTTGTAATTTTATTAGATACACCAAGAGCTTACTCGGACTATAGCTTAAATCAAAAAAGAATTATTCCAGCAAATATTGAATTAAATAAAATTTCCCACAACTCCCGCTTGGATCCTAACTCAATTACAGTTGAAATGGTAATGGATGAAATAAAAAATTTTATTTAACTTCATTGAGCAATACATCTCTTGCCTCATTAACGATTGATGATAATCGAGCAGTCTCTGGTGAAACATCTGGATGAATTTTTTTTTGGATTTTTAAGTAAGCCTTATTAATATCCTCTTTGGTTAATTTTTTTTTTTCATCTAAATTTAGAATTTTATAAGACTCTGATACAGAAAGGTTAGAAAAACTCTTTCCTTGTGATTGGTTAAAAGAAAATCGGCCACTCCTCCTTAAAGTCTGAATTAATCTATAAAGTGAAATCAATTGAAAAATTGACAAACCTTTTAATTTTAATAGCGCAAGACTTGCTAAGGTTAGGGGCAAAGTTAATAAGTACCTACCT
Organism: uncultured Pelagibacteraceae bacterium; assembly: GCA_902518185.1. Classification (GTDB taxonomy): domain Bacteria; phylum Pseudomonadota; class Alphaproteobacteria; order Pelagibacterales; family Pelagibacteraceae; genus Pelagibacter. The sequence goes on along the minus strand of CABYFG010000001.1, from coordinate 52,516 downwards.
CCTAGAGCAAATAACACTGCAAGAATTATTAGAGCCACAATCGTTGAAATTCGGAGGCCTTTAGATATTTTCTTTGATGAAATATTGCTTATAAATTTCAAAAGAAAATATAAGATGAGCAATATTACCACTGTATAAATTATTATATTCATATAATTCTGCTAATTATGAAAGTACCACAACTTAGAAAAATACCAGAAATAAAATCTTGTCACAATATAACCTGGGAGGATGACTATAGCTGGATTCATCAAAAAAACATTTTAGAAGTACTTAAAGACAAAAATAAACTTAATCCAGAGGTAAAAAAATATTTAATTGAAGAAAATAATTATACTGAATATCATTTAAAAGATACAAAAAATCTACAAAAAAAAATTTTTCATGAAATTAAGGGAAGAATAAAACTTGATGATGAATCCTTGCCTTACAAAGATCATTCTTATGAATATTGGACTAAAACTACAATTGAGGGAAATTATTCAATAAAACTAAGAAGAAAAATTAACTCAAAAAAAATTGAAGAAATTTGGAATGGAGATGAAGAAAAAAAAAAATTGGGTGTTGAATATTTTGGTGTGGGTGATCTTGAAGTAAGCCATAATGATAAGTATTTAGCTTACTCATTAGATGTTAAAGGATCTGAATATTATACTATTTTTATAAGAAACATTGAGACAAACAAAATTGTTACTAAACAAATCTATGACACTTCTGGTAGCATTACATTCAGTTTAGATGATAAATATATTTTTTATTCGAAATTAGACAATAACCATCGTGCAAGAAAAATTTTTAGACATGAAATAGGTAATTTTGATAAGTCAGATGATCTAGTTTTTGAGGAAATAAGTAAGGCTTTTACAGTAAGTATTAATTTAAGTTCAGATGAAAAATATTTTTTTATTTCTACTTCAGATCATAATACATCTGAGCAGTATTATTTTAGAACAGATGAAAAAATACCTTATCCTAAATTGATAAAGAAAAGAAATAAAGGTGTTTTGTATTCAGTTAATTCGTGGGATAATAAATTTTATAACCACACAAATGAAAATGCTGAGGATTTTAAGATTGAAGTTTCAGAAAGTTTAGAAAGACAAAATTGGAAAACTTATATCGCAGCCAAGGATGAGGTTTTAATTGGTGGTTGTGTATTTTTAAAAAACTGGATAATAAGGTCAGAGACATCTAATGCGCTAGACAAGCTATTTGTTAGAAACATTCATACTGGTTTAGAGGAAGAGATTATTCTTTCAAATGAGCAAGTCTGTGTACCAAATATTTCTTTTAGACAAAAAGATAAAAACACTGATGAAATTTATATTGGATATTCCTCTCCAAAAACTCCTTCAAGAGTATATTTGTATGATCTCTCAACAAAACAAAAAAAAATCGTTAAAGAGCAAATAATTCCCTCAGGGCATAATCCTGAAGATTATATCGTAGAAAGAGTAGAATACAAATCTCATGATGGAAGATTAGTCCCACTAACCATAACGAGACATATAAAAACTAAAATGGATGGATCAGCCAATGTTTTACTTTATGGTTATGGGTCATATGGTAATTCAATGAGTCCAAGTTTTTCATCTACAAAATTAAGCTTGATAAACAGAAATATAATTTGGGCGACTGCTCATATAAGAGGTGGAATGGAAAAGGGCATGAAATGGTGGAAAGAGGGAAAACTAACAAATAAAAAAAATACTTTTAGAGATTACATATATGCAGCCAAATATTTAATCGAAAAAAAATATTCATCAAAAGGTAAGATTATTGGTATGGGCGGATCAGCTGGTGGGTTATTAATGGGAGCAGTAGTAAATATGAACCCAGAATTATTCTTAGGTATCATAATGGCAGTGCCATTTGTAGACTCTTTGACAACCAATCTAGATCATTCTTTGCCATTAACTGTCGGAGAGTTTGATGAATTTGGTAATGCTAAAGATAATAAAGATCATTTTGAATATATTTATTCTTATGCTCCATATAATAATATAAAAAAAATGGATTATCCTCATATCTTAATCACAACAAGCTTAAATGATAACAGAGTTTTGTTTGATGAGCCCGCAAAGTTCACTGCAAAACTTAGAGATTATAAAACAGATAATAATTTATTACTTTTAAAGACTGAAATGGAAGCAGGTCATGGCGGGAAATCTGGTAGAGATGGTGCAATTGAGGAGATAGCATTAGATTATGCCTTTGCCTTAAAGATTGCAAAAAAACTTTAATTTAAATCTTGAAAATTTTTAAAGAAATACCATATAAAAATATGAAAGTCGCCTAATGGGGCTTTCAATAAACTTGCTTAACAAAGGAGGAAATATGACAAGTAAGGATCTATCTATATTTAACTCCCTAAGACCATTTTCAATTGGTTTCGACGATATGTTTGATCAATTTGAAAATATGTTAGGGAATGGCACAATGACTATGCAGTCAAATTATCCGCCATACAACATTAGAAAAACTAGCAAAGACAATTACGCTATCGAAGTAGCTCTGGCTGGTTTTAATAAAAAAGATGTTGAGGTTGAATTTGAGGATAATTTATTAACTGTAAGAACAAAACAAGTTAATAAATCTCAAGACCAAAGTGATAATGGTGAGATTATACACAAAGGTATATCACAAAGACAATTTGCAAGATCGTTCACTATTGCTGATGATGTGAAAGTAAATGGTGCAGAACTTAAAGATGGTCTTTTAACAATATCGTGTGAAAGAATAGTGCCAGAACATAAAAAGAAAAAGCTTATAGAGATTAAATAAGTTTGCCTTGCTTGCGGAGTTTGTCTCCGCAAGTAAATTTAAAAACAACCTTTTGAAACAAATCCGATCACAATAGAATTAGAGTCAATCTCAAATTTTCTTTCGCAAGGAATTCCATATTTTTTAGTTTTATAAACTAGTTCAGTATTACCATCCTCATTTTTAAAATCTTCATCAGGATTTCCCAAGTCATTTTTAAGTTTATTAGAGGGTTTTCCAATATATTTTGATAATTTTTGATTTTCTTTTTCTACAATTGCATCTGTTTTTTTTTTAACAGTTTGACAACCCGAAAAAGCAAAACAGAAAAAAATTAGCAAGGTAATTGATTTAAAAATTTTCATGAAAAATATTATCAACTAAATTAAAGCATAAATATAAACTTATAAGTTGAATAATGTGAATAAAACTAGATTTTGTGAGGTAATTTTATGAAGAATCAATTAATTAATCATTAATAGGAGGAAAAATGCTAGATAAATATTTTGAGTACAAAAAACACAAAACTAATTTTAAAACAGAAGTTATAGCTGGAGTTACAACTTTTCTGACAATGGCATATATAATGTTTTTAAATCCATTCATTTTGTCAGGAGAATTCGCAGGACCTGAAAAAGGTTTTTTTGATTTTGGCGCAGTATTTACTGCAACAATAGTTGCAACGGCACTAGCATGTTTCATCATGGCATTCTATGGAAAGACTTGGCCAATTGGGCTTGCGCCTGGAATGGGTATTAATGCGTTTGTAGCTTTTGGAGTAGTAGCTGGTATGGGTTATACCCCTCAGGCAGCTTTGGGTGCAGTCCTAGTGGCGGGTGTATTATTTTTAATTATATCTTTAACCCCTATAAGGGCATGGCTAATTAATTCAATTCCAAAAAGTTTAAAACTTGGAATTGGTGCAGGCATAGGTTTATTTCTAGCAATTATCGGCTTAGAAATAATGGGTGTCGTTGCTGATCATCCTGTAACATTAGTTACACTTGGTGATATAAAAAATCCTTTAATTATTTTAGGATGTTTGGCATTTATTTCAATGATTGTAATGGAGAAACTTAATATAAAAGGGAATATTATTATTGGTATCATTGCTTTTAGTATAATTGCTTGGGTATCAGGTCTCGCAAAATTCAATGGTGTTGTAGGAAACATACCCCCAATGACCTATTTAATGGACTTTGATTTAACTGCTGCTTTTACCGCCGGTATGTCAACAGTGATATTCACTCTTTTGTTTATTGATTTCTTCGACACTGCAGGAACTTTAACTTCAGTAGCAAACGTTGCAGGTAAAGTAGATAAAAATGGTAAAGTAAAAGATATTGAAAAAGCTATGATGTCTGACAGTGTAGGAACTGTTGCAGGAGCTTTGATGGGTACGACGACAGTAACAAGTTATGTTGAGTCTGGAGCTGGTGTAAAAGCTGGTGGTAGAACTGGAATGACATCTTTAGTAATTGGATTATTATTTTTGGCCTGTCTATTTTTATCTCCCCTAGCAACAAGCCTGCCAAAAGAGATTGATGGAGCAGCTCTTTTATACGTTGCTGTTTTATTTGTGAGGAATATAACTGATATCGAATGGAATGATATTGCTGAGTCTGCGCCAGCGGTGTTAGCTATGATAGCAATGCCTTTGACTTATAGCATTAGTAATGGTATTGCGTTAGCATTTATCTCATATGCTTTAATCAAAATTTGCACCGGGAAGTTTTCATCAACTTCACCTGCTATTTGGGTTATTGCAATTTTAAGTTTTTTAAGCTTTGTTGTTGCTTAAACAAGTTTATAAATAGGGCTATTTAACTTTAGCCCTGTTTATTTTTCTCAATAATTTGCTCAATCGATAGTTCCTCATAGTGCTCAGTTGGCTGAACAATCCAAGGGTCAGAGTTTAGTTTAACAGGACAAAAATCTGGCTCAAATGATGATGACTTCTTTTTCCATAAACATGCTGTTTTAACCTCTTTAATAAAATCTTTTGTTGGACCGTAACTTTTTAACCACTCTATACTTTTGTTTAAAGTTAAACCGGTGTCTGATAAGTCATCTATCAAAAGTACTCTGGTAAAATCTTTATTATTTGCCAAAGAACTTATTTCACGAGCAAACATTAATTTACCTTGTTTATCCTCTATTCCCTTGCCGGAATAACTCTGAATAACTATGTATGCTATGGGTAATTTTAAAATTCTTGATAAAATATCAATAATTGGTGCTGCTCCCCTCATAATGCCAACAAGAACTGTTGGACTATAATTTTTATGAATTTGTATTGCTAGTTTCTCAACTATTTGAATATATTCATTAAAGCTGATAATCAATTTCTCTGCCATGAAATTTATTATCACAATTAAAATTATTTAAAAAGGAGAAATGATGAAAGCTTACTGGGTATGTATATATGATAAGATAGATAATTTAGAAAAACTAAGAGAGTATGCTAGTAAAGCTAAACCTGCTGTGGAAAAATTTTCTGGTAAATTTTTAGTTAGAGGTGGTAAAAATAGAACAAATGAGGGGATCGACTCTCCAAGAATAGTCGTTGTTGAATTTCCAAATTATAATACTGCTTTAGGATGCTATGACTCTAAAGAGTATAAAGATGCCCACAATATCCTTGAAGGCCATGTAATTAGACATCATCAAATAGTAGAGGGTATTTAATATTGTATTGGTTCTGGATCTATGCTTCTCCACAAGTACCACGTTGCTACTGAGCAATAAGGTGTAAATTTTTTTTTTAAATCATTTACAAACCTTTCTGGAGGTAAATATTTTTTTTTATAGTTTTTTGAAATCGCTTTAAGAAGTCCAATATCTTGTATGGGCCAAATATTTGGTCTATTATATGTAAAAAGTAAAATCATTTCTGCTGACCACCTTCCAATCTGTTTTAATTTTGAAAGATAAATTATTGCCTCTTCATCACTCATATTCTTTATTAGTTTTGGATTGAAAGATTTATTCAAAGTCTTTTTCGCTAAATTCTTGATACCAGACACCTTCTGGTGGCTCAATCCACAACTTTTTAATTGCGATGTAGTTAATTTAGATACTATTTTTGGATTTATTTTATTATTACACCTCTTTTTAAATTTTAAAAAAACAGCATTTGCTGCAGCAACACTAATTTGTTGACCAATTATACTTTTGCATAAGGAAAAAAATATATTTCCTCTAGAAGTAAGAATGATTTCTGAAGGACTTTGATAGCTTTTAATTAATTTTCCTAATACTTTATCTTTTTTTGATAGGTAATTTTTTGCTTTTTTCCAATATTTTGGAACTTTAGTCATTTATTGTTTTAGAAGTAATTATTTTTTTATTATAAATTTCTCTTCTAAAGATAATCAGTGTTGATACAATTACTAATAATGCTCCAAGAAGCGTTTTATATGTAGGCACTTCTCCCCATATGAAGTAACCAAACACTATAGCAAATAATAAAGCTAAATATTTTAATGGAGTAACAAGAGAAACTTCAGAATATTTATATGACTGGCCCAGCCATAGATTAGCCATACCACCAAAAATACCGACCAAAGATAAAAATATAAAATCCTTCAAACTCGGCATAACCCATCCTTGTGGAATACTTAAAAAACTTAATAGAGTAATTGACAAAGAGAAATAAAAGGAAATTAACCAAACAGGCTCTGTTGTTGATAATTGTCTTATAGTGATAGCTACGTAAGATAAACCAAGACAAAATATTACTGGGAAAACATAATAAATATTTAATTGGGTTATACCTGGCTCAGTAATAATTAATATCCCTATGAAACCAACTATTACTGCTAGCCACCTGTAAATCCCAACTTTTTCACTTAATAAAAATATTGATAGGATTGTTGTAAATATTGGTGCTGCAAAAGAGATGCTAACAACGGTTGCTAAAGGAAGCTTTCTTAAAGCTATAAAAATTGCAACCAAAGCAATTAAACCTGACATACAACGTAAAAAATGTAAACCAGCTCTTTTAGTATAATAAAAATCATGAAGTCTCTCTTTTGGTATTATAAAAAAATAAAATAAAATTCCAAAAAAACCTCTAAAAAATAAAACTTGTCCTATTGGATAATCAACCGACCACTTAACAATTATGTCCATTAATGAAAATGCACAAACAGACATAAACATGTACAAAAAACCCAATTGATTTTTACTTAGCATACGAATAATTTGTAAATTAATTTAAATCTTTATCAATGGAAATAGCAGTTTTAGCTCTTGGATGTTTTTGGGGACCTGAAATAAAATTCAGTAGAATTGATGGGATAATTAAAACAGAGGTTGGCTATTGTGGAGGCGAAAGCAAACAAACTACCTATAAAGAAGTTTGCACGGGAAAAACTAATCATGCAGAGGTTGTTAAGCTGGATTTTGACGAAAAAATGATCTCGTACGAAAATATTTTAAATATATTTTTTGATATTCATGACCCGACCACACTAAATTCTCAAGGGCCTGATTTTGGGACTCAATATAGGAGTGAAATATTTTATTTAAATGATGATCAAAAAAAAATAGCTGAAAAGGTTTTAAATGAAGTTAATCAAAAATTGTCAGGCAGAGTCGTTACAAAAATATCATTACTTAAAAATTATTGTGTTGCCGAAGAATATCACCAAAGATATTTGGAAAAAAGATAAATGTCATTAGTAGAAACTGAATGGTTGGACAAGAATCTAGATAATGTAAAAATTATTGATTGTTCGTGGCATATGCCTCTAACAAAAAGAAATGGTTTTGAAGAATACAAAATTAGGCATATACCAAATTCTATATTCTTTGATTTAGATTCAAATTCTAACAAAAAAACAAATCTTCCCCACATGTTAGTTAATAAATATGATTGGGAAAAAATAGTTTCATCAATGGGAATTAAAAATAATGATAAAATAGTAATTTACGATAATTCTGATGTATTAAGTTCTTGTCGATGTTGGTATAATTTTATTTATTTTGGTCATGATCCAAAATTAGTTCATATATTAAATGGTGGCTTGAGTAAATGGATTAAAGAAAAAAAAACGACTACTAGTGATTTACCATTAATAAACAAGTCTAGATATAAGAGTTTAGAAAAAAAAGAATTGGTTAAAGATATAGAAATGATAAATCAAAATATAATTAAACCAAATTTTAAAGTTATAGATGCTAGAAGCAGAGAGAGATTTGAAGGGAAGGTTGCGGAACCTAGAAAAGAATTAAAAAGTGGAAATATTAAGAACTCTTTTTGTATCCCATTCACTTCCTGTTTAAATGAAGACAAAACATTTAAAAATGTGAGTGAGCTTAAAAAAATTTTTCACTCGTGTTTGAATAATGTTACCGACAAAAATATAGTTTTTTCTTGCGGATCTGGAGTTACTGCGTGTGTTTTGGCACTAGCTTATTCCCTAATAAATGATAAATATCTACCTTGCATTTACGATGGTTCTTGGGCTGAATACGGATTAATTTAGAAGTATGAAAAGATCTACAAAAACAATATCAATAATTTTAATATTTTTTCTTGTTATTGCAGCTGTAATTATTTCAAGAACTTTAATAGCTAATCATTTTAAAAAAAAATTTAGCAAAGTTCCACCTCCTGGAATATTAGTTACAGAAGTGATGAATAAAGAATTTTCAGAAAAAATTGAAACTTTTGGCACCGCAATTTCCAAAAAATCACAAACTTTCAAAATTAAAAAAGACGACCTCCTAGGTGATTTAGAACTTAAAGATTTTGTGAATAAAGGAGATAAATTGATAAAATTAAAGAGTGGAGATCTTATTGCACCGTTTAGTGGTGTGCTTGGTTACACAGGACTTACTGAGGATATTTTAGTCTCGAATAACATATTTATTATTACGCTAGATGATAATTCTGAAATTTACTCGGATATAAAGATTCCTGAAAGTTATTCAGCATCAATAAAAAAAGGACTTCCAGTAGAAGTAAAATTATCAAGCTACAAAGATAAAGTTTTTTCTGGAGAAGTTGATTTTGTTTCAAGTAGAATAAATGCAGATACACGAAGTTTATTATCTAGAGTTAAAGTGAATAATTCAAACCAAGAATTAATTTCAGGCTCATTGTTGGAGGTTAGTATAAAATTTAACTTAAGAAATTCATTAAGCGTGCCTGACACCAGCGTGATGATTGAAGGTGATAAATCATATGTTTACAAAATTAATGGTTCAAATATTGCTAATAAAACTGAGGTAAAGACAGGATTAAGAAGTAATAGAAATATTGAGATAATCTCTGGACTTAATGAAGGAGAAACTGTTGTAGCTGAGGGCCTTAAAAAAGTTAGACCCAACGGTAAAATTAAACCTATTACAAAATAAATGTTTATTACTGAATTAAGTATTAAAAGACCTACGGTATCATGGGTAATGTCCCTAATACTAATTATTTTTGGATTATTTGTATTTTGGAAATTACCAGTTAGAGAACTTCCTGATGGTATTCAACCACCTGTGGTTCAAGTACAAGTAAATTATAACTCAGCATCAGCGTCAATAATAGATCAAGAGGTTACTCAAGTTATTGAAGATGTAATAGGGGGTGCAGAAGGAATAAAGAATATAGATTCTAAATCTGAAAATGGCAGGAGCACAATAAATGTTGAGTTTGACACAAGTATAAATTTGGATAACGCTGCAAATGATATTAGAGAAAGAGTTGCAAGAGTTGTTGATAATTTACCCACAGAGTCAGAACCCCCACAGATATTAAAAAGAGCTGCGGGTTTTACAACTACAATGTGGTTATCTTTATCCTCGTCTACTTGGAGTGATCTTGAATTAGGAGATTATGCGAAAAGATATTTGGTAGATCAATTTTCAAGTGTAAAAAATGTTGGAAGAATATTAGTTGGTGGTCTAAGAGAATTAAGTATTAGAGTTTGGATAGATCCGATTAAACTGGCGGCAAATGATCTAACAATAAATGAAGTTGAAGTTGCGATTCGGGGAGAGAATATTAGTCTTCCAGCTGGAACTCTTGAGGCGGATAACATTGATCTTACGCTTAATTTAGACAAATCTTATAATGATATAGATTCTATTAAACAATTACCGATAAAAAAAACTAATAATAAAGTTATTTTATTATCTGATATTGCAAATATTGAATTTGGACCTGTTTCAGAAAAAACTCTTTTCAAAGCTCAAACTAAAGATCAAATAAATTTGAAAACTGTCGGGATTGGTATTTATGCAAGAAGTGGTGCATCAACAGTGGAGCTTTCAAAGGATATTAAAAAAAAGATAATTGAAGTAAAAAAATCTTTGCCTGAAGAATTAGATTTAAGAGTCTCATTTAATAGAGCTAATTATGTGGAGGCTGCAATTGAGGAGGTATATAAAACCTTGATTATAGCGTTTGTTTTGGTTGTTTTAATAATCTATTTATTCTTGGGAAATCTCAAGGCTGTAGTTGTGCCAGCTATTGCACTTCCGGTAAGCTTAATAGCCTCTTTTTTGGGTCTTTATATTTTTGGTCTGTCAATAAATATTTTTGTACTTTTAAGTTTTATATTGGCCATAGGCATAATTACAGATGACTCTGTAATCATGACAGATGCGATATATAGAAGAATAGAAAATGGAGAAACACCGCTTGTAGCAGCATACAAAGGATCTAAACAAATATCATTTGCAATAATCGCTACAACACTAATTTTGGTTGCTGTGTTCCTTCCGCTAATATTTATTCAGGGAATTTCTGGAACATTATTTAGAGAAACTGCGATTGCATTATCATTTTCAATAGTAATTTCATCTTTTGTAGCATTAACACTGTCGCCAATGCTTGCTAGTAAATTCTTAAATAAAAAAAGCTCAAAGAAAATTTTTATACAAAAATTTGAGAAAGTTTTTTTAAATTTCGCCAAATTTTATAGAGAAACCTTAGATGTTATTGTTCAGAAAACCAAATTAGTTGGTATTTTTATAGTCTTTATAATTATTTCTTCTATCTTATTATTTAGTTTTTCAAAAAAGGAATTGTTGCCTATGGAAGATCGTGGTGCTTATTTAATTATAGGAGCCACTGATGAGGGAAGCTCTTTTGAATATACACAAGAACAAGCGCAAAAAGTTGAGGCTAGGTTAATACCACTTTTACAATCCGAAGATAGTCCTTACTCAAGATTTATTATGCGAGTACCTGGATTTGGAAATTCCGCAAACTCATTTAATAGTTTTATTATAATTGCTCTTTTAGATGATTGGAAAAAAAGAAAAAAAGGACAACAAGTAATTTTAAGAGAAGCTATTGGAAAAATTGTTACGCTTCCCCAGGCCCTGGCTTTTCCTATATCTCCACAATCAATAAGAGTTTCTAATTACAATAAGCCAGTGCAAATGGTTATTTATGGTAACAGCTACGAAGAACTCGAAGAAATTCAAACACAAATAATTCAAAAAATTAGATCTAATAAAGAACTCTCAAGAATTGAATCTGATTACAATAGAAATAAACCTGAGATAAAACTGTTAATAAACAAAAATAAAGCTAAAGATCTAGGAGTCTCCACAAAAGCTATTGGAGAAACTCTAGAAACTCTTTATGGTGGAAAGAAAATTACTACTTTTAATAAATTAGGTAGAGAATATCCAATTATTGTTCAACAATATTTGTCAGATAGGAGGAATAAAGAAGGAGTCTCAAAGATATTTGTTCGTTCCGACACTACTGGAAAACTAATCTCACTTGCAAATTTAGTAAGCTTTAAAGAGGAAGGCTCTGCAAAAGAATTATCAAGATACAACAGACAAAGAGCAGTAACAATATCTGCAAATATTAATGAAGGCTATTCATTAATTGAAGCAATAAGATTTTTTGAAGATGTAATGGCAAATTTAGCCCCAAAAAATCAAATTACTTGGAAAGGAAAATCTGAGGAAATAAAAGAGACAAGTAATGAATTATTTATAATATTTTTTTTATCTTTACTAACTGCTTACTTAGTAATGGCTGCAACCTTTAACTCTTTTATTCATCCATTTATAATTGTTTTAACTGTACCATTAGCAATATTTGGTGGATTAGTTTTCATATTATTTTTAAACAGCTCTGTGAATATTTTTTCTCAAATTGCTCTTATCATTCTTATAGGTATCTCTACAAAAAATAGTATTTTAATAGTCGATTATGCCAATCGAATAAGAACTACAGGTAAGAATATTGAGTCAGCAGTTAAAGAGGCATGCTCAGTGAGGTTTAGACCGATCATCATGACATCTTTAAGTACTATGATTGCAATGATACCACTTGTCATAGGAAACATTGGACCGGGTGCTGGTGAGGGTTCAAGATTGGCTGTGGGTTCAACTATTCTAGGTGGAATGATTATTTCGACATTTTTTACATTATATATTACTCCATCAATGTACTTAGCTTTAGCTAGAAATACGAAGAGAATAGATGAAGTTGATTTAGAATTAAAAAAAGAATTATCTAAAAAATAATATATTTATTTTTATTAAGAGATTTATTGCACTCTGATAATTGTCTCTTATAAACACCAGCTTGTTTTTCTACTTTTTTAGCTAATCCAATTACTTTTTTATTCTTTTTGTAATGTTTGAAATTCCCCCAACCTTCATGGTAAGCAAGATACTGTTTGAAAGCATCTTTTTTTGAAATTTTTAGGATTTTTTCTGATTTATTTGTATACCAACCAATAAAATCTACACTATCTTTGAATCTTGCTCTAGTAGCTAATTTGTTTCCAGTTTCTTTTTTGTATTGCGACCATGTTCCCTTAACTGCTTGTGAATAACCAAAAGAACTTGATGGTCTTTTATAAGGAATAATCCTAAAAATTTTCTTTCTAGGTGGTTTAGCTAACCAGTCAAAATCAGACTCCATTTTTATTATAGCTAGTTGAATGTAGATTGGTGTGCCCCATTTTTGCTCTGTTTTTTTTGCGTGCTTATACCAGAAGTATCTTTCACTAAATATGTCACAGCTACTAGATACATTTTTAGGAATAGATGAACATCCAGAAAATAAAATAAATAACATAATTAAAAATTTTTTAAAATTTCTAAAATTCATCCTCTAATGCTTTTAAGAAATTTATATATTTTGTTATAAGAATAAACAACTAAAACACCAATAACATTTCCAAATAAATCAGAAAATTCAAATCCTCTATTAGGAACTATAATGTGCATTAGTTCGAGAAAAATTGAGATTGAAAATAAGTACAAAAATAAATTTTTTAATTGTTTTTTTTTATATGTTCCGTAACCCAATATTGATAAAATTATAAATGCATAAACATGATTTGAAGATACTATAAAATCTGAGGTAATCTGAGGTTGAAGCCCTAAATCTCCATATAATATCCATCCTAATATACTTCCAGGAAACAGATATAATATAATGAGTGTTATATTGGCTATATAGAAAACTTTTTTTAAATATGTTGAAAATTTGTTAAACATCTAAAGCACTTTTTATTATATTAAAATATTTACTATAAATAATGAACTATTTAATATTAATAAGACATGGTCAAAGCAAATGGAATCTAGAAAGAAGATTCACAGGCTGGGTTGATATAGATTTATCTGAAAATGGTATATTGGAGGCTAAAAAAGCAGGTACTTTAATTAAACAAAAGAATTTAGTAATTGATTTATATTATTCATCACTTCAATTAAGAGCAAACAATACATTAAAGATAATTCAAAATATCTTAAATGACAGTAAAGAATTTACAAGAGCTTGGCAATTAAATGAGAGACATTACGGGGCATTAACTGGTTTAAATAAAGATGAAATGATAAAAAAAATTGGTAAAAAAAAAGTTCATGAATTTAGAAGATCGTGGGATATTAAGCCAAATCCATTAAGCAAGGATAGTCCATTTCACCCGATAAATATTAGTACCTATAAAGATTTACCACTAAATATAATCCCAAATACAGAGTCTTTAAAAGAAACTTATGAAAGAGTGACAAAGTATTTCAACAAAGAAATCTCAAAATATTTAAAAAACAAAAATGTTTTAATCTCTGCTCATGGTAATTCGATTAGAGCATTATGCAAATTTTTATTTAAGTTGGACAATTCTCAAATATCTAATCTAGAGATACCTACTGGTAATCCTTTGATAATAAGATTTGATAAAAATCATGAAATTGATAATTGTGAATATCTTGATAAAAAAAATGCTAAAGATCTTTTAGTTTTTTAAAAATTTCCAGATTAGTTAAATGATAAAATTTATTTTTACTTTCAAAGCCATTTAATTTTTTTTTTACTAGTAAATTATTCCAGATCTCAGAAACTGAAAAATTTCGAATATTATAATCCTTAAATAGATTTTTGTTTAAAATCTGACAACCTATATAAATAAAATCTTTTTCTTCACTTTTTTTTAACAAATTATTCTCTAATTTGAAGTCTCCTTGAAGATTTTTATCAAAACTTAAACTTTTATTTGTAGTTAAAAGAATATTATCTAATTTTTTAGAAAAATAAAAAGTTTGCATATTCTTTATATCTTCTAAATAATTTTCACTCCAAATTGTATCTGGATTGAAAATTATATAATCACTATCTGAATAATTATTCATCATATTTAAAATTCCACCGCCAGTATTGAGAATTTCTTTGCCATCCTCAAAAATATTAATATTTTTTGAAAATTTTTTTTTTTTTATAAATTTTGAAATTTCACTCCCTAAATAGAAAGTATTTATAGAGATATTCTTAATTCCAAGTTTCAAAATTGTTTCAATGCAGATTTCTAAAACTGTTTTTTTTTTAAAATATAATAACGGCTTCGGTGTATTTAATGTTAGAGGATTAAGTCTATTTCCTAATCCAGCACACAATATTAATGCATGATTAATTTTCATTTAATTTTGCTTGGAAAATTTTCTGATAGAAGCATTTTTAAATCTATAAAAGTTTTATTTTCATTAATCCTGTTGTCTATCAATCCCCAGCAGTAAGGTATTAATTTTAAATAATCTTTTTTTCCATCTCTATAAGCCAAACGAGTAAATATACCAATGATTTTTAAGTTTCTTAAAATTGAAAGTATTTCAAAATCATTTCTAAATTCAGTATATTTTGCTTTTTTTTGATTTCTTATAAAATATTTATATATTTTTTCTTTAAATTCTGAAGATGTTTTAAATCTTACATCATCTATAAGTGAAGCCAAATCATAAGCCCTATTTCCAATTAAAGCATCTTGATTATCTATGATGCCTAATTTTTTATTTACCAACATCAAATTAGATATATGAAAATCTCTATGTACAAAAACTTCATTCTTCATTTTCAAGTTATCAACAATTTTTTTAACTATTTTTTTAAATTTTTGATTAAAATTTTTTTTATTTTTTTCTAAGTTTTTTTTAATATACCAATCACAAAATAAATTTGTTTCCTTAATTAATATTTTTTTATCATAATTTGGAATCGTGTACTTACGCCCTTTAAAATCTTTAATTTGCCTATCTTTAATTAAATGAAGTTTATTTAATAACGCTATTATTTTTTTAAAATAAAAAAATTTATCTATCTTTTTTCTTTTAAAAATTTTTAAAAGAGTATTGTTTCCAAAATCTTGTATTTCGATATAATTATTCAAATAATTTTCTTTATACATAATAGGTGCTAAAATATCATTTTTAACTAAGACTTTATTAATAGCATCGTAAATAAGAAGGTCCTTTTTTTTTTCTTTTTTTGAACGAACTATAATAGATGAAAAATCCTTATTTTTTTTTCTAAAAAATTTTCTAAAGGATGCATCTCCTTTAATTTCCTTCAAATTACTATCACTTTTCATCGGAAAAATTATAAACTTAAACCTTTTATTTCTACAGATCTTTTTTGATAATTTTCATTATAATTAAATTCTAATTTTATCAAATTTTTCGGATTTTTTTTAATTTTTTGTGGCCACTCTATTAATGTAATTGAATTTTTACTATCAGTAAATAAATCCAAATTATCTATTTCTTTTGAAGACTCCAATCTAAATAAATCATAATGATTTATCTTAAATTTATTTATTTGATACTCATTTAATAAAGTGAAAGTTGGACTTATGACCTCTGTTAACTTCAAATTATTTTTTTTTTGAAAGCTATTAATAAAGAATTTTACAAAGGTTGTTTTGCCAACACCTATCTCACCATATAGATATATGATATCACCAATTTTAATTTTTTTTGATAAAGTATATGCGAATTCTTTTGTTTTATTTTGTGAGGATAAATCTATTTTTTGCACTCTTAGTAGCGATATGCATCTGGTTTGTAAGGACCTTCTACTTTAACACTAATATAATCTGCTTGATCTTTTGACAATTTAGTTAACTTTGCACCTACTTTTTTAAGATGTAATGTTGCAACTTTCTCATCTAAGTGCTTAGGCAATACATAAACTTTATTTTTATAATTTTTTGAATTATTCCATAATTCAATTTGTGCAATAACTTGATTTGTAAACGATGCACTCATCACAAAACTTGGATGTCCTGTGGCACAGCCTAAGTTTACTAATCTGCCCTCAGCAAGTAATATTATTCTTTTTTTACTTGGCAAAGTGATTTCATGCACTTGTGGCTTAATTTCATCCCACTTATAGTTTTTTAATGCTTCAACTTGAATTTCATTATCAAAATGACCAATGTTACATAATATTGCTCTATCTTTCATTTCTCGCATATGGTCTGCGGTAACAATATCTTTGTTTCCAGTTGCAGTTACCACAATATCTGCACAACTTATCATATCATCCATTGTTACCACCTCATACCCTTCCATGGCAGCCTGTAATGCACATATGGGATCAGTTTCAGTAATCATAACTCTTGCACCCGATTGTCTTAATGATGCTGCACTACCCTTGCCAACATCTCCAAAACCTGCAACAATCGCTACTTTTCCAGACATCATCACATCTGTTGCTCTTTTAATCCCATCAACTAAACTTTCTCTGCATCCATATAAATTGTCAAATTTTGATTTTGTTACTGAGTCATTAACATTAATTGCAGGCACTAACAAAGTTCCATCTTTTTCCATTTTTTTAAGTGCTAAAACTCCTGTAGTGGTTTCTTCAGATAAACCTTTAACATCTTTCATTAAATCTTTATAATCTTTGTGCATTAAAGCTGTTAGATCTCCTCCATCATCCAAGATCATATTTGGTTTCCAGTCTTTCTTACCCTCAATTGTTTGCTTAACACACCACCAATATTCCTCCTCTGTTTCACCTTTCCATGCAAATACTGGTACTCCAGCTTTTGCTATTGCTGCCGCTGCATGATCTTGAGTTGAAAAAATATTACAAGATGACCATCTCACCTCAGCACCCAAATGAACTAGGGTTTCAATTAAAACTGCAGTTTGTATAGTCATGTGTAAACATCCTACAATTTTTGCACCCTTTAGAGGATGTTTATCTGCATACTCTTCTCTAAGAGCCATCAGTCCAGGCATTTCACTTTCAGCAATCGAAATTTCCTTACGGCCAAAATTTGCCTGAGATAAGTCTTTTACTTTAAAATCTTCCATGAAAGATTTTTTAACAAATAAGAATTAAATAATCAATAGATCAAGTTAAATTCTTGGAAATATTATTTCCATCTTTGCTCCTCTTTTATCAATTCTATTTGATGCAATTATTGCTGCATTATGTAATTCAACCAAATTTTTAACAATATTTAAACCAAGACCAGAATGTTCTCCAAATTTGTCGGGTCTATTACTATAAAATCTTTTAAAAATTCTTTCTGTATTCTTTTCTCTAAATCCTAGTCCTTCATCTAAGACATTTATAACTACTTTATTATCATCTGATTTAAAAACTTTGACAATCACATCTTTATTTTTTTCACTAAAAGAAATCGCATTATCTAAAAGATTAGCAATTATTTGCTCAATTCTGTTTTCAATCCCATTCACAAAATAATGTTTTTTTCCATCATTTTTATAATAAACCTTAATTCCCATTTTAAGTTTATAAATGTTATTATAATCATCAACAACTGATTTAATTATTGGCTCAATATCTAATTTTTTAATTTTTTCTTTACTTAAAGCAACTTCATCTTTAAGCATCTGAGAATAATCTGTTATCAGTCTCTCTATCCTTTGTACATCATGACTCATTATATCTATTAATTTAGACCTTTGAGCAAGATCGTTTGTGTCATGTAAAATTTCAGAAGCACTTTTCAAAGAAGCTAAAGGGTTCCTTATCTCATGAACCAAATCAGTAGAAAAGTTTTCGGCATGTGATATTCTTTTTTGAAGTTCTAAGGTCATGTCATCTAGTGAATTGGATAACAGCCCTAGCTCATCATTCCTCAATTTCAAACCTTCTATATTAGTAATCTCTGTATTTTTATCCTTAATTGTTTTTGTATAACTAACTAAATTTTTGATTGGCTTAAGAAAGTACCTATTTAACACAAAAGAAAATATTAAAATAACAATTCCGACTGCTAAAGCCGTTCTTAATATAAAAGTTTTACGCTCATCTATTGCTGTTTTAATTTCATTTGCATTCTCAGAAATTGCTAAATAACCAATATTCTTACCATCAAACATTACGTTTTTTATGGTTATAAGTTTGAATTTATTGAACTCCTCTTGGGTAAATGTAAAAGGTATTCCAAAATTTTTTGATTTAGAATATTCAGACAAAATATCTTTTAAAGAAAAATTACTATCTTTACCAATATCTATATTTTTTTTATCTGTCACTTCTTTTGTTTTTTTTTCACTTAATATTTCAAATTCAATTTTATCTAACCTTGAGGTAAAAGATCTGGGGTCTAAATCTAAAGTATCAGTATCCCCAACTAAATTTAGCTCATGATCAAAAAAAATCACTCTATCTAAATTTTGAAAAAGAAATCTTGTTGAAAAAAGAAAGCTTCTAATTTCATCTTCTACAAATTTAACTTTTAGCCTTGTCAAATTGTCTACTGTATTATTTATTACCTCGATGTGATTAGATGATTTTTTTTTTATTAAATTTGGTTGTACATTTTTTAAATAAATGAATGTAAAAAGACCAATTATTGTAAAAAAAATAAAATTTATTAATAAAAACTTTTTTAAAATCGATAAACTTTTAAGTAAATTGCTTAACATCAACTAACATTCCATCTATATCCACTACCATATCTAGTCTCTATAGCTGAAAACTCTGGATCAACTTTCTTAAATTTTTTCCTAATCCTTTTTACATGACTATCAATAGTTCTATCCTCTATATCTGTATCTTCTCTGTAAGCAATATCCATCAGTTGAGCTCGCTCTTTAATAATTCCTGGTCTTTTAGCTAATTCTTTTACTAATAAAAATTCAGTTGTTGTTAACTTTTCTGGTAATTGTTTGCCATCCCATTCACATTCTAATTGGGACGGATCCAGTTTTAATTTTCCATGAGAAATTATGCTTTTATTTTCCTCTAAAGTTTCTTTTGAATCTTTTTTTCTTAGTTGAACCCTTATTCTTTCAATCAATACTTTAATAGAGAAACCTCCGGACTTCTTAACAAAATCATCAGCACCAAGTTTTAAACCAAGCAATTCATCAATCTCATCATCTTTTGAAGTTAAGAATATAACTGGAAGTGAGGTTTTCTTTCTTAGTTTTTTTAATAACTCTTCGCCGTCCATTTTTGGCATTTTAATATCAACTATCGCCAGATCTGGTGGAGTTCTAGTTAAACCAATCAAAGCACTCTCGCCGTCAATATAAGTTTGAACTTTGAAACCTTCTTTTTCAAGAGCAATACTTAAACTAGTTAGAATGTTTCTATCGTCATCTATTAATGCAATAGTTTGTTTATGCATAATCTATAATAAAAATACTAAATTGTTCTAAATTGGGCAATCAATTTAAATTAGTGAAGAGCTCCCCAGTTGCCACCTATATTCAAATCTACTGTTAAAGGTATTGAAAATGAATGCTGATCACTCTCAGCTACACTAGCCATTTCTTTTGATATTATTTTACTTATTCTGTCAGCATTATCTTTTGGGGTCTCAAAAATTAATTCATCATGAATTTGAAGTAACATTTTTGTTTTCTGATTCTTTTTAATGTCTAAACTTTGATTTAGTCTAATCATTGCTAATCTCATGATTTCAGACGCGGACCCTTGAATAGGAGCATTAATAGCTGCTCTTTCTTGAAAGTTTCTTACGTTATAATTTTTATCATTAATGTTTAAAAAATGAGATTTTCTTCCAAAAATGTTATTTACGTATCCACTTTTTCTACAAAATTTAATTGTTTTATCCATATAAACTTTTATTTCTGGAAACTTATTGAAATAAGATTTTAAAAACTCCTCGGCCTCTAAATTTGAAACATTAATTTGTTTAGCTAATCCGTATTGTGAAATACCATAAATTATACCAAAATTTATAGCTTTAGCTTTTCTCCTTTGATCTTGATTAACTTTATTAATATCTGTGTTAAATATTTGGCTCGCGGTAAGAGAATGAATATCTACGTTTTCTTTAAAAGCTTTTTTTAACTCTTTAACATCTGCAAGATCAGCTAAAATTCTCATTTCTATTTGATTATAGTCAGCAGATATTAGAACAAAATCTTTTTTAGCAACGAAAGCTTTTCTAATATCTTTTCCATCCTCAGACTTGATTGGAATATTTTGTAAGTTTGGATCACTCGATGCTAATCTGCCAGTAGTAGTTGCAGCTAATAGGAAGGAAGTGTGTACTCTTTTAGTTTTTGGATTGATATGTTCCGGTAAGGAGTCTGAATATGTATTTTTTAATTTTGATATTTGTCGCCAATCTAACACAAGCTGAGGAAATTTATGGCCCTTGAACGCTAAATCCTCTAAAACAGAAGCGCTTGTAGCAAAACTACCTTTTTTTGTTTTTTTTAATCCAGCAATTTTTAAATCGTTGTATATAATTTCACCTAATTGTTTTGGTGAAGCAATATTAAATTTTTTTTTTGATAATTTAAAAACCTCTTTCTGAATTTCTTCAATCTTTTTGTGAAACTTATTTGATAAAATTTTTAAAAAATTACTATCTATTTTTATTCCCTCAATTTCCATGAAAGCTAATATTTTTATCATAGGTTTTTCAAAAATTTCATATACACTTGTCATTTTTTCATCTTTAAGACTTTTATAAAACTTTTTGTATAATCTTAAAGTTATATCAGCATCTTCTGCAGCATAGTTTTTTGCTTTCTCAATTTCAACCTCACAGAAATTAATCTGTTTTTTTCCAGTTCCAACTAAATCTTTAAAAGAAATTGTTTTATGACCTAAATGAATCTCTGATAAAGTATCCATGTTATGTCTATTTTTTCCAGCATCTAAAACATAAGACATTAACATGGTATCCTCCATGGATTTAATGTTGATGCCACGCTTATAAAAAACAATAAAATCAAACTTTATATTTTGACCTATCTTTTTTATACCTGGGTCTTCTAAAAGTGTTTTTAATTTTTTTAAAACTATATTCTGATCAATATTTTTTTTTGTTTTATGAGCTATAGGAATATAACAGGCTTTACCAATCTTTGAGCATAAAGAAACTCCAATTAAATCTGCCTGATGAGGATCTAATGAACTCGTTTCAGTATCGACTGCAACTTCACCCATTTTTTCTGCATCTTTAATCCAATCATCCAATTCTTTTGGATCTCTAATTAGGTAATAGTTATCTTTAGTAATAGGTTGAATTTTTTTTTGTATTTTATCTTCTATCTTATCACTTTTTAAACTTGGTTCTCCATATACAGATATAGCCGAACTTAATAATCTGTTGAATTCCATTTCTCTCAAAAATTTATAAAGTTTATCTTTATCGATATCCTTCAATTTAAAATCTATAAGTTTTTTATTAATTGGTGCTTTGTGATTTAAGGAAACAAGTTTTTTACTTATTAAAGCCTTGTCTTTATTTTCTATGAGTGTTTCTCTTCTTTTGTTTTGCTTAATTTCATTTGCAGACTGTAAAAGTTTTTCTAAAGTGCCATATTTATTTATAAGCTCTGCAGCAGTTTTTACTCCTATACCTGGAACTCCTGGGACATTGTCACTACTATCTCCAGCTAAAGCCTGAACATCAATTACTTTATTTGGACTCACCCCAAATTTATTTTTAACATCCTCATCAGTTATAAATTTATTTTTCATTGGATCAAAAATTCGGACATTTTTTTTGAATAGTTGCATCAAATCCTTATCTGAAGAAACTATTGTTGCTTTTGCACCAATTTTTAAAATTTGATCTACATATGTTGCAATCAAATCATCAGCCTCATAATTAATCAACTCTACACTTGGAAGATTGAAAGCTTGAACAGATTTTCTTATATATTCAAATTGTGGCGCTAAATCATCAGGCGCTTCTGATCTGTTTGCTTTGTAATCGGCGTATATTTCATTTCTAAATGTTTTTCTGGCTGAGTCAAAGATTACAGCAAAGTGTGTAGGTTTTTGTGAATTCTGAGGAGATTTTGAGTCTTCGAGAAGTTTAAAAAGCATATTACAGAAACCATTAACTGCTCCTGTTGGTAATCCATCGCTTTTTCTAGTTAAAGGCGGAAGTGCATAGTAAGCTCTGAAAATATAACCAGAACCATCAATTAGATAAAAATGATCTGTATTTTGAATTTTAATCATTATAATTTAATATAGATTATCAATAAAAATAAGAGTATTATTTTTTATGGAAGTTATAAAGCAAAATTCACAATTAAAAATATTAAAACACGTATTAATCATTTTCTTGAGCTCTATTGCACTTATAATTTCTGCAAAAATAAAAATACCTTTCTACCCTGTGCCAATGACAATGCAAACATTCATGGTTTTATTTTTAGGTATTATTTTAGGTTATAAAATAGCATTACTTTCTGTATGCTTGTATTTGTTAGAAGGGATCATTGGTTTTCCTGTTTTTTCAAATTCGCCAGAAAGGGGTGTTGGATGGGTTTATTTCACTGGTCCAACAATGGGATACTTATTGGGATTTATCTCAGCTTGTTATCTTGCCTCATTTATTAGAGTAAAAGATAATTATTTGATTATTTTCTTCAAATTAATTTTTTCTGTTTCAACAATTTATATTCTGGGTGTTTTATGGCTTGGAATTGCTATAGGCTGGGATAAACCTCTTTTCAAATTAGGTGTTGCACCTTTTTTACTTGCAGAATTTTTTAAAATAACAATTCTTACTCTTTTAACTAAAAAAATTTTGAATATAAAAAGATTTATTTAGGAGATCTTTTAGATAAGATTCTTTGAAGCGTTCTTCTGTGCATTTTGAGTCTTCTGGCTGTTTCAGATACATTTCTATTACAAAGTTCAAATACTCTATGAATATGCTCCCATTTTACTCTGTCAGCCGACATGGGATTCTCTGGAGGAGCAGCTTTTTTAGAAGGATCTGCTAAAAGTGCCTTCTCTACATCATCAGCATCTGCGGGTTTAGCCAGATAATCAATAGCACCCTCTTTAATAGCTGCAACTGCAGTCGGAATATTTCCATAGCCTGTTAACATTATTATTCTGCTAGAAGAATTAGATGACTGAATTTCTTTTACTACTTCCAATCCATTACCATCTCCAAGCCTTAAATCGACTACTGCAAAACCGGGTTTTTTTGCTTTAACTGAATCTATGCCTTTCTTTACACCTTCAGCTTGAATAACTTCAAATCCTTTTTTTTCCATAGCTCTTGCTAATCTCTCCCTAAAAGGGTTATCATCATCGACAATCAATAAGGATTTATTGTCGAAATCTGCTAGATTTTGAAGTGTAGCTTCATTTTTCATATGTCTAATATGGAGGTTTTTTTCCACAATTCAATAGGTGATTATTTACTTTACATTGAATAACTATTGAACTATCGGTGCAATTATTAAAGTTTTTTTTAAAAAAGCTTTTTTTTGTTAAATTTTTTTAGGGAGCATTAAAAATGCAAAAATTTAAGTCAGTTGAGGAATTAGTAAATCAACTGAAACCGGAAAAACCTGTATATTGTATAAGGAAGAATTCTATTCTTTCTGCCTCAAAATTCTTCCAAAAAAAGTTCCCAGGACAAATATTGTATGCTGTTAAAACTAATCCCAATTCAGAAATAATTAAAACTTTAATAAAAAGTGGAATTAATCAATTTGATGTTGCATCTATTGAGGAAATCAAAGCAGTAAGAAAATTCGACAATTCTGCTAAATGTTCTTTTATGCATACTGTTAAAAGTAGAGAGAGTATTAAAGAGGCATATTACAATTTTGGAATTAAAACTTTCGCGTTAGATACTAAAGACGAATTAATAAAGATTATCGAAACTACAGGTAATGCTAAAGATTTAGAATTATTTATCAGAGTTGCAGTATCCAATGAACATGCCGAAATAGATTTGTCAAAAAAATTTGGTGCATTGAATTCAGAGGCTTCAGGTCTACTAAGACTTGCAAAACTTCATTCAAGAAAAATTGGATTAAGTTTTCACGTTGGCTCTCAATGTATGCATCCAATTTCATATTCCAAAGGGATTAAAGAAATGGGAAATATAATTAAAAAAACTAAAATAATTCCAGATTACATAAACATCGGTGGTGGGTTCCCAACAATTTATCCTGATCTTGTGCCACAATCTTTAGACAGTTATATGATGGAAATTAGAAAGAGTTTGGAAAATTTAAATCTAAAAAAAATGCCTCAAATTATTTGTGAACCTGGTAGAGCTTTGGTTGCAGAAAGTGGATCAACTATTGTCAGGGTTAATTTAAGAAAGAAACAAAAGCTTTATATTAATGATGGCACTTACGGTACACTCTTTGATGCTGGAACGCCAAATATAGTTTTTCCATCAAAATTGATTAAAGAAACTTCAAGTAAAATTATTTCAAAAAAAATGTCTGCATTTGATTTTTATGGACCTACGTGTGACAGTATGGATTATATGAAAGGTCCTTTCCTACTTCCAAATAACATTAAAGAAAATGATTACATTGAACTTGGCCAACTAGGATCGTATGGTTTAACCTTTAGAACTCAATTTAATGGTTATTATTCAGATGAAATTTATGAGGTTGAGGATGATCCAATAATGTCTATGTATGATAAGAATTCAGACAAAGCTACTTTAGTTGCTTAATGTCAGAAAATAAAAATCTTGGTCACAACAGTAAAAAAGATTTCTTAAAAAAACCTGTAGAACATATTGATATTACATCTTTTGACTCTAGAAAAATTATCTCTTCCATGGAAAAAATGTCTTTTGTTTCAAGAGAAACTGCTAATGCAGCCAATATTTATAATGAAATGTTGAAAGACAAAGAATGTACAATTTTTTTAACATTAGCAGGATCCACTTCAGCAGCTGGGTGTATGAATATTTACAGAGATTTAGTCAAATATAACATGGTAGATGCAATCGTTGCAACTGGAGCATCTATAATAGATATGGATTTTTTTGAGGCACTTGGATTTAAACATTATCAAGGTTCACAACATCAAAACGATAGTGAACTTAGAAAAAATTACATAGATAGGATATATGACACTTACATTGATGAAGAAGAGCTTCAATTTTGTGACAAAAAAATTGGAGAAATCGCTGATAAACTAGAACCAAAAACTTATACTTCAAGAGAGTTTATTAAAGAAATTGGTAAGTTTTTAAAGTCAAATGCAAAAAAAAAGGGATCTCTGATTGAAACAGCGTATGATAATAATGTTCCAATATTCTGCCCAGCATTTACTGACTCGAGTGCAGGTTTTGGATTAGTAATGCACCAAGAGAGAAATCCAAAAAATCATATAACTATGGACTCCATAAGAGAATTTAGAGAATTAACAGAAATAAAAGTTAAATCTAAAGGTTCAGGATTATTTATGATTGGTGGTGGTGTTCCTAAAAATTTTATACAAGATACAGTAATTTGCGCCGAACTTTTAGGAAAAGAGGTAGATATGCACAAATATGCCATTCAAATTACAGTTGCTGATTCAAGGGATGGTGCATGTAGCAGCTCAACACTAAAAGAGGCAAGCTCGTGGGGTAAAGTTGATACAACCAAAGAGCAAATGGTTTTTGCAGAAGCAACTAGTGTTCTACCGTTAATTGCAAGTAATGCCTATCATACTGGAGAATGGAAAAATAGAGATAGAAAAAACTTCTCCAAAATATTTTGATTAATGGTCAAAAAAGTTAAAATTGGGATTATTCAAAGTAAAATCTCAAAGAATATTCAAGAAAATTTAGTTTCGGCAATTAAAAATGTAAAAAAAGCTGCATCAAAAAAAGCAAAGATAATTTGTTTACCAGAATTATTTTTATCTAATTATTTTTGTCAGACAGAAAATCACTCAAATTTTAGACTTTCTGAAAAAATACCAGGAAGAACAACAAAAATATTTTGTGATTTAGCAAAAGATCTAAAAATAGTATTAATCATTTCATTATTTGAAAAAAAAACTCATGGTTTCTATCACAATACAAGTGTCGTAATAAATGATATGGGTAAAATATTGTCAAAGTATAGAAAAATGCACATTCCAGATGACCCTGGGTATTATGAAAAATTTTATTTTACCCCTGGGGATTTAGGATTTAAATCAATAAAAACAAAATTTGGTAAAATTGGACCTTTGATATGTTGGGATCAATGGTTTCCTGAAGCTGCTAGACTAACTGCACTAAAAGGTGCACAAATAATTTTCTACCCGACTGCTATTGGATGGCACCCAAAAGAAAAAAGGAAATTTGGAAAATCTCAATTAGATTCATGGATTACAATGCAAAAATCCCATGCTATTGCAAATGGAATTTACGTGGTTGCCATAAACAGAGTTGGATCTGAAAAAAAAGGTAAGAAGAAAATAGAATTCTGGGGAAATTCAATGATAATTGATCCAAGTGGTCAAATAATCGGAAAACTAAGCAACAATAAAGAGCAAATTTTAATCCGTGAAGTTGATTACAAAAAAATTGATAAAATTAGACAACATTGGCCTTTTTTACGTGATCGAAGAATTGATTTTTATAAAGGTATATTAAAGAATCCTGAAGATGACTGAAAGACTTGATGGATTTAGAATGCCTGGGGAATGGGAGAGTCAAAAATCAGTCTGGATTGCATGGCCATATAATGAAAACGATTGGCCTGGTCTATATAAATTTATTCCTGAAGTAATTTTGGAAATTATATATAAAATTTCAAAACACCAAAAAGTTAATCTGGTTATCCATAATAAAAGTAAAAGTATTAAGAAGATTGTAAAATCAAGAAAAATCAAAAATATTTATTTTCATAAAGTAAAAACAGATAGAATATGGTTAAGAGACTCAGGTCCAATCTTTTTAATCAACGAAGAATATAAGAAAAAAATAATAATAAATTTTTCATTTAACGGGTGGGCAAAATATAAAAATTATAAAAATGACAATAAAGTGAATAATATTTTGAGTAAAATTATCAATTTGAAAAAAATTAATCCAATGATCAAAAAAAATGGGAAAATAAGAAAAGTAATAATGGAAGGAGGAGCTTTTGATGTAAATGGTGCAGGATCAATTTTATTAACAGAGGAATGTTTATTAAGTACAATTCAAGAGAGGAATAAAGATTTTAAAAAGAAAGATTATGAGAAAATATTTAACAAATATTTGAACATAAAAAATTTTATATGGCTTAAAAAAGGAATTGTTGGCGATGATACCCATGGCCATGTTGATGATATTTCTAGATTTGTTTCAAGAAATACAATTATGACAGCTATTGAAAAAAACAAAAATGACAAAAATTATAAAAACCTTAATGAAAATTTTAAAATTTTACAGAATTCTAGAGATGAAAGAGGTAAAAAATTTAAAATCATAAAAGTACCTATGCCCTCACCAATTTTTATAAATAAGATGAGAGTTCCTGCTAGTTATATGAATTTTTATATTTGTAATAAAAAAGTGCTAGTCCCAATTTTTAAAGTAAAAGAGGATAATTTTGCAATAAAAATTTTTAAAAATTATTTTAAAAATAGAAAAATTGAGACAATTGACTGTAGTAAGTTAATATGGGGTTTTGGTGCAATACATTGTATGACTCAACAAGAACCTAATATTTAATTATACTGCTTTTAAGGTACCTAATAACAATCTAAAAGGTATCAACATTACTAAGGCAACAAAAATTTTAACTGCTAAATCACCAAGAGATAATGTTAACCACGGTATTACTGTTCCATAAAAAGAGATAGAAAAAAACAAAAAAGTATCCACAGTAGATCCAATTAGAGAGGATGTTAAAGGAGCAACGAACCATTTTTTTTGTCTCAATTGATCAAATATTTGAACATCTAATAGCTGTGCAATAATAAATGCTGTTCCTGATCCAATCGCTATTCGTATTGAAATGAGATCGGTGAAATTAGTAGAAAATACTAATGTAAATATAATTCCAATTGAAAAACCGATATAAACAATTTTTCTAGCTATCAACTTTCCAAAAGATCTATTGGCTAGATCTGTTATCAAAAATGCAATTGGGTAACTGAAAGCTCCATATGTTAATATTTCCTCTAATCCATAATATTTAATTGGGAATTGGACCAAATAATTAGAAGATAGTACTACTAACCCCATTAAAAATGAGAGCGTCAAGAATATTTTGTTCATCAGGCAGTCTTAGATTGAACAGGTTTTTTTTGAAACGGAGATTTTATTAATAAACTTTTTTTTAATTTTTTTAATCTAGGCGATAAATTTTTGTTTTTTACAGATTTTAGAAATTCATCAAAACTACCTTTTTTGTCTACTGATCTAACCCCTGCATTACTAACCGTCAATTTTAAGCTTCTTTTTAAAAGTTCACTCGTAAATTTTACTTTTTTTAGATTAGGTAAGAATCTTCTTTTTGTCTTATTATTAGCATGACTAACATTATGACCTTTCATTGGATTTTTTCCGGTTAATTCACATTTTTTTGCCATATCAAGATCGACTATATAAGGTGAGATATAGATGGCGTCAAGTTTATTAGATTACCCTAATCCTTTTTTCCTACTATTTCATTAAAGTTTTTTACACCATCTTTTAATAATATTTCCTTAAGCTCTTTTTTAATGAGACTAACAATATTTGGGCCTCTAAAGACCATGCCTGTATAAAGTTGTAAATAATCAGCTCCAGCTAAAAATTTTTGATAAGCAGATCTGCCAGAGTCTACACCACCTACACCTATAATTTTAATTCTACCTTTTAAAACTTTAAAAAATTTTCTGATTAACTTAGAAGATTTGGACTCTAAAGGTTTTCCAGATAATCCTCCTTTTTGATAACTTTGATTATTTTGTAAATTTTCTCTTGTTGTATCAGATGTATTAGAGATAATAGTTGCTTCTATCTCATTATTTAAAAGCACTTCTGATATTTTCATAATTTCTTTATCATTTATGTCTGGTGATATTTTTACCACTATAGGTGTTTTAGAGTTAAGATCTCTCTTCTCTTTATCTATTAATTTTAGAAGATCATCTAATTTTTTTTGATCATGAAAGTTTCTTAAATCTTCAGTATTTGGTGAAGAAATATTTATAGTGATGTAATCTGAGACCCCATTAAATATTTTTAAACACTGTATATAATCATTTGCTCTATCTTCTGAGTCTTTGTTGGGTCCAATATTTATTCCAAGTAATCCAGTTGGATTATTTCTTTTAATTCGATCTACAATATTTTTTGAACCTAGGTTATTGAAACCAAGTCTGTTTATCAGAGCCTCATCCTCTACCAGTCTAAAAACTCTAGGTTTGGGATTTCCGTATTGTTCTAATGGTGTAACAGTTCCTACTTCGACGAAACCGAAACCTAAATTGAACAATGAATTATATACCTCGGCATTCTTATCAAATCCTGCTGCCATACCAATTGGATTATCTATTTCTTTATTAAATAATTTTGTCTTAAAAAGAGGGTTATTTTTTTCATCATCTAAAATATTAGGAATAAAATTAAATTTTAATGACTTTATTGCTAAACTATGAGCCGTCTCAGGATCTAATTTAAAAATTAAAGATCTTAAATTTGAAAACATTATTTAATTTTATTTAATATAAGATCTTTTGTTTCTTTCACACCAAAAAAACTTATAAAAAAACCCATCCTTGGCCCATTCTCATCTCCAAAAACTACTTCGTAAATCAATTTAAACCAATCTCGAAGGTTCTCAGTGTATCCATTTTCTTTACCTGCCGAATATATCATTGTTTGAATATCTTCAGGTTTCATTTTGTCGTCACATTTATCTAAAGTTTTTACTAGAGCTTCTAAAGCTTTTTTTTCCTCAGCGTTAGGTTTTTTATAATTTTTTTTTAATTTTATTACATCATTAAAATATTTAATTGCATAATCTACTAAATTATCAAAGATAGGATTGTCTTTTTCTGAAATATTTTTTTTATATTTTTTAACAAATTTCCAAAGAAGTTCTTTGCTATTTGCATTACTTGTTTCGACTAAATTCAATAACATTGAAAAAGACATAATCATATTTTCCTTTGGTATTAAGCTATTATGGACATGCCATACAGGATTCATTAGCAGCTGCAACTCATTCTGAGTTTTTGCTTTCTCAATCAGATCCAAATAGTCATCAACAGTTTTAGAAACTATTTCTTTGTAAAGTTTTTTTGCTCTTTTAGGGTTTTGGTACATATATAGTGACAAACTCTCAGGAGAGGCATACTCTAACCATTGATCAATAGTTATACCATTTCCCTTTGATTTTGAAATCTTCTCTCCTTTTTCATCCAAAAATAATTCATATGCGAATCCAGAGGGATTTGTTTTGCCAATTAATTTTATTATTTTTGTTGAGAGTATTGCGCTCTCTATAAGATCCTTTCCATACATTTCAAAGTCTATATCTAAAGCATACCATCTCATTGCCCAATCAACCTTCCATTGAAGCTTACAATTTCCATCTAAAATACTTTTCTCCAAATCTTTACCATTATTATCAAAAATTATTTTTGATTTATTTTTGTCAATTTCTTTAACTGGAATTTCTAAAACTTGACCAGTGTCCGGACAAATTGGTAGGAAAGGGCAGTATGTTTTTTGGCGCTCTTTTCCTAACGTGGGCATAATAATATTCATAATTCCATCATATTTCTCCAAAATTACTTGTAGAGAAGAATTAAAAAAACCAGCTTTATAAAGCTCAGTTGAACTTTTAAAATTATATTTAAAATCAAAACTATTTAAAAAATCTTTTAGCATTTGGTTATTGTGTTCGCCAAAGCTGTTAAATTTTTTAAATGGATCTGGAACTTTAGTCAGCGGCATGTGTAAATTTTTTTCAAGTAATTCTTTATTAGGTACATTTTCAGGAACTTTTCTTAATCCATCCATATCATCAGAGAATGTTATAATTTCACATGGAAGATCTGTTAAATGTTTTAAAGCATTTACAATCATTGAAGTTCTTGCAACCTCACCAAATGTTCCTATGTGAGGAAGTCCGCTTGGACCATATCCTGTTTGAAGAATAATTTTACCCTTTTTTTCAATAAAAGATTTTCTCTCTCGAAGTATTTTTTTTGCTTCTACAAAAGGCCATGCATTAGTTTTTTCTAAATTCTCTTTTTTTATCATTGATAATTCAAAAAAATCATTAATTTACGATTTTACTAATTCATATAGAGTTGAAATTTATTTACCATAAAATAATGTCCTTTCAAAATGACAAATTATAAAACTGTTTTTTTTACTTTAGGTATACTTCTAATAATTCTAGGCATATCTATGCTGATACCTATCATTGCACAATTCTTCTATGATGAACTTGACTCATCCTTTTTAGGTGCCTCAATAATTACAATAATTTTCGGTACATTGTTTTTTTTGTCAAATTTAGACCATGATAAAAAATTAAATCTACAACAGGCTTTTTTACTTACAGCATTGTCTTGGTTAAGCATTGCAATTTTTAGTTCTCTACCATTTATTTTTTCTGGTAACAGCTTTAATATAACTAATGCTTTTTTTGAAAGCATGTCAGGAATTACTACTACAGGCTCAACAATAATCCCAGACCTTGAAACTATACCAAAAGGAATTTTGTTATGGCGAGCTATATTACAATGGTTAGGTGGAATTGGAATCATTGTAATGGCTATTACTCTTATGCCAATAATGAATGTAGGTGGGATGCAACTGTTTAAAATTTCAAGTAATGACTCATCTGAAAAAATACTTCCAAAATCTAAAGAAATCGCACTTAGATTAATTTATATTTATTTGATATTAACAGTATTTTGCGCATCATCTTACAAAATACTCGGTATGAATATTTTTGATAGCTTAACTCACGCAATGACCACAATTGCTACTGGTGGTTTCTCAAATTATAATGAGTCGATCGGGTTTTTTAATAGTGTATCTATAGAAATTTCAGCGATGGTATTTATAATCTTAGGAAGCTTGCCATTTATTGTTTATATAAAATTTTTAAATGGCAACAAAAAAGTTTTTTTTAATGATACTCAGATTAAAACTTTTATTAAGATCATTCTTTTAAGCATATTCATACTTACGATATATCTTGTTTTTGATAAATCAAATTCATTTAATTTCAGAGCAATTTTATTTAATGTCATATCTATATTGACTGGAACTGGATACGTGAATGCCCAATTTGATAGTTGGGGTGGTTTTCCTGTGATCTTATTTTTATTACTTATGTTCATTGGAGGTTGTGCAGGCTCTACAACGTGTGGAGTTAAAATATTTAGAATTCAAATTCTTTTCTCTTTTATCTCAAATCAGCTAAAGAAAATTATTTATCCCAAAGGGATATTTATTTTAAAATACGATCAAAATCCTGTTGATAATAATTTTATATCGTCTGTTATATCTTTTATTTATTTATATCTTTTAATTTTCTTTATAATTACAGCTTTGCTATCTTTGACGGGGCTTGACTTTGTCACATCAATTTCTGGAGCAGCAACATCAATCTCAAATGTGGGTCCCGGCTTAGGATCTGTTATCGGACCAAACGGCAATTTTTCATCATTACCAGATATATCAAAGTGGATATTAACATTAGGTATGATTTTGGGAAGACTTGAGTTATTTGCAATTTTAGTGTTATTCTTACCATCTTTTTGGAGAAACTAAGATGATAGAGTTAAAAAAGCAATCTTTTGCAGAAATGTTTAAAATTTATTTTGATTATAGAATGCTTAAAATTCTATTATTGGGCGCAATTTCAGGTTTTCCATGGGTATTAATTGGGAGTAGTCTTAGTTTATGGCTCAAAGAAGATGGATTAAGCAGGTCAACTATTGGTTGGGCTGGTTTAATTTTTGGAGTTTATGCGTTCAATTATTTATGGGCGCCTCTGATAGATAGAATACAAATTCCTTTTTTAACTAAAAAAGTTGGTCATAGAAGAAGTTGGATCATTTTGATGCAAGTATTGATTTTGGTCTCACTCATTTTTTGGAGTGTTATGAGTCCAACCCAAGATTTAGCTCTTATAATTACAGTTGGTCTTATTATTGCCATCGCCTCTGCAACACAGGATATTACAGTTGATGCTTTGAGAATTGAGCAAATTGGAGAAAATGAAGGAAAATCTATGGCTGCAGGGGCTGCAATGGCAGTTGTTGGTTGGTGGACAGGGTATAAATTAGGAGGTGTAATTTCTTTATTTTCCGCAGAAATTTTACAAAATTTTGGATTTGATAACTACTGGCAATTAACTTTTCTAATTTTAAGTATTTTAGTAATTTTAATGAATATAGGTTTGATGTTTGTTAATGAGACTACTAACTCAGACAGAGTCAAAAAACAAAAAGAAAATGATAAATTATTTTCAAATAAATTTACCAAGGAAAATGTAATTACAAAATGCTTGACCTGGATTGGTGGTACGATAGGTGGTCCAATAATAAGTTTTTTTAAAAAAAATGGTTTTTCTATTGCATTAGGTATTATAGGTTTTGTTTTTTTATTTAAAATAGGTGAAGCTTTTTTAGGAAGAATGTCAATTATTTTTTATAAAGAAATAGGATTTAGCAAATCAGATATTGCAATTTATTCTAAGACTTTAGGATGGATAACTACTGTAATTTTTACCCTTTTAGGAGGTTTATTCGTAATAAGATCTGGAATCCTGAAGGCAATGTTTTTGGCTGGTATAATTATGGCAGGCACGAACTTATTGTTTAGTGTTTTGGCTTGGTTTGGTAAATCCGAAATATTGTTTGCAGTGGCAGTAATTTTCGATGATATAGCTGCAGCGTTTGCAACGGTTGCCTTCGTAGCTTTTATCTCCTTATTAGTTGATAGGGCTTATACTGCTACTCAATATGCTCTTTTGGCCTCAATAGGAACAGCTGGCAGAACTACTTTAGCATCTTCATCAGGTGCTTTGGTAGACTGGCTAAATGGTGACTGGGGTACTTTTTTTATTCTCACAGCTCTAATGGTAATCCCATCTTTAATAATATTATGGATAATGAGAAATAAGCTCCAACTAAGTGAAAAATAAATTTTTTAATCATTCCGTAGCAAATATTTATTTAAAACCTTCGTATAATTCAGAGGTTGTTTCTCAAATTTTATATGGAGAAAAATTTAAGATTTTATCAAAAAAAGATAAATGGATAAAAATTAAAACGCTTTATGATAATTATACTGGATATATATTAAATAAAAATTTTTTTTTTAATTTCAAACCATCTCATAAAATTTTTGTTTCAAAAGCAAATATATTTATAAAAAAAAAAAATAAATTCAAAAAAACTAATAGATTTATTTTCTTTGCCTCTGGTATATCTAAAAAAAGAGATTTTAAAGGTTTTTTAGAAATTGAAAAAAATAGATGGGTAAGAAAAAAAGATACAAAAAGAATAAATCATAGAGAAAAAAATTTCTCAAAAATTTTTAGATTATTTGTTAATAGTAAATATTTGTGGGGTGGTAAAACTTTTGATGGAATAGATTGTTCTGCTCTCGTTCAGATTTATTTTTATTATAATAGAATATTTTTTCCAAGAGATACTAAAGATCAAATTGTATATTGTAAAAAAAAAAACACTAATAGATTTTCTAAAGGAGATATTATTTTTTGGAAAGGGCATGTTGGTATATGTATTAATGAATCTAAAATTATTCATGCTTATGGGCCAAAAAGGAAGGTGTTAATAATGCCGATAAAACAAACAATTAAATTAATTCATGAAACGGCATTCTTAAAAGTTAAAAAAATTAGTAATTTAAAAAATATTTAGTTCCTTCCAAAATCTGGCTTATTCGTATCCTGTTTAAGTTTAAGTATTTTCGATCTAACTTTTTTAGTTTGAACTAATTTTTTCAAAATTGACCTATTATTTTTAAGATAAATGTCTTTTTTAAAATCTTTCAAATTTTTTATAAATAAATCAATCGCTTTTGAGATATTAATTTTATTATCAAAAAAAATATCCCTCCACATAACCTCATTTGAAGCAGCAATTCTTGAAAAGTCTCTTAAGCCACCTGCACTGAATTTTATTAAGTTATATTTTTGCTTTCTTTCAAAATCTTGAGCAGATTTTACAAGATTGTAGGCTACCAGGTGTGGTAAATGACTTGTAATAGAAAAGATCTTATCATGTTTTTCTGCATCCATAACAATAATTTTTGAACCTATTTTTTTCCAGAATGATTTCAGAAATTTTATTTGTTTTATACTCGATCTCTTATCTTTAATCAGAACACACCATTTATTCTCAAATAAGTTTTGTGTCCCATACTCAGGTCCACTCACTTCAGAACCTGCTATGGGATGACTTGAAGTCCAAAAAATTTTTTTTTTCAAATTTTTGTTTATTATTTTTAATGAACTCACCTTAGAAGATCCAACATCAGTAATTACATTTTTAGGAGTTAAAAATTTATTAATTCTTAAAATTAAATTTTTGTACTGACTCATTGGAGTACAGAGAATAATTAATTTTGATTTATGAATAACATTTTCTGGTTTTTTGACTATTTCACAAGGTAACTTTAATTTTTTGATTTTACTTAGGTTTTTTTTTGATTTTTCAAAAATGAAAATTTTTTTCGCTATATTTTTTTTCTTAATTTTTCTCAATAAAGAAGATCCTAATAACCCACAACCTATAATTAAAATATTATTCATTTATCAAAT
This sequence comes from uncultured Pelagibacteraceae bacterium, assembly GCA_902518185.1. Taxonomy (GTDB): domain Bacteria; phylum Pseudomonadota; class Alphaproteobacteria; order Pelagibacterales; family Pelagibacteraceae; genus Pelagibacter. The sequence continues at coordinate 16,525 of CABYFG010000001.1, read as the reverse complement.
ATCTTCTCTGCTAATTTAATAAAATTTGCATTTTCAATTTTTGATCCTATCGTTAATCTTAATGTGTCTTTTATTTTGTAGCCCTGTTCCATAGACCTAAGGATAACTCCTTTTTCTTTTAGTTTTTTGTAAAAATATTTAGCTTTAAATTTACATTTTGAAAAGTCTAATAATAAAAAATTTGCACTTACCTCATTAGAATATATTTGATAATTATTTAGAAATTTTTTAATTCTAAGTGCCTCTAAAAAATTATGTTTAATTGATCGTAATAAAAACTTTTTATCTTTTAAAGACTCTATAGCAGCCAATTGGGCTAACTCATTTACATTGAATGGAGGTTTAATAACATTTAGTGCTTTTATGATTTCTTTTGAACCATAACCCCAACCTACTCTTAAGGAGGCTAGCCCATATATTTTTGAAAAAGTTCTTAGAATAAAAACATTTTTTTTATTTTTGAATAAATCTAATCCTGATTTGTAATCTGAATTCTTCATATATTCAAAGTAAGCATCATCAACAACCAACAATATATCTTTTTTTAATCTATTTCTTAAATCAATAAGCTCTGATTTGGTTAAATATGTTCCTGTTGGATTATTAGGATTGGCTAAAAAAACTATTCTAGTTTTTTTTGTCACATTTTTTAACACTTCATTAATTGAAAATTTAAAGTTTTTCTCTTTTGAAAAAATTACTTTTGCACCAACAATTTTTGAGTAAATTCTGTACATTAAAAAACTATATTGAGAGACAATAACTTCATCCTTTGGTCGTAAAAAAAGCTGACATAACATTTGAATTATTTCATCTGACCCGGCGCCACATATTATTTTTTTAAAATCACAATTAAATTTTTTTGCTAATGCTCTTCTCAATTTTTTCGACTTTCCATCTGGATATCTAGAAAAATTTAATTTTTTTTTTGATAGTAATTTCTTTACTTTTGGACTTACTCCAAGAGCAGACTCATTTGCAGATAATTTTATTATTTTTTTTAGTCTCTTGACTTTAGATCTGCCTGGTTCATAGACGTCTACATCAATTTTCTTAAATTTTAAGTTTGTCATGTTTTAAATTTAGGTTCTTTATAAATAAAATAAGAATTTTTCATATAGTATATGTCAAATAATTCAAAAAAATTGACATACTTGATTACTTCTTGTACAAAAATGGTGCGCTGATTTACCTGAATTGCGAGCGCTTTAAAAAAACCGCTAAAAAAGTTTTTTTCTCACAATTCAACAATCTGCATATTTATGAAAAATGATAAAGATTTAAAAACAATTATTATAAAAAAACCACTCAAACTAGATTGTGGTAAAACTATAAGTAATTTTCCAATAGCTTATGAAACATATGGATCTCTTAATGATAGTAAAGATAATGCTATATTAATATTTCATGCACTCACGGGAGATCAATTTGTATCTGGTATAAATCCAATAACAAAAAAAGAAGGTTGGTGGAATAATGTGGTAGGACCAGATAAATCAATCAATACAAATAAGTACTTTGTAATATGTGCTAACGTAATTGGTGGGTGTATGGGCTCATTCGGTCCAAACCACAAAAATTTAGTTTCCAACAAAATTTATGGAACTGATTTTCCTGTTATTACAATTAATGACATGGTTAATGCTCAAGTAAATTTACTTGACCATTTTAAAATCAAAAAACTTTTTTCTGTTATAGGTGGTTCAATGGGTGGAATGCAAGTTTTACAATTTGTAAGTAATTTTCCAGATAAAACTCAAACAGCTGTGCCAATTGCATGCACATATAGTCACTCTGCACAAAATATTGCATTTAATGAGCTTGGGCGTCAAGCTATAACTGCTGATCATAATTGGTTAGCAGGCAACTATACTTCTAAAAATAAAATTCCAGATAAAGGCTTAGCTGTTGCAAGAATGGCTGCACATATCACTTATTTATCCAAAAAAGGTCTTCAAGAAAAATTTGGAAGAAAACTACAAGAAAGAGATGATTTCAAATTTGGTTTCGATGCAGATTTTCAAATTGAAAGTTACTTAAGATATCAAGGTTCAGTATTTGTGGATAGATTTGATGCTAATAGTTATCTTTATATAACAAGAGCTATGGACTATTTTGATCTAGCTAAGCAGTTTAATGGTAATCTATCCGACGCATTTAAAAAAACCAAAGCAAAGTTTTTTGTTATATCTTTTACTTCAGATTGGCTTTATCCAACACAAGAAAATAAAGAAATAGTAATTGCTTTAAATGCAATAGGTGCAAATGTAGGTTTTGTTGAAATAGAGTCAGATAAAGGTCATGACTCTTTTTTATTAAATGTTCCTGATTTTTTACAGACTGTAAAAAATTTTTTAGACCAATCTTACAAGGAATTAAAGAATGAAAGCTGAATATAAAATAATTTTAGAATTATTAGAGGAAAATTCGAGAATACTAGATGTCGGTTGTAATGACGGAACATTGATGCAGTTTTTAAAAAAAAATAAAAAAGTTGATATTAGAGGCATTGAAATTTCTAAAAAGAAAGTGCAAACTTGTGTTGCAAAAGGCCTAACCGTTTTAGAAGGAAACGCTGAGCTGGATCTTAAACAATTTCCTGATAGATCTTTTGATTATGTAATACTGGGTCAAACATTGCAAGCTTTTGTAAACCCACAAGCTGTTATAAAAGAGCTATTAAGAATAGGAAAAAAAGCAATTGTTACTATTCCTAATTTTGGTCATTGGAAAGTTAGACTGAATTTATTAACAAAGGGTACTATGCCAGTAACAAAAACTCTTCCAAATAATTGGTATAATACCCCAAATATTCATATGTGTACTATTAGGGATTTTGTTGAGTTTTCAAAAGTTATTGATTTTAAAATATTTAAATCTTTGGCTCTAACAAATAAAAGTATATCTAAGATTAATAACTTAAATTTATTTTTTAAAAATTTATTTGCAGAACTTGGAATATTTTTAATAGAAAAGTAATATGAATGTTGAAATTATCAAATGTTTACAGGATAACTATAGTTATCTATTGATAGACAAGAAAAGTAAAAAAGCCTGTGTTATCGATCCAGGTGAGGCTAATCCAATTATAAATTATATTGAAAAAAATCAGATTAACTTAAAATATATTTTAAATACTCATCATCACAGTGACCATATTGGTGGAAATTTAATTTTAAAAGAAAAATATAATTGTCAAATTATTGGTTTTGAGGGTGATAAAAATCGAATTCCTAAAATCGATATTCTTTTGAAAGATAATGAGATTTGGAAAGATGACTCTTTTGAAGCTAAGATTTTTCATTTACCTGGTCATACTTTAGGACACATTGCTTTTTATTTTTATAAAGAAAAAAAAATTTTTACAGGAGACACTTTGTTCTCCTTGGGTTGTGGGAGAATTTTTGAGGGAACGTATTCTCAGATGTTCAGTTCACTAAATAAAATTAAGGAACTTCCTCTTGATACAGAGATTTATTGTGGACATGAATATACTTTACAGAATTCTAAATTTTGTCTTAAATATGATAGAGAAAATCTTAACCTTAAAAAAAAAGTAATTCAAGCTCAAGACAAACAAAAAAAAAAAATTCCTACTTTACCAACAAGTTTATATGAAGAAATGCAATGTAATATATTTCTAAGAGCTAAAGATTTGGAAAGTTTTTCAAAATTGAGAGATTTGAAGGATAATTTCTAATTTATATAGCTTGACTAAAATATCGTCAGGACTATATTGCTTGAGAAATTTAAGAATTATCTATGTCATATGCAGTAATTAAAACAGGTGGTAAACAGTATAAAGTTAAATCTGGGGAAATTTTAAAAATAGAAAAATTACCTAAGATTAAAGAAAATACAAAGATAGAATTTAATGAAATACTGGCTTACGGTGATAGTAAACTAATAGAACTTGGTGACCCACTTGTAAAAGGAGCAAAGGTCGAAGCAAATCTTATTAAAAATACAAAAAACAGAACAATTTTAATCTTTAAAAAAAGAAGAAGACAAAATTCAAGAAGAAAAAATGGTCATAGACAGCAATATTCTATGATTAGAGTTGAAAAAATTTACTCTAAAGATGGAAAAGTTTTGTCTGAAGCTGAGAAAATTTCAAAATCTCAAAAAAAAGAAAACATAAAAAATGAGGCTAATAAATAATTAGGTATCTATTATGGCAACAAAAAAAGCAGGTGGATCATCAAGAAACGGTCGAGATAGCGCCGGTAGAAGACTCGGGGTTAAAAAATATGGTGGCGAGACCGTTTTACCAGGAAATATAATTGTTAGACAAAGAGGAACAAAGATATTTCCAGGGCAAAATGTTGGGATGGGTAAAGACCACTCTATTTTTTCAGTAGTTAAAGGTAAAGTAGTTTTCAAAAAAACTAAGTCAGATAGAACTTTTGTTTCAGTAAAGCCCAATTAATAGTACAACTTTAATTTGGTGTTGTATTATGAAATTTTTAGATCAAGTAAAGATATATGTGAAGGCTGGAAACGGAGGTGACGGATCTCCAAGTTTTAGGAGAGAAAAATATATAGAATTTGGTGGACCAGATGGAGGCGATGGTGGCAAAGGTGGCTCTGTAATTCTGAAAGCTGAAAGAAATCTTAATACTTTAATTGACTTTAGATACCAACAACACCACAAGGCCAAAAGGGGTGAGAATGGATCTGGTCAAAATAAAACAGGAAAAAATGGTGACGATAAAGTGCTTAAAGTTCCATTGGGAACTCAGGTTTTAGAGGAAGATAATAAAACATTAATATTTGATTTTATTAGGGCTGGGGAAGAGTTTATTGCAGCATCTGGCGGTAAAGGAGGCCTTGGGAATGCAAGATTTAAGAGTTCAACAAATAGGGCGCCAAGAAAATTTACGAAAGGATTAATGGGTGAAGAGTTCACTATTTGGCTTCAGTTAAAATCAATTGCTGATATTGGGATAATAGGTTTGCCTAACGCTGGAAAATCGAGCTTACTGGCAGCACTAACTAATGCAAATCCTAAAATTGCAAATTATAAATTTACCACCTTAAATCCTAATCTTGGAGTAACTAAATACGATAATAAAGAAATTACTTTAGCAGATATTCCTGGTTTAATAGAAGGCGCTCACAAAGGTACAGGTTTAGGAATTAAGTTTCTAAAGCATATTGAAAGATGCAAATCACTTTTGCATTTAATCGATATTACTAGTGATGATTTAATAAAAAGTTATAGACAAATTAAAAACGAATTAAGAAAGTATAGTATTAAACTTTCAAAAAAAAATGAATTGGTGGTTTTAAATAAAATAGATTTGGTGGAAAATAAAAAAGAGCTAAAAAAGATAATTAGAGATTTTTCAAAAAATGTAAAATCAGAAGTTTTTACAATATCCACATTTAAAAAAGACTCCATATCTAAAATCAAATCAAAATTGTTAAATTATGTATCTTAAAGATTCAAAAATAATTGTGGTAAAAATTGGCTCATCATTAATAGTAGATAAGAAAAAAAATATAAGAAAAAAATGGTTACAAAGTTTTGCACAAGATATTAAAAGATTAAAGAAAAAAAATAAAAAGATAGTGATCGTAAGTTCTGGGGCTATAGCTCTCGGGTGTAAAAAAATGAATTATAATAAAACAAAATTAAAACTTGATAAAAGTCAAGCAATCGCTTCAGTTGGTCAAATAGAATTAATGAATTTGTTCTCTAAAACATTTTCAAAATTTAAATTAGATATTTCTCAAATTCTTTTAACATTAGAAGATACTGAGGAGAGAAGAAGATCAATTAATGCTAAAAGAACTTTTGAAAATTTATTCAAACTAGACTTCATACCCATAGTAAACGAGAATGACACAATAGCTACTTCTGAAATAAAATATGGTGATAATGATAGACTGGCATCTAGAGTAGCCCAGATAGTATCGGCAGATACATTGGTGTTACTTTCAGACGTTGACGGACTATACACAAAAAATCCTAAAATGTTTAAAGATGCTAAGTTGATAAAAAAAATTGATAACTTAAATAAAGATATACAAAATATTGATACTAAGGGTATGACAGAATTGGGCAGTGGTGGTATGAATACCAAAATTGAGGCAGCTAAGATTTGTAACCTAGCAGGTTGTAACATGGTTATTGCTAATGGGTTATATATGAGCCCTCTTAATCTTATTGAAAATGAAAAAAATTGCACTTGGTTTTACTCTAAAGTATCTAAATTACACGCTAGAAAAAAGTGGATTATCAGTTCAATTTCTCCAAAAGGAGAGATTGTAATTGATGAGGGAGCAAAAAAAGCACTACAAAATGGTAAAAGTCTGCTGGCTGCAGGTATTAAGAGGGTTTCAGGAAAATTCAGAAAGGGCGATCATATAAAAATTGTGGATATAAAAAAAAAAGAGTTTGCAAGAGGTTTAAGTTCTTTTTCTTCACAAGAAATAAAAAGGATAATGGGTCATCATTCGAATGAAATTGAAAAAATACTTGGTTATATTTCAAAATCTGAAGTTGTCCATAAAGATGATATGGTAAAAATCTAATGAGAAAAAAATTAATAAATATAGGTAGAAAATCCAAAAGAGCTTTTTTACATCATATTACCTCTAAAAAGAAAGATAAAGTTTTAAAAAATTATTTTGAACTTATTTATAAAAATAGAAAATTAATTCTTAGTGCCAACAAAAAGGATCTTGATCTTGCAAATAAAAAAAAATTGAATAAAAATTTTATTCATAGATTAGTTCTAAATGAAAAAAAAATTTTAGGTATTATAGGCTCAATAAAAAAAATAATAAAATTAAAAGATCCAACTAATGTAATTATGGAAAAATGGAAAAGACCTAATGGTCTGAATATTTCAAGAATATCTATACCAATAGGTGTGATAGGAGTTATTTATGAAAGTAGACCAAACGTAACATCAGATGTTGCATCTTTGTGTTTTAAATCAGGGAATGCTGTCATTTTAAAAGGAGGCTCTGAGTCATTTTACTCAAATTTAGTACTTTCAAACTTATTTAGAAAGTCATTAAAGAAAAATAATGTAGATGAAAATTTTGTTCAATTTATAAATTATAAAAAAAGAAATACTGTAGATTTTATTTTAAGTAAAATGAAACCATATATTGATGTTATTATACCGAGAGGAGGAAAAAGTTTAGTTAAAAAAGTTCAACAGCTATCATCAATTCCTATTATTGGACATCTTGAGGGCATTTGCCATTCTTATATAGACAAAGATGCAAACCCCGAAATCGCTAAAAAAGTAATTATAAATGCAAAATTGAGGAATACTGCAATTTGTGGTGCAACAGAGACTATTCTTTTACATGAAAAAATAATTAATAAAATTGGAATTCCAGTTTTAGAAGATCTTGAAAGAAATGGCTGTAAAATTATCGGTGATAACAAAGTAAGAAAATTTTATAGAGGAAAAATTTACAAAGCGGCAAAAAAAGATTGGTCAAAAGAATATTTATCTGCAAAAGTATCAGTAAAAACTGTTAAAAACCTAGATGAAGCTATACTACATATAAACAAGTATGGCACTATGCACACTGATTGTATAATTACAGAAAATAAAAAAAGTGCTGATAAATTTTTAAAATTTATTAAAAGTTCTATTGCTATGCATAATACATCAACACAGTTCGCAGATGGTGGTGAATTTGGATTTGGTGGTGAGGTTGGAATTTCAACAAATAATTTACCTCCAAGAGGCCCTGTTGGCTTAAATCAATTAGTTTCTTATAAATACAAAGTTACTAGCAGAGGAAGTATAAGGAAATAGATTGGAATTTAAAAAAAATAAAATTGGTATACTTGGTGGATCATTTAATCCTGCTCATAAAGGTCACTTAACCATCTCTAAAGAAGCTTATAAGAGATTTAAACTCAATAAAATAATTTGGGCAATTACAAAAAAAAATCCACTAAAAAAGAAAACTAACGAGAGTATTCTCAGAAGAATTCAACTTTGTAAAAAAATAATAGGTGGTACCAAGTTTATAAATGTTAGATTTTACGAAAATTCTATCAAATCTAATAAAACAATAGATTTGATTGACCATTTTAAAAAAAACAAAAAAAATGAGATTTATTTTTTAATGGGTGCAGATAATTTAATATATTTTCATAAATGGTATAAATGGGAACGTATTCTTCAAAAATGCAAATTAATTGTATTTGATCGTCATGGATATAAAAAAAAATCTTTAAATTCAATAACATATAGAAGAGTTAATAAGAAAAATTTAGAATTTGTAAGATTTAATAAAGTCAATATTTCTTCTTCTCAATTAAGGAAAATTTGATAATCTTAAAAGCAGTAAATGGATAAAATTTCAAATTTAAAACAAATTGTAATTAATACCCTCGATAAAAATAAAGCACTGAATATAATAAGTATCGATCTCAAAGATAAAAGCTCGATGGCTGATTATATGATTATTGCTAGTGGTACATCATCTAGGCACATTCAGTCATTATCAGAACAAGTATTAGAAAAATTTAAAATAAATGGTGTAAAAGATTCTAAAATTGAGGGTAAAGACAGTAGTGAGTGGAAATTAGTTGATGGAATAGATTTAATTGTACATATTTTTCATCCTGAAAAAAGAAAGTTTTATGAACTTGAAAAAATGTGGTCAGAGCTTATACCAAAAGAAAAATTAATAATATGATTTCTAAAATTTTTAAAATATCAATTTTCTTTTATTTAATTTTTATAAATGGTTCTATCTCTAGTGAAAATAATGTTTATGAGAAAATTGATTTATTTGGTGAAGTCTTAGAAAAAATTAATAAAGAATATGTTGATGAGATAAATCAATCAGAAAGCATGGACTCTGCAATAAATGGTTTACTTCAATCTTTAGATCCATATTCTGCTTATATGTCTCCAGAAATTTTTAATGAAATGCAAACAGAAACTAGTGGAGAATTTGGAGGACTTGGCATTGAAGTGAGTATGGAGTCTGGGGTTGTGAAAGTTATATCACCAATTGACGATACGCCTGCATCTAAGGCCGGAATTAAAGCAGGTGATTACATTGTAAAAATTGACGATACTCAAGTTCAGGGAAAATCACTAAGTGAAGCTGTAGAATTAATGAGGGGACCAGTTGGATCTGGAATCAAATTAACTGTTAGGCGCAGAGGCGAAAAAAAAGCACTAATCTTTGAAATAGTAAGAGAAATTATTCAAATTAAATCAGTGAAGGCTGAGCTTTTAGATAAAAATATTGGTTATATTAGACTGACATCTTTTAATGAAAATAGTGGAGATCAAATAGAAAAGGAAATTAAAAGAATAGAAAAAAATGAGTCTGTTAAAGCTTACATTTTAGATTTAAGAAATAACCCGGGTGGTTTACTATCTCAAGCAATAAAAATTTCAGATTTCTTTTTAGATAATGGTGAAATTGTATCTACAAAAAGTAGAAAACAAATAGAAAATAGAAAATGGTTTGCTAAAAAAGGTGACATTACAAATGGAAAGGCAATAATTGTTTTAATTAATTATGGTTCAGCTTCGGCCTCAGAAATTGTTGCAGGAGCTTTAAAGGATCATAAAAGAGCAATATTATTAGGAGAAAATAGTTATGGAAAAGGCTCTGTGCAATCAATTATACCTCTTAAAAATGATGGAGCTATTAGATTAACAGTTGCAAAATATTATCTACCATCTGGAAAATCAATTTCTGAAGTAGGGGTCTCTCCTGATATAGAGGTGAATGAAAGTTCAGATGACTTTGTTATTAAATCTGAAACTGATAACCAGTTAGACTATGCTCTGAAACTTCTCAACGGATAAAATGAAGGAAAAATTCAAAAAGCTTCCACTACGTAGTGGTGTTGGTATCATTGTCTTAAATAAAAAGAATCAGATTTTTGTTGCAAAAAGAATAGATAACCCAAAAAATTTTTGGCAAATGCCTCAAGGTGGAGTTGACAATGGAGAAGACTATTTAACTGCTGCCTATAGAGAGTTGGAGGAGGAAACTAGTATAACAAATGTTGAGTTAATTAAAGAAATAGATGGTACTCTTACATATATGCTTCCAGAAAATTTATTGGGAATAATTTGGAAAGGCAAATATAAGGGTCAAAAACAAAAATGGTACCTAATGAGATATCTTGGTGAAGATAATGAGATTAATATTAAAACAGATAAACCAGAATTTCTAGAATGGAAATGGATTGATTTAGAAAATTTACCTAATGTAGTAGTAAAATTTAAATTGCAAGTATATAAAGATCTTCAGCACAAAATTAAAGAAATTCTTAATTAAGAGATTTTAAAACTTCAATCTTTTGATCAGCTAAATATTTTGATTGGTCATTTATATCATTCTTATTTGACTGCTCTTCCGCAATTTTTAGAAGATCTTGTAATTTACTTTTATCTAAATCTTTTAAATTTGATATCGAACTTGTTAAAATGGATAAATTATTTTTTTTAAATTCAACGATTCCATCCTCTAAGTAAAACTTGTCTTCTCCAGATTTAGAATAAATCTTGATTAAACCCGGTTTTAAGAAAGAGATAAAAGATATATGATCTTTTAAAATCCCCATTTCGCCCTCAAATGCTGGGATTACTGCTTCTATGACGTCTTCTTTTACAAAAAAAGATTTTTCAGGATTAATTATTTCAATTTTAAATTCCTCACTCATTATGCAGCTGCAGTATCTTTTGCCATTTTTTCTGCTTTTTCTATCGCCTCTTCGATTGTACCAACCATGTAAAACGCTGCCTCAGGAAGATGGTCATATTCACCCTTACATATTGAATCAAAACCTTTTATAGTAGACTCTAAATCTACAAGTTTACCAGGTGAACCAGTAAATACTTCTGCAACAAAGAAAGGTTGAGACAAAAACCTTTGAATTTTTCTTGCTCTTGCAACAACAAGTTTGTCTTCCTCTGACAATTCATCCATTCCTAAGATAGCTATAATATCTTGTAAGGATTTATAAGTTTGCAAAATTTTCTGTACCTCTCGCGCCACTCTATAATGTTCATCACCAACTATTCTTGGATCTAAGATCCTTGATGTAGAGTCAAGAGGATCAACTGCTGGATAAATTCCTATCTCTGCAATCTGTCTTGAAAGTACTGTGGTAGCATCTAAATGTGCAAAAGAAGTTGCAGGAGCTGGGTCAGTTAAATCATCAGCTGGTACATAAATTGCTTGTACAGATGTAATTGAGCCTTTGTTGGTTGTTGTAATTCTTTCCTGCAAATTACCCATATCTGTTGCTAAAGTTGGTTGATAGCCTACTGCAGAAGGAATTCTTCCTAGTAGAGCAGAAACTTCTGAGCCGGCTTGAGTAAATCTAAAAATATTATCAACAAAGAAAAGGACATCTTGTCCCTCTTGGTCTCTAAAATATTCAGCGACAGTTAATCCTGTCAGTGCTACTCTTGCTCTAGCTCCTGGAGGTTCATTCATTTGTCCATAAACTAATGCCGCTTTGGATCCTGGGCCCTCAGATTTAATAACACCTGACTCCATCATCTCATGATACAAGTCGTTTCCCTCTCTTGTTCTCTCTCCTACACCAGCAAAAACAGAAAATCCACCATGGGCCTTTGCAACGTTGTTAATTAATTCCATAATTAAGACTGTTTTTCCAACTCCTGCACCTCCGAATAAACCTATTTTTCCACCCTTTGCATATGGTGCCAATAAGTCAATTACTTTTATACCAGTAACTAAGATTTCTGTCTCTGTAGACTGATCATTAAATTCTGGAGAAGGTCTATGTATAGGCCAACTTTCTTTAGTCTTTACCACACCTCTTTCATCAATTGGTTCACCTACAACATTTATAATTCTTCCAAGAGTTTCTGGTCCTACGGGAACTTTAATTGGCGATTTTGTGTTTATTACTTCATCTCCTCTTTTTAAACCTTCTGTAGCATCCATCGCTATTGTTCTGGCTGTTGACTCTCCAAGATGTTGTGCAACTTCTAAAACTAATCGATTATTTCCATTTTTACATTCTAAAGCTGTAAGAATTTCTGGTAATTCACCATCAAATTTTACATCGACGACTGCACCAATTACTTGTGTAATTATTCCTTTGCTCATTTATAAACTTTCTGCTCCTGAAATAATTTCAATTAACTCTTTTGTGATTGCTGCCTGTCGACTTCTATTAAACTCAATAGTAAGTTTGTCAACCATTTCCCCAGCATTTCTAGTTGCATTATCCATTGCACTCATCCTTGCACCCTGTTCACTAGCTGAATTTTCTAACATTGCTTTAAATATTTGTGTAGAAATATTTTTAGGTAATAAATTATTTAATATCTCATCTTCATCTGGTTCAAACTCATAACTTTCATTTAATTCATCTCCCTTATTATTATTTTCATCATTTAAAGGAATGATTTGTTGAGCTTGAGGGATTTGGGTAATGACATTCTTAAATTGGTTATAAAAAATAGTACAAACATCAAACTCTTTATTGTTAAACTTTTCTATTATTGACTTGCCAACTTTTTCTGCATCAAAGTAATTTACATATTTAGAGTTCTTAAAAGAAATTTTTTCGATTATCTTGGAGCCATAAATTCTTTTTAACTGGTCATTACCTTTCGAACCAACAGTAATTATTTTTAATTCCTTACTATCTTTAGATAATTTAGAAAAATAACTTTTAGCTTTTTTAATAATATTCGAATTAAAACCACCGCATAAACCTCTATCAGAAGTCATAACCACACATAGATGTGTTTGATCTTTTCCAGTACCATTTAATAATTTAGGCGCATTTTCTTTGTCTGATATACCATTTGATAAATTTAAAATTATATTGTTCATTTTTTCTGAGTAAGGTCTTCCTTTTTCAGCACTTTCTTGAGCTCTCTTTAACTTTGCAGCAGCTACCATTTTCATTGCTTTAGTGATTTTTTGTGTAGACTTTACACTTGTAATCCTCTTTTTAAGATCATCTAAACTTGCCATAAAATTAAGTTTTAAAATTTTTTTTTAAATTAGTAATTATTTCAACAATTTTTTTTTCATTTTCCTCATCTAATTTTCCCAAGCTTAATATGGAGTCTATAACTTCCGGTTTATCAGACTTACATCTTTCAATAATTTTATTTTCGAATTCGGCAATATCTTTCAAATCGATGTCATCTAAATAACCTTTTACTCCACAAAACACTGAAATAACTTGTTCTGCTACTGACATGGGAGAATATTGTTTTTGTTTTAAAAGCTCAGTAAGTTTAGATCCTCTATTCAAAAGTTGTTGTGTTGAAGCATCTAAATCTGAGCCAAATTGTGCAAAAGCAGCCATTTCTCTATATTGTGCTAATTCAAGTTTCATTGAACCAGAAACTTTTTTCATTGCTTTGGTCTGTGCTGCAGACCCTACTCTAGATACAGATAATCCGACATTTATTGCTGGCCTAATACCTTGATTAAATAATTCTGTTTCCAAAAATATTTGTCCATCAGTTATAGAAATTACATTTGTAGGGATATAAGCAGAGACATCGCCACCTTGTGTTTCTATAATCGGGAGCGCTGTTAAAGAGCCTCCCCCATGATCATCACTTAGTTTTGCTGCTCTTTCTAATAATCTACTATGAAGATAAAACACATCGCCAGGATAAGCTTCTCTTCCTGGAGGTCTTCTTAATATGAGCGACATCTGTCTGTAAGCAACAGCCTGTTTTGATAAATCATCATAAATAATTAATGCATGCATTCCATTATCCCTAAAATACTCTCCCATAGCACAGCCAGTATATGGGGCTAAAAACTGAAGTGGTGCAGAATCTGATGCTGTTGCAGCAACGATTGTAGTATATTCCATAGCGCCAGCTTCTTCCAAGGTTTTTTGAATTTGTCTTACAGTAGATCTTTTTTGGCCTATCGCCACATAAATACAATAAAGTTTCTGCTTCTCATCGCCAGCCTCATTTATTTTTTTTTGATTAATAATCGCATCTACAGCAACGGCAGTTTTCCCAGTTTGCCTATCACCTATGATTAGTTCACGTTGACCTCTTCCAATTGGAACAAGGCTATCAATTGATTTCAAACCAGTTTGCATTGGCTCACTAACGGACTGTCTAGGAATAATACCAGGGGCTTTTACCTCAACTCTACTTTTTTTGATGTTTTTATCCAATGAGCCCTTTCCATCAATTGGATTACCCAAGCCATCAACAACTCTTCCTAATAACTCTTTTCCAACTGGAGTATCAACAATGCTTCCAGTTCTTTTTACAACATCACCCTCTTTAATGTTTCTATCATCCCCAAAAATTACAACTCCAACATTTTCACTTTCTAAATTAAGAGCCATACCTTTAGAAGCATCTGAAAATTCAACCATCTCTCCAGCTTGAACATTATCTAAACCATATATTCTAGCAATACCATCTCCAACAGACAGAACTTGACCAACCTCTGAAATTTCAGCTTTTTCTCCAAAATTTTTAATTTCTTCTTTTAAGATTTTTGTTACCTCTGAAGGATTAATTTCCATACTAAGCCTCGATCATTTTATTTTCAATTTGATTTAATTTATTTTTTATGGAGGTGTCAATCATTGTACTTCCAACTTGTACAATTAAACCTCCTATTAAACTTTCATCATGATTGTAATTTAACTTAATCTTTGATTTAAAGTTTTCTGATAATTGTCTAGCAATTTCATCAATTTCCTCTTGTGACAATTTTTTTGCTGATCTTATTTCTGCTTTCAATTCACCTCTTTTTTCTGAGCAAATCTCAATAAAATTTTTGAGTATTTGTTCTACATAGAAAAATCTTCTTTTCATAATAAGCAAATTTAAAAATTTTGAAAATAAGACCTCTAACTTTGAATTTTCAGATATTTTGTTAATAACTTCTTTAAAAGTATATAAACTTATGGTGGGATCTTTTAAAAAACTTTTAAATTCTTTATTATGCGATATCATTTTTAAAAATGCCTGTGAATTATTCTCTAATTTAAAAATCAAATCATTCTCAATTGCTAACTCATATAAAGCCAACGAGTATCTGTTAGCAGACGTGATCGAAAATCCTTTATTTTTACTCAATTTTCACCTCAAAGATATTGAAGAATTATTAATAAAATATCGTTTTAATTAACATATGACCATATAGTCTTCAAGTAACACATTAAGTAAATATGCGCTTTTTTTGGGGTCTAATTGAAGCTTATTGGATCAACATCAACTGAAAGTTTTATTCCAGACAAAAATTTATAATTTTGAATAATGGTTGATAAGGAATTTTGCAATTTTAGAGTTTTTGAGCCTCTAATTAATAATCTAATTCTGTATTTTTTTTTTAATTTAAATAATGGCGCACTAACAGGTCCTAAAATCTTTCCATTAATTTTACTTTGTAAAACTGTTTTAAATCTTGCAGCTTCTTTCTCTAATTTAATCTCATTTTCACCTGTTAAAATAAGAGAAATAAATCTTTGAAAAGGGGGTAGCCCATTAATTTTTCTTATCTCTATTTCTTTTTCCAAAAAAACTTTTGGATTTTTGTTTGTGATATCTGAAATTATTTTTGTTTGAGTATTATAAGTCTGGAAATAAACCATCGAGGGTTTACCAGTTCGGCCTGCTCTACCAGATAATTGATGATATAGTTGTAAATTTTTCTCTGCATTTCTTAAATCATGTCCTTGAGAAGTTAAATCTACATCTACAACCACTATACAATTTAAACTTGGAAAGTGGAAACCTTTTGAGATTAACTGCGTACCAATTAAAATATCAACTTCATTATTAACAATTTTATCTAATTTTTTTTTGAAACTTTTTTTGTTCATAGTATCACTGGAAAAAATTTCAATTTTTTTGGAGGGAAAAATACTTTTTACCTCCTCATAAATTCTTTCAACTCCCGGTCCACTAAAAATAAAATCACAACTTAATTCCTTTTGACATTTTCTATTGAGTTGTGCCTTAAAACCACAGAAATGGCATAATAAATTATTTTTATTTTTATGATATACTAAATTAATTGAACAATTAGGACATGAAAAGCTTTTGAGACATTTTTTGCAAAAAACACTTGGTGAAAATCCCCTTCTATTGAGAAAAAATAAAACCTGGTCCTTTTTTTTTAAATGAAAATTTACTTTATTAAAAATTTCATTTGAAATCCAAGAATTTTTTTTTAATTTTACATTATTTAGATTAAGTATTTCATAATTTGGTAAAGGTGCTTTTTTGAATCTATTTTCTAAGTTTGAGATTTTATATTTTCCTTTTTTAATATTTTCATAAGTTTCTATAGATGGGATTGCTGTTACCAAGTTAATAGGAATTTTTTCGAATGAGGCTCTCGTTACAGCATATCTCTTGCATTATATGTTATTCCTTCATCCTGTTTATATGATTGATCATGTTCTTCGTCTACTACTATCAATCCCAAGTTTCTAAACGGTAAAAATAAAGAGGATCTTGCACCAATTACAACTTTTATATTTTCTTCTAATATACCCCTCCAAATAATTTCTCTTTTTTTT